>JBKHDM010000056.1:0-18128 GCA_046541355.1 Spirochaetaceae bacterium
CTCGCGCTCCTCCTCGATCTGCTCCCGCTCCTCCTCGATCTCCTCGCGCTCCTCTTCGATCGCCTCCTCCCGCTCCTCGATCACCCGCTCAATCAGCCGGATCATCGCTTTGCGGGTCTCGATACCCATATCCCGGCGCCTGCGAAGATCCTCGATGACCGCGGGGTCGGCGAGCTGGAGTGGACTGACCGCGTCGAGATCCCCCGGGGCACCACCGGCGCTCAGCGGGATCACCAGTTGCGTCGAGCCGGGCCACTGGGTATAGGAGGTCGCGATGCCGACGCGCTCGGGGTCGAGATAGTCGGTGACGATCGCCTTGTAGCGCCCGGAAAAGAAGGTAAAGTTACCGCGATGGACGGCGTTGTAGATGGTGGTAAGCTCCGCAACGAGGTCGGCGTCCTCTCGGCTGTAATCAAAGGCGTCGATGAGGTATCCGGCGATGATCCGACGGACGTTGTCGATATGGTTAACCTCGGCGTCCGGGTTGATGGAAAGGACGTCGGCGTCAAGGCCCTCGGGGTCCTCGGGGTCGACGCCGCGAAAGATGGTGTAGCGTCCGAAGTAATCTGCCGTCGCCCCAGGTTCCGGCGCCAGCCCCTCAGAGAGCGCCTCGCCGATGCCGCGGATCTCATCGGCGCTGCTGACCTCCTCCTGTTCACCCTCGAAGTTCTCGAACTCGATTGTCGCTTCCGCCTGACTCTCGAGCTCCTCCCTGTCGACGTCGACCTCCTGGGAGAAGGCGGGGAGGGCGGTTACAAAGAGGACTACAAGCAGCAGACGGGCGATCATGGTCTTACTATAGTGCATTACCGCCTCCTGTCAAAGTCGCGTGCCATCAGCTCCCTCGCCCGCCGGCGTGTCTGTTCGCCCGCCGCCGCTGTGGCTAAGAGAGCGTAGACCTCCCGGGTCGAGACGCCCGGCTCCCCCCGCCCCGCAGCCACCGCCTCGAGGGCTGCCGCGGCGATTCCCGGAAAGCCGCTTATCCCCCTCCCCTCCTCGAGTAACTCGAGGACAAGGGAAGGTCGGAGACTCCCGCTTCCGGATCTCTCGCCCTCTGCCCGGTAGGGGATCTCTGATAGGGCGAGGAGAGCAGCACGGAGCACCTCGGGGTTCTCCTCCCGTCTCAGCAGTTCGAGGAGCGCCTGCTCACATCTCCTGTCGCCCCAGTCGCCGAGGAGGAGCGCCGCCCGCGCCCTGAGGTCGGGAAAGTCGTTTTGTACCGCCCCGGGGCGCCCCCCGCGCCTCCGGTACGGCTCGAGGAGCACAGCGATGGTCAGTTCCCGAAAGCCGCGATACAATCCCGCGAGTTCCCCCGCGGCGCTGCGCCTTTCGATCGAGTCGAGGAGTCTGAGACGGTCGCCACGCTGCGGGGAGCGCAGAAGCTCCTGGTAGAGGGCGGGAAGAGTAGCGAGGGGCGCGCTCTCGATCCGGGCAACCGGGGATACGCCGCTACGCTCGCCGCCGCCTGCCGGGACGATCCAGTGCGCCTCTACCCCCTCCCGGCCGGAGGCTGAGCTCCTCCGGTACCAGCTGACCACCCAGTCGCCGAAGATAACGACGATGTAGCCCTCGACAGCCTCCAGGCGTCTGACCTCCCCCTCGCTGGTGAGCTGCCAGACCAGCCGTCCCGCCGATGTGCGAAGCTCCGCCTCCCCCTCGGGGAGGGTGAGGAGCACTCCCTCGGTGATCGGGGTGGCCAGAAGCGCTCGGGGCTCCCGCCAGATTTCCCTCCCCCCCTCATCGTACTGTATCACGCCGCCCCCGCTCCGGGTGGCGAGAAACCGCCCCTCCCGGTCCAACTGGAGTGTCCACTCCCCCTCGGGGAGGGCAGGTTGCACCGACGGGAGCCGGGTACCGTCGCTTGCGTACCGTTCTACCTCTCCGGTTTGGGTGAGCAGATGGAACACCCCTCTGCCCGGAACGATCTGCACAACCGGCGTACTCCTCCGCCGCGCCCACAGGAGCCTGCCGTCCCGGCTCAGGGCGGTTATCCTGTCCTCGGTAGCGGTGAGCAGCACCCCTTCGGGACCGACTACCGGTGCCGCCGTGAACGCTCCCTCCCCGGCGCGGTGCCAGAGCTTGCTGCCGGCGCCGCTGTAGGCGGTAATCCCGCCGGCGGCGGAGGCAACGAGGATGACCCCCTCGGGGTCTGCGATCAGGGCGGGAAAGCGGGAGTCTCCGGCGGCGCTCCCCTCATCCTCGAGGGCGACCCGCCGGAACACTCTGCCCGAGAGGGTGTCGAGGAGGATGAGCTCCCGGCGGTCGGTGACGAGGGCGGCGGTGTTGTCCCTGCCGAGGGCGACGGGGGTCACCGCCCTGCCTCCGAGGTCGCTGCGCCGGCGGATCTCGCCTCCCGGCTCCACCGCGTAGAGTCGTCGGTCCGCCGAGGCGAGGTAGAGCAGCTGCCCGTCCATCGAGGGGGGGACGGTAAGCTCCCCTCGCGAGACAAATCGGCCGGCAAAGGCAAAGGGCTCCTCCGCCCCCGCCCCAGGGTCTGCCCCCGCCCCAGGGTCCGCCCCGGCCGCAGCTCCCTCCCCGGCGTCGGGCTCCTGGGCCGGGAGGAGAGCTCCGGCGAGAGGGAGCAGGAGAACCGCGAGGAGCACCAGCGCAAGCGGCGGCGCCACACTACCGCGGGTCACCGGAAGGCGGGGGGTGCGCGCCCGGGGCATGGAGACTCTCACCTATCACCCTCGCCCCGGGGCGTGAGGAGGGCGAGGCTCTCGACATGGGAGGTCTGGGGAAAAAAGTCGAAGGGAATCACCTCCTCGAGGGTGTAGCGGCCTTTGAGATCCCCGAGGTCCCGGGCAAAGGTCGCAGGATCGCAGCTGATGTAGCAAAGCTGTCTCGGTGAGCCTGCGGCGAGCCACCCCCTGACGGCGGGGGAGAGGCCCGCCCGGGGCGGGTCGAGGATGACCACGCTCTCGCGGCAGGGAGGAGAGGCGTGCCGGACAAAGCGCTCAACCGGTTCACGGTAGACCGTGTGGGCAAGCTCACAGAGATTATCGGCGATCAGGTCGGCGGAGCGACTGTCTGACTCGACGCAACAGATCTCCTCAGGTTTCGGGATGAGCTTGGAGGCGACCACCGAGGAAATCGCTGCGCTACCGGCGTACAGATCATAGAGCCGCCCCCCCTGCCCCCAGTCGACAACTCCGATGAGCTCCTCAAGGAGTCGTTCGAACAGGGCGAGATTGCTCTGAAAGAAGCCGGCCCGGGAGAAGTGGACCGTACGGCCGAGGAGTGTCACCGCTCCGGTCGTCTCCGCCTCGGGGGAACCGGAGAGGAGGACGCCGTCGTCGCTTTCGCTGAGAAGGACCTGGTCTCCCTCCCCTCGGAGGGTGGGGATCTTCTCGTTTATCCCCTCAGTCGCGACGATACATCGCTCTACCGGCACTACCTCCCGGCTGCGGCGCCTGCGAAAGCCGTAGCCGCCCTCACCGGAGCGGTGCATCCGAACCCTGGTGCGGTAGCCGTAACTCGCCCCGTAACGTATCTCCCGGACCCGGGGCTGGTCGAATCCTCCGAGCCGCTTGAGCTGCTCCACAAGCATACCCGCCTTTACCGACAGCTGCTGCTCATACGCCATCTCCTGAAGCTCACAGCCGCCGCACGCTCTGTAGTACCGGCACGGGGGCTCCACCCGGTTTGGTGACGCCTCGAGGACCGTTCTGAGCTCCCCCTGGAGTACCCCTCTGCGCTTGCCGGAGATCTCGTATCTAACCAGCTCCTGGGGCAGAGCACCGGGAACAAAACAGACCTCTCCCCGGCTGCGCAGAAGGGCGAGCCCCCCTGCGACAACCCGCTCTACTCGCCCTTCCCGAACTTCCCCCATGCTCTCCTCATCTTGCGTCAACCCACCTTATCAAGGTATAGTTTGCCCTAGCATTGTCTAAAATAGTATCAACAGTGCCAACCCTCGATATGATCATACTTTCCGAAGACAGGACGCGTTCATGAAATCAATGAAGCTTGCGAGCTTGCCTACAATAAAACGACTACCCTCATATCTCCACGTCATCGAAGCCGCCCAGAAAGAGGGGCGTGAGTTTATCTCTGGAACGGTAATCGCCGAGGAACTCGAGCTCGAGCCGATTCAGGTACGAAAGGACCTCGCGGTCACCGGAATCATCGGTAAGCCCCGAATCGGGTTTCCGGTAAACGAGCTCATCCAGGCGATCAACAGCTTTCTGAGCTGGAACCAGATTCATAACGCGATCCTCGTGGGAGCGGGACATCTCGGCAGCGCCCTTATGGGGTACACCGAGTTTCCCCGGCACGGGCTCAAGGTTGTCGCCGCCTTTGACCCGGACAAAGGGAAGATCGGAAGCACCATCAACGGAGTGACGGTCTACTCCCTCGACGAGCTCCCGGACCGGCTCGACGACCTCGAGGCGGACATCGCGATTCTGACCGTCCCCTCCCCCCACGCTCAGGCGGTCGCTGATCTCCTGATCCAGTGCGGGATCAAGGCGATCTGGAACTTCACCAACATAAAATTGAAGGTCCCCGAGGAGGTGGTCGTACAGAAGGAGGATCTCTCCTCGGGCTACGCGGTTCTCTCGGTGAAAATGCGCGTCATGTCCCTCGTAGCCAATGACGCAGTGGAATGAGCGAGTCGAGCCAACAGGCTGAGTTCTTCTACAACCGGCTCAAGAAACGTAAGCGCCATCTGTGGAAATGGGCGGACCGAAACGGTATCGCCGCATTCCGCCTCTACCATCGCGACATTCCTGAGCTCCCCTTCGCCGTCGACTGGTACGACGGTTACGTCCATATCTCCGAGTTCCGACGGCCCCACGACCGCACGCCCGAGGAGCATGCAACCTGGCTCGACGAGATGATGGTCATTGCCGCTCGCGCTCTCGGGGTCGCGGAGGATCGTGTCTTTCTCAAGGTTCGTGAGCGGCAGAAAGGCAGGAGTCAGTACGAGAAGCAGGGGCGCGAAGGGTTATGGCTCGAGGTGGCGGAGCACGGGTTGATATTCCTCGTCAACCTCACCGATTACATCGACACAGGTCTCTTTCTCGACCACCGGGAGCTGCGCCGGCAGGTCGCCGGATGGGCAAAGGGAGGGCGGGTTCTCAACCTCTTCTCCTACACCGGAACCTTCACCTGCTACGCCGCGGTCGGGGGAGCTCGAAGCAGTGTCAGCGTCGACCTGTCCAATACCTACACCGACTGGGCGCGTCAGAATCTCGAACGCAACGGCTTTGTCGGTCGGGAGCACGAGCTTCTCACCGAGGATGTCCTCGCCTACCTCGAGAACGCTGTGGCCAGGGGGCGACTGTTCGACCTCATTATCCTCGATCCTCCCACCTTCAGTAACAGCAAAAAAATGGAGTGGAACCTCGACATCCAGCGGGACCATCCAAAACTGATACGCCTCTGCTCAAAGCTCCTCGACAAGCGGGGCACGCTGCTCTTTTCAACCAACCGGAAGGGCTTCCGTCTCCTCCGGGATAAGCTCCCACTGAGGGAGATCAAGGACATCACCAAGATGACCATGCCGAGGGATTTCGAGGGAACCGGTATTCACAAAGCCTGGACCATGCGCCGGTAGACCTCCACCGCCTGCTCGCCCGGATCGCCTCCGGGATCAACCTCCATCACCTCGAGGAGTTCCATCGGCTTCGGGGAAAACAGATAGAGTCTCTCCGCGAGAACGCAGGCGTCGTGGATGTCGTGGGTTACGGCGACCACTGTCTGCCCCGGCAGGAGGAGCTGTTCGGCGAGAGCGCGCTGCACCTGCCGACGACTCTCCACGTCGAGGGCGCTGAACGGCTCGTCGAGCAGCAGCAGCTGCGGCTCCACCGCCACCGCCCGGGCGAGACCGAGGCGCAGGCGCATGCCGCCGCTCAACATCTCGGGAGTGGAGTCTGATACCTCCCCGAGGCCGAGGAGCTCGAGAATCCTTCGGACATCGTGGCGATACCCTCGGCCCGCCTCCCGCACCAGCAGGAGGTTCTCCTCCGCCGTGAGCCACGGCAGGAGCCTCGGCTCCTGGAAGGCGTAGGAGAGGGAGAGCCCCCGGGTGAGAACCTCTCCCGCCTCGAGCGTCTCGATGCCCGCGAGGATCCGCAGGAGGGTGGTCTTACCGCACCCGGAAGGGCCGAGAATGGCGCTGCGACTCCCCGGAGGAAAAAAGACCGAGAGGCGGGAGAAGACGAGGGTCTCATCGTAGCGCTTCGATGCCCCCTCGATACCGACTCCCTCGACCCCCTCCCCGGCGGCGGGGCGAAGCGCGCCGGGGCGCACGTCGGGGCGCATACCGGCGCCGGGGCGAAGCGCGCCGGGACGCATACCGGCGGCAGGGCGAAACGCGCCGGGGCGCACATCGGAGGCGGGGCGAAGCGCGCCGGGACGCATACCGGCGGCGGGGCGAAGCGCGCCGGGACGCACCGCCACGATCCGTGTCAGGCGAAATCCCTGAAAGAGCTTGAGCAGCCGGTCCGAGAGGAGGGAGACAAGGATGAGCAGCGCCGTCCAGCCGAAGACCGCGGCGGTCTCGAGGAAGATCCGGGACTCCTGGAGGCGGGAGCCGATTCCAAAGCCGGGCTGACTGAGAACCTCCGCGGCTACGACAACCTTCCAGACGATGCCTGAGGTGGCGCGCAGCCCGGAGCCGAGGTAGCCTCCGATGGCGGGCAGGTAGAGGTGGATCAGCCTCGCCGAAGGCGAGAGGCAGAAGGTTCGACTCATCTCGAGATAGCCACGGTCGACGCTGCGCATGCCGGCGGCGATGTTCTCGAAGAGGAGGGGAAACCCCATGAGGAGCGCCACAAAGATCGGCACCCCTCCCGAGGGGAACCAGATGAGAGCGAGTAGGATCACCGAGATAACCGGGGTTGAACGGATTATGGCGACCGGGACGGTGAGCACGCTCTCCGCCGCCGGATAGTGTCCCGACAGAAGGCCGAGAGGGAGAGCCCCGAGGAGTATAAGGAGCAGCGCGAGGAGCCCCCGGGCAACCGTGGCGAGGAGCTCCTCGACAAAGCGCTCCGTCGAGACTATCAGCAGGAGCTCCGAGAGGGTCTGTCCTGGAGTGGGCAGGATCAGCTCTGCCCCGACCAGGGCGGCGCCAAGCTGCCAGAGCAGGAGGACGACGCCGACGCCGAGGGCGGAAAGAAAGAGGCGACTCCCCTCTCCCGATCTCATCAGGTCACAACTACCCTGAAGTACCGTTTCTTGCCTGCCCGCAGGAGGAGCTCCCCCTCCTCGACCCAGGAGCTGTCGATTATCGCGTCGATCCCTTCGACCTTTCGGTCATTGACCCGGGCGCCCCCCTGCTCGACGAGGCGCCGAGCCTCTCCCTTGGAGGCACACAGCTCGGTGGAGGCGAACAGGTCGAGGACGCCGATACCTCCCTCGAGCTGCGAGGCTGGAAGCTCGACGGCAGGTATCCCGCTGCGGTCACCCTCTCCGGCGGCCGCGGCGCCTGCTCCGAACGCGGCCCGCGCCGCCTGCCTGGCGCTGTCCGCCTCAGCCTCGCCGTGGACGATGGTTGTGATCTCCCAGGCGAGTCGTTCCTTCGCCCGGTTGATCTCCTGCCCCTCGAAGCTCCCGAGCTCCCGGCACTCCTCGATGGGAAGAAAGGTGTAGAGAAGGAGGAACTTTTCCACGTCCCTGTCCGGCACGTTTCTCCAGTACTGGTAGAACTCATAGGGAGTGATGAGCTGCGGGTCGAGAAAGAGCGCCCCCTTCTCGGTCTTGCCCATCTTCTTACCGTCCGCCCGGGTGACCAGGGGAGAGGTGAGGCCGAAGCTCTCCCCGCCGGTCACCCTGCGGATCAGATCCGCCCCGGCGACGATGTTGCCCCACTGGTCATCCCCGCCTATCTGGAGCTCGCAGCCGTAGGTGCGGTGGAGCTCGAGAAAATCGTAGGACTGCAGGAGCTGATAGTTGAACTCGATAAAGGATAGTCCCGTCTCCAGGCGCATCTTGTAGGTCTCAAAGGAGAGCATCCGGTTGACCGAGAAGTGACGGCCGATATCCCTGAGGAACTCGATATAGTTGAGCCCGGCGAGCCAGTCGGCGTTATTGACCATCCGGGCCCGGGTATCCCGGACCGAGAGAAACGCCTCGATCTGTTCGGTTATCGAGGCGACGTTCGCTTCGATCTGCTCGAGGGAGAGCATCTTTCGCATCTGCGTCTTTCCCGAGGGGTCTCCGATCCGTGCGGTCCCGCCTCCCACCAGGGCGATCGCCTCATGGCCCGCGGCGGCGAGGTGCGCCATAGCGTAGAGAGGAACGAGGTGCCCGGCGTGCAGACTCCCGGCGGTAGGGTCGATGCCGACGTAAAAGGTGAGAGGTCCCTCATCGAGTCGTTTCCGAAGAGCCTCCTCGTCGGTGATCTGAGCGATGAACCCGCGCTCCCGTAGGATATCGAGGACGTGCGCCATCCCCTAAACCCTCTTGTACTCTCTGATGCCCCGGCGGATTCGCTCGACCAGGCCGTTGACCGGGACCCGAACCTGCTCCATTGAGTCCCGAAAACGAAGGGTAACGCTGTTTTCTTCCTTGGTCTCGTAGTCGATGGTGACGCAGAAGGGGGTTCCCGCCTCGTCCTGCCTCCGGTAGCGCCGGCCGATCGCGCCGCTCTGGTCGTAGAAGGTGGCAAAGTCCTCCCGGAGCTCCATCTCGATTTTCCTCGCCAGATCCGCGAGTCCGTCCTTTTTGACCAGGGGAAACACGCCGACGGTGATCGGCGCCACCTTCGGATGGAAACGGAGAACCGTCCTGACGTCTCCCTCGGAGACCTCCTCCTCATCGTAGGCGTCGGAGATCGTCATCAGGACGCTCCGGGTCAGCCCCGCGGAGGTCTCGATGATGTAGGGCAGGTATCGCTCCCGGCTCTGCTCCTCGAGATAGGTGAGATCCTTTCCGGAGTACTCACTGTGCCGGGCGAGGTCGAAATCGGTCCGGTTGTGGATGCCCTCGAGCTCCTGCCAGCCGAAGGGGAAGTTGTACTCGATGTCGAAGGCGGCTTTAGCGTAGTGGGCAAGCTCGTCAGGACCGTGCTCCTTGAAGCGGAGTCGATCCGGTCGGATGCCTAATTTCTCGTAGTACTTGAGGCGTTCGGCCTTCCAGTACTCGAACCACTCCATATCCTCCCCGGGCTTGACGAAGTACTGCATCTCCATCTGCTCGAACTCGCAGGTACGAAATATGAAGTTCTTGGTTACGATCTCGTTTCGAAACGCCTTTCCTACCTGGGCAATGCCGAAGGGAAGCTTGACCCTGCTGGTCTGCAGCACGTTCCTGTAGTTGACGTAGATGCCCTGGGCGGTCTCAGGGCGCAGATAGACGAGCCCCTTGTCATCGGCAACCGGGCCGAGGTGGGTCTTGAACATCAGGTTGAACTCCCGAGGTTCGGAGAGAGGGTTTCCGTTGGGGCTGGTCATCGACTCCCGCTGCTCCTCGGTGAGATGGTCCCACCGGTAGCGCTCGTTGGTGACGGTGTCCTCCACCATGGTGTCGGCAAAGTTCTCGACGTGACCCGAGGCTTCCCAGACCCGGGGATGCATCAGAATCGAGGCGTCGAGGCCGACGATGTTATCGTGGAGTTGCGTCATCTCCTTCCACCAGAAATCCTGGAGCCGCTTTTTCAGCTCCACCCCCAGGGGACCGTAATCCCAGGCGGAGGAGAGACCGCCGTATATTTCAGAAGAGGGAAAGACGAATCCTCGTCGCTTGCACAGGGAAACAATGTTGTCCAGGGTCACTTCACTCACCAATCTACTCCTAGATGTTCTGGTTAGATGTTCTGGTCTAAAAACTCAATAGCCCGGTCTATCCGCCGGAGGCTCTCCTCCCATCCGAGAAAGGCGATGGAGCCGAAAAGCGGCGGGGAGACCCGGGAGCCGGTCAGGGCGACCCGCAGGGGCATCAGAAGGTTGCCGAGCTTCGCATCCATTGCCTCCGCCTCCCTTCGGAATCGCTCTTCGAGCGCCTGTTCCTCACTGCCCTGCATCTCCTCGATTATCTGTCGGGACAGCGTGAGATACCGGAGCGCCTCGGCGGCGTCGAGCTTCTTCGGGACGAGGTCGTCGAGATCATAGCGCGATATCTCCTCATAGAGAAAGCGCAGCAGCCCCGGCGCCTCGGAGAGGAGATTGAGCCGCTCCCGAATGAGGGGCATCATCCCCTCGAACCGGCTGCGTTCCTCGGCGGAGGGGTTCTCGCCGATGAGCCCCGCCTCCTGCATGTAGGGCAGGCAGAGCTGGGCGAGGTCTGCTTCGCTGCGGCGCCGGATGTACTGCCCGTTGAACCAGTCGAGCTTCCTGTAGTCGAAGACCGCCGGCGCCTTGTTGAGCTTCGCCACATCGAAAAGCTCCTCAAGCTCCTCCCGGGTAAAAAACTCTCTCGAATCGTCATACGCCCAACCGAGGAGCGAGATGTAGTTGATAATCGCCTCCGGGAGGTAGCCTTGCTTTCGGAAGTCCACGACGCTTGTGGAGCCGTGACGCTTGGAGAGCTTCTGCCCGTCCTTGCCCATGACCATCGGAAGGTGACAGAAGGTCGGAGGCTCCCAGCCGAGGGCGCGATAGATGAGAACGTGGATCGGCGTAGAGGGCACCCACTCCTGGGCACGCAGGACATGAGTAATCCCCATCAAGTGATCATCGACCACGTTGGCGAGGTGGTAGGTGGGAT
Organism: Spirochaetaceae bacterium; assembly: GCA_046541355.1. Classification (GTDB taxonomy): domain Bacteria; phylum Spirochaetota; class Spirochaetia; order DSM-27196; family Alkalispirochaetaceae; genus CAYZHV01. The sequence continues at coordinate 10,654 of JBKHDM010000056.1, forward strand.
AGCCGTCGGACTTGAGAAGGATCGGGTCCGGTGGGAGGTCTTTGTTCTTTTTTCTGATGCGCCCGAGGACGAGGTCTTCGATCTCCGTGGTCCCCTCCAAGGGAACCCGCAGCCGCACTACCGGTGTGATACCCTCAGCCTCGTACGCCTTGCGCTGCTCCTCACTCAGGTCCCGGGAGCTGCGGTCATACCCGCCCTTTTTCTTATCCTCCTCCCCACTACTCGCCTCCTCCTCCTGCTGCATGTTGGAAGTGTAGCAGTGGTAGGCGTTGCCGCTTTCAAGGAGCGCTTCGGCGTAGGATCGGTAGAGTTCGGTCCGCTGAGACTGAAAGTAGGGTTCGTGGGGGCCACCGGCCTCGGGCCCCTCGTCCCAGCTCAGACCGAGCCAGGAAAAGGTCTGAAAGATGTCCTCCAGCGCCCTCGGGTCGTAGCGCTTCTGATCGGTATCCTCCACCCGAAGGATAAAGGCGCCCCCCCGGGATCGGGCGAAAAAGTAGTTGAACAGGGCGGTTCTCACCCCGCCGATGTGTTGCAGACCGGTTGGAGAAGGTGCGTAACGTACTCGTACACTCATCGGTAATGCGGACCCCTGTTGCAGATGATTTCTCTCGCCGCGAGTATAGCGACGAGGAAGTGAAGGGTCAAGGTAAGCTCTTGCGCTACAAGAACATAGATACCCGACCCGCCCCGGGTCGTGGACCGGGGAACCTCAGGACTGCCGGTAATGCTCGAGAAAGTCCCGGAGCTGGTCGATCGCCCAGGCGAGGGTCTCCCGGTCCGGGAGAAAGACGATCCGGAAGTGGTCCGGTTGTTTCCAGTTGAATCCGGTCCCCTGGACGAGGAGGATCTTCTTTTCCCGCAGGAGGTCGAGGACAAAGCGCTGGTCGTCGACAATGCCAAATCGCTCGGTGTCGATCTTCGGAAAGAGGTAGAGAGCGCCCTTCGGCTTTACGACGCTCACCCCTGGTATCGCCGAAATTCGCTCAAAGGCGACGTCCCGCTGCTCCTTGAGCCGCCCCCCGGGAAGTACGAGGTCGTTGATGCTCTGATAGCCTCCGAGGGCGGTCTGGATCGCGAACTGCGCCGGAACGTTGCTGCACAACCGCATGTTGGCGAGGATATCGAGCCCTTCCCGGTAATCCGTTATGAGTTGGTGCCGGCCGCTGACCATCATCCAGCCCGCCCTGAAACCTGCAGCCCTGTACGCTTTGGAAAGGCCGTTAAAGGTGAGACAGGCGATATCACGGCAGTAGTTCGCCATGGAAACGTGCTGCTCACCGTCGTAGAGGATCTTGTCGTAGATCTCGTCGGCGAGTACCAGCAGACCGTTCTCCTCGGCAATATCGTGGAGCGCCTCGATCATCTCCCGGGGATAGACCGCTCCGGTCGGATTGTTCGGATTTATAACCACCATCGCCCGGGTCCGGTCGGTAATCTTGCTTCGGATATCCTCGAGGTCCGGCTGCCAGTCCGACTGCTCGTCGCAGATGTAATGAACCGCCCGACCCCCGGAGAGGGTTACCGCCGCAGTCCAGAGCGGATAGTCCGGGGCGGGAACAAGAACCTCATCCCCGTTGTTCACGAGCGCCTGCATCGACATCGTGATCAGCTCGCTCACCCCGTTGCCGATGTAGATGTCCTCGACCCCGACATCGAGAATCCCCTTCTGCTGGTAGTACTGCATAACCGCCTTGCGAGCGGCAAAAAGCCCCTTGCTGTCGCAGTACCCCTGGGCGTCCCGGAGGTTGAGAATCACGTCGTGAAACAGCTCATCCGGCGCATCGAATCCGAAGGGGGCGGGGTTGCCGATGTTGAGCTTGACGACCTTGAATCCCTCCTCCTCGAGACGTTTCGCCTCTTCGAGGACCGGGCCACGAATGTCGTAGCATACATCGGCGAGCTTCTGGGACTTCTGGAATTCGGTTCCGACGCGCAAGCTACTCCTCCTTGAAGCACCAATCCCTGGCGCTGTCGATCAGCTGGGATACGACGAGAATATGCAGCTCACCCCTTCGCCGTTCAAGCAGTCTGGAGATCTTTTCGCGACTATATCCGGATCTGAGCGCCTCGATGCGCTCTGTGAGAAAGGCGGCGATCTCATCGTCCGCCTCCCGGTAGGCGTCGAGGAGGTAGAGGGTCACCAGTTCGAGGAGGGGATCCCTCGCGTTCTCCACGGTGGAACGGAGCACCGGCTTGGCGTCGGCGGTCTTCTGCTGGAGCATGAGGCCGAAGGCGTACGCCCAGTTTGCCCATCCCTGAAGCCCCCGGGGCGCCTGATTCCGGGCGCGTCCAAAGTACGCCTCGATCTCTCCGCCGTCGTTGGAAAGCAGATAGGGAACCCCGAGGGAGAGAGCAAAGCGGTCTGCGAGCTCCGGCTTTCTCTCCCTCAGAAAGGTGTCGAGACGCCGGATCTCCATCGGCTTGTTAACGGCTACATAGGAGTGAATGAGGAGGCGTACCTCCTGGGCCCGGAACTTTTCCGCCTCGAAGATCCTCCCTTCGAGGTATGCGGCAAGGGCGGGCCAATCCTCTCTCTCGAGAAAGCCGAAGAGCTTCCAGTTCGCTGCGAAGTAACCGTTGAGAACTGCGAGGATCGCGAGAAAGATCAGGCCGAGATACCAGTTCTCGCCCCAGAACAGCCGCGTGTACTCCGGGCCGAGGAAAATCAGGGGCATCAGGAAAATAAAGAGAAAAGATAGAACTACAACGGCGTTGAAAAGTATGAATACCGCCTTAAATTTCACCCCGGAATCCTCTATAATTAGCGAATTATCGGAGTGTAGTACAGTAAAAAAGTGGGGTCAACGGTAGAGCAATGCGGGACATCTTACTCTCTCAGGTGGAGGCGGGCAGATACTTCACTCAGGAGGTCTTTCTCGACGAGAAATACATTCTCCTCTCTCCGGAGACTCCGGTCACCGAGGAGCTGATTGAACGCCTCGGCAAGTGGGGCTTCGACTATCTCAAAACCAGCGGCACCATCGCCGACAAACCATCGACCAACGCTCCCGCCGCGGGAGGTGGCGATGCCCCGGTCTCCATGGTTGACCAGGATATCAAGGACAACCAGGGAATGGAGGAGGCAAACAGGCAGTACCGCGCCTTCGCCGACTTTACAGAAAAGACCTTCTCCCGCTACATCTCCGCGGGTGAGCTCTCCCAGCGTACGATCGCCGACAAGATGAAGGAGACGATCGACCTCGTCCGGGAGCAGAAAAAGTTCATCCTGCGGTTCAACGAGCTCGACACCGCGGGCAAGAACTACATTGTCGATCACAGCGCGAAGACCGCCCTGCTCTCCATCGCTGTCGGCGTTACCCTGAGACGTCCACCCCACAAGCTGATCGAGCTCGGTACCGCTGCCCTCCTTCACGAGATCGGGATGATACGCCTGCCCCCGAATATCTACATGAACGACAAGCCCCTCAACGATCAGGAGAAAAAGGCGATCACCGCCCACACGGTACTCGGCTTCAAGATCCTCAAGCAGCACGATTTTCCCAACCCGATCTGTCTCGCCGTACTCGAGTGCCGGGAGCATATGGACGGTACCGGCTATCCCCGGGGTCTGTCAGGCGAAAAGATCTCCCCCTACGCCAGGATTATCGGTGTAACCTCAAGCTACGCCGCCATGATAAGCCGGCGCCCCTTCCGACCGAGAACCGACGGAAGCACGGCGATGATGGAGATACTCAAGGGGAAGGAGACCCGCTACGATCAGGCGACGATCCGAGGGCTCATCATGACCCTCTCCCTCTACCCCTACGGAACCTACGTCCAGTTGAAAAACGGCAGCACCGGGATGGTGACGGATATCGACCCCGATCACCCCCGGTTTCCGACGGTAAAGCTCCTTACCGACAGCTCCGGGGCCGTTGTCAAGGAGCGACCCGCCATCGCCACGACCGAGGAGGAGTACCAGGTCGCAGGCGTCCTCGGTCACGATGAGATCGAGGCGATCCGCAGCGCTCTATGAGCGGGACCAGATGAGATTGGATCAGACCGTCGAGATCAGCTATCCCGACGGAAGCGTCCGGGAGCTTCCAAAGGGTACGAGCCTTGGAGAGGCTCTCGCCGAGGGGGGCTACGCCGGGGCGGGGGTCGTCGCCGGGATGGTGAACAACGAGGTTCGCTCCCTCTCCTCGCCGGTGTGGGTGCGCTCAACGGTCAAGCCGATTGCCCTGGAGAGTGAGGAGGGACAGCGGGTCTACCGCAGAAGTCTCTGCTTTATCCTGGCAGTCTCTGTCTCCCGAACCTTTCCCGATCGCCGTCTCGTTATCGGTCACTCCCTCGGCAACTCCTACTTCTACCAGTTCCACGACCGGGAGACCTCCGAGGAAGACCTCGAGAGGATTGGGGCGGAACTCGGGAAGCTGGTGGCGGAGGACCGCCCGATTGAGCGTGATCTGGTGAGCTACATGGACGCCCTGAGCTACTTCGAGGAGCGGGGCATGAGCGAATCCGCCCGACTCCTCGAGGGGCGCAACGACGCAGAGATTCCTGTCTACCGGTGCGCGGACAGAATGGACATCTCCCACGGGCCGCTGGTTGATCGGACCTCCCGCCTCGCCTACTACCGCCTCGAGAGCTTCCGCCACGGCTTTCTTCTCCTCTTTCCCCACCGCAGCGACCCGACCAGCGTCCCCCGGGAGCGGCGCAGCTCGATGCTCTTCGGGATCTACAACGAGTACAAACAGTGGGGGCGTATCCTCAACGTCGCCTCGGTCGGCCGGCTTAACCAGCGGGTGGAACGGAGGCAGATCACGGAGTTCATCAGGGTAAACGAGGCGTTACAGAACAAACGGATCGCCGAGATTGCCGACAGCGCAATCGCCGCGGCCGGCAAGGGGCTCATCCTCATCGCCGGTCCCTCCTCCTCCGGAAAGACCACCTTCACCAAGAAGCTCTCGATCCAGCTTACCGTCCTCGGGAGAGAGCCGGTGGTAATTTCGGTGGATGACTACTTCCTGCCCCGGGAGCAGACGCCCCTCGACGAGGATGGAAACCATGATTTCGAAAGCATTCGCGCCCTCGACATAGATCTTCTGAACCAGGATGTTTCGAACCTCCTCGCGGGGGAGGAGGTGGAGCTTCCGAGCTTCAACTTCCGTGAGGGGGTGCGGGAGTACAAAAGCGGTCGAATCCACCTTCCTGATCGGGGCATCCTCCTCATGGAGGGGATCCACAACCTCAATGACGAGCTCACCAAAGAGATACCGCGTCAGGAAAAGTTCAAGATCTACGTCTCCGCCCTCACCCAACTCAACCTCGACGAGCACAACCGGATCGCCACCACCGACAACCGCCTGATTCGCCGCCTCGTCCGGGACCACCAGTTCCGGGGGTTGTCGGCGAAGCAGACCCTCGAGATGTGGCCGTCGGTCCGCCGGGGGGAGGACCGCAATATCTTTCCCTATCAGGACACAGCCGACACCGCCTTCAACTCCGCCCTCGACTATGAACTCGGCATCCTCAAGAACTACGCCATTCCCCTCCTGTTACAGATAAAGCCGTACCATGAGGTATACCACGAGGCGGCGAGACTCATGACCTTTCTCAACTTCTTTACCACGATTCCGGAGAAGCATGTGCCTCCGGACTCCATACTGAGGGAGTTTATCGGGGACAGCGGGTTTCACTACTGAGGGGATGCCCCCCGCCTCCGCGGGCTCCTGAGCAGCGGCGCATACAGGCCGAGCTTGAAAAGCGGAGGCCCCCCGCCTCCGCGGGCTACCGCGAGGCTCAACCCGGTTCGTAGCGGCTCCAGCTTCCCCGGAGGGTCTCACCGTCGAGAGCCTCATCGAGGAGCGCGAGGTACCGATCCCGGGGGATCTCCCTCGCACCGAAGCGGGCGAGATGGTCGGTATAGACCTGAGAATCAATAAGGCGAAAACCGAGACCAAAGAGTCGATCCGCGAGGGTGACAAACCCGACTTTTGACGCATCCCGCTGTTGGGCGAACATCGACTCTCCAAAGTAGATCTGACCGAGAGAGACCCCGTAGAGGCCGCCGGCGAGGGTGTCGCCCCGCCACACCTCGACCGAGTGGGCGTATCCGAGTTCGTGGAGCTCGGTGTAGGCCGCCTCCATCTCGTCGGTAATCCAGGTACCCGCCTGGCCGAGACGTTCGATCTTCTTGCACCCCGCGATCACCTGAGGGAAGTCGCGATCAAAGGTTACCGTGAAGCTGTTGCCCCGGACTGTCCGGCGCAACCGTCTCGAGACGTGGAACTCCTCGGGAAACAGGACAAACCTCGGCTGCGGAGAGTGCCAGAGTATCGGCTCTCCCTCGGAGTACCAGGGAAAGATGCCCTGCTCGTAGGCCGACAGGAGCATGCCCGGGGACAAGTTACCCCCGGCGGCTACTATGCCCCACCGGTCGCTCCGGCGGGGGTCGGGAAATCGTATCCGTTCAAACTCACTGAGATGAGGTATCGTCCGCCCGATGGATCTTCACCTCGTCATCCTGGATCTCCGCTAAGGCGTGGCCACCCTCCTGGAACTCCCCAAAGAGCACGGCGTCCACAAAGTACTCCTTGATCTTCTCCTCCACAAGACGGCCGATGTTCCGGGCGCCGAACTCCTCGGAGTATCCATGCTCGGCGAGCCAGGTGACAGCCTCGTCGGTGACCTCGAGGGTTACGCTCTTCGCCGAGAGCTGGGTGCGGAACTCGTCGATCTCCTTGCGCACGATATCCTCGATCACCTCTTGCCGGAGGCGACCGAAGAGAACCACCTTGTCGAGGCGGTTGCGGAACTCCGGAGAAAAGGCGCGCTCCACCGCGTCGCTCACCGCCTGCTCGGTGACGTTTCGCTCACCAAAGCCGATCATCGGCCGCCCGATATCCCGGGCACCGGCGTTTGAGGTCATGATAATCACCACGTTGCGGAAGTCCGCCTTCCGGCCTGTGTTGTCCGTAAGGGTTGCGTAGTCCATGATCTGCAGGAGGATGTTGTAGATGTCCTGGTGCGCCTTCTCGATCTCGTCGAGGAGCAGTATCGCGTGGGGATTCTTTCGGATCGCGTCGGTGAGCAATCCTCCCTCCTCGTAGCCGACGTAGCCCGGGGGAGAACCGATGAGACGGCTCACGGTGTGCTTCTCCTGGTACTCACTCATGTCGAACCGGTGCATCGGCACACCGAGGGAGTCGGCGAGCTGCCGGGCGAGCTCGGTCTTACCTACTCCCGTGGGGCCGACAAAGAGGAAACTCGCCACCGGCTTGTCCGGGCGGCGGAAGCCTGCCCTCGACCGTTTGACCGCGGCGACGACCTTGTCGATCGCTTCGTCCTGACCGAAGATGACACCCTTCAACCGCCCCTCGAGGTTCTGGAGGTTTGCCTTTTCGTCGTAGGAGACGGTACGCTCAGGGATCTTCGCGATCTTGGAGACTACCTTCTCGATCCAGGTGCTGTCTATGACCGGCCGCTCCGACCCGGGCTGCTCTGCCTCCGCGGCGGTCGCCTCCCCGGGCTGC
>JBKHDM010000057.1:0-17161 GCA_046541355.1 Spirochaetaceae bacterium
AGATCGGTAAGCCCGGGGATCTGGCTATCCTCGAAGATACCGAGCTGACTCGCCGCAAGCCGCCCCTCGGGACTAACACAGGTCGCCTCGACGATCACGAGACCTGCCCCCGGGGCGGACTCGCTGTAGTGTCTGAGGTGGTAATCCTTAACCCTCCCGCTTTTGTCCGAACGCCAGATAACCAGGGGTGGCATCACCATTCTGTTGGCCGTTCGCACCCCCTCGGCGAGCTCAAGGGGAGTCATAAGGGAAGGAAGGTCTTTGGTGGCCATAGGTAGTGTCCTCCACTCTGGGGATAAAAGGCAGTTAAACCTTTGTCTGGGAAACAATTATGAAGAATAAAACGGGTTTTCGGTGTTTATACAACCCTGATCTCCTCTATCTGCCGGGGATACCTGAAATTGTGCGCGCCTCTATCCCCAGGGTGGAGGACAGCAGGGGGCAGACACAAAAGCTTACGTCCAACCTCCGGGGTCGCGCACCTGCCGGAGGCTGGGGGCAGCGGACTACTCCACCGGTTCGAGGCGGAAGATAGCTCCACGGCTGTCGTCGATAAGGATGTAGAGATACCCGTCGGGTCCAACCTCGACATCCCTGATGCGTCCAAGCTCATCGGCGAGGAGAACCTCCTGATCCGTCACCCTCGAGCCGTCGAGTTCCACACGTCTCAGATGGCGTCCCACCAGAGCGCCCACAAAGATGTCCCCCTCCCAACCGGGAAAAACCTCCCCGGTGTAGAAGGTCATCCCCGAAGGAGCGATCGAAGGTGTCCAGTGGAGCAGGGGATCCCGAAACTCCGGCGCCGTTGGTGAACGGCTTATCCTGCCCCCGGCGTACTCCCTGCCATAGCTCACCTCCGGCCAGCCGTAGTTGGCGCCGCTTTCGATTATGTTGATCTCGTCTCCCCCTCGGGGACCATGCTCATGTGCCCAGACCTGCCCGGTTTCCGGATGGACCGACATGCCCTGGGCGTTACGGTTGCCGAGGGTAAAAATCTCCGGGAGGGCGTCCTCTTGCTCGACAAAGGGGTTGTTTGAAGGGACCTGCCCGTCGCTTGTAAGACGAAGGATCTTGCCGGCGTGGTCTGCGGGGTCCTGGGCACGATCCCTCTCGCCCCGGTCGCCGATACTCATGTAGATGTAGCCATCCGAATCCATCACGATCCGGGAACCGAAGTGGCGTCCCCCGCTTCCTCCCTCTTCCATGGTAAACAGCAGCTCCTCGTCGGTCAGAGTTGTCCCCTCGAGACGCGCCCGCATCAACCGGGTACCTAATCCCTCCGAACCGCTTGCGGAGTAGGTAAAGTAGATGAGCTGGTTATCCTGGAAGTCAGGGTCGACGAGAAGGTCGAGGAGCCCGCCCTGGCCGTTGGCGGCGATATCCGGGAGTCCCTCGATTCGTGAGACCTCACCCCGGGAGACGAGGTAGAGGGCGCCTGGACGCTCTGTGACCAGATAGCTCTCATCGTCGAGAAAGGCGATGCTCCAGGGATGGGCGATGCCGCCGAGGACCCGACGAACCCGGAAGCGCGCATCCCGGCTTTCGCTCTCCTCAATCGTTACGGTGTCGTCCACCTCCGGCATCGCCGGGAGCAAGGCCGGCAGAAGCAGGAGTATTGTCGTTGCAACCAGTAGTCTCTGTCTCATCGTTTCATTCTCCCTCTAAGTCTTAAGATGAAAAAACGAGACGCAGAAGTCACTACCTGTCGGTATCTACCGGTATCTGCCGCAAACCGTCGGACGACGCTCCCGGGGCGATCGGAGACGCTCAAAGCTCCCGGCACTCCCTGTGACGAAAGCAGCGGACAAGATGATCGTTTACAAGTCCCGTGGCCTGCATGTGGGCGTAGACGATCGTAGGGCCCATAAAGGAGAATCCCCGGCTCTTCAGATCCCGGCTGAGAGTCCGGGAGAGTTCGGTCTGCCCCGGCACCTCCTCCATGGAACGGAACTGATTAACCAGGGGAGTCCCGTCGACGAAACCCCAGATGTAGCTGTCGAAGCTGCCGAACTCCTCCTGGATCCGGAGGAACGCCCGGGCGTTGGACCGGGCGGAGCGGATCTTGAGCTCGTTTCGGATGATCCGGGTATCCTGTTTCAGCCGGGCAATATCATCCTCGGTGAGCCTGGCGACCTGCTCAGGGTCAAACCCGTTAAAGGCGTTGCGATACCCCTCCCTCCGCCTGAGTATCGTGATCCAGCTCAGACCCGCCTGCGCGCCCTCGAGGACGACAAACTCGAAGTGAAGCCGGTCCTCCCGGACCGGCACACCCCACTGTGTATCGTGGTAGGCAACGTAGAGTGGGTCATCCCCGCACCAGGGGCATCGGTACTTCTCCATAGTCTCGGGAAGCATACCACACCATGGTGGGATCAATCATGGCGTGACCGGCTGCTCATCGCCGCGGTGGGAGTCAACTTCAACTCGCATCCAGCGTCCGGAGAAGAACCCGCCTGTCAGTATGAGGGCGTGGGCGATCTGATAGGCGGCAAAGCCTGACCAGGCGCCGTAGATCCCGAGGTCGAGGAGGTAGACCGCCACAACACTCCATCCGAGGATAAACAGTACGTTGGTGGTGAACTCCGAGAAGAGAACCAGCCGCCCCCAGCCGTTGTGAGAAAAGATGATCTCGAAGGAGTAGCCGAGAACCTCGATGAGAAAGAAAAGGGTGAAAAACCTCAGGGCGGCGACGCCTATCGGCAGGAGGGAGCGCTCGAGGGCGAAGAGTCCGAGAATCGTTTTCGGCAGGGCGAGGAGGGTGAGGGCGACGGCCAGGCCGACGGCGGTCGCGATTACAACCTGACCGAGGATTGCACTGCGAGCCTCCCCGGGCCGGCGGGCTCCGAGATAGTTACCCACGAGGATCGAGGTGCCCTGGGCGAAGCCGCCGACGAGGGTCTTGTTTATCCGAAACATCGTGAACAGGAGGGTTGTCACCGCCAGGTAGCCGGTGCCGATCCGGCCGATAAGGGTCTGGTAGGTGAGAAAGATCGACAGGGCCGCCGCGTTCTGCAGGGCCGGCGGAAACATGACGCGAAAGATATCTCTTATCGTGGCGAGGCGGACATGGGCAAACCGCAGAAGCTTGTAGGGGCGCATCTTAGGGGCGAACTGGCCGTAGAGCAGCAGGACGGCGGTAAGGACCGCCTCGGACAGGAGGGTTCCGAGGGCGGCTCCCCGGATGCCGAGGGCGCTCATGCCGAAGTTGCCGAAGATAAGGGCGTAGTTGAGCAACACGTTGAGCCCGTTTCCGAGAACCGTCGCGACCATGACGATCCTCGTCCGGTTGAGGGCGCTCAAAAAACCGCGATGGGCCATGCCGAGGCTCATGATGATGGTGCTCCAGCGCAGGACGCGGACGTACTCCAGGGCGAGATCCGCGAGGTAGCGCTCCTCGAGGAGCACTCGCAGGGCCGGACCAAGGAGGGTCGAGAGCATGAGGGCAATCGCGGCGGAGATCCAGCCGGCGATTGCGCCGTTGGAGATCACCCACGCTGTCTCCCGCATCAGCTCCTCCGGGTGCCCGGAAGCCGCCTGCCGTCCGTAGCGTCTGCTTGCGATCGCCTGGACGCCGAGGGAGACCGGCCAGACGAGGGTGTACAGGACACTTGTTGCGAGGGTCGCGATACCCGCGGCGGCAAGGGTTTCGGTGCCGAGGCGCCCGAGCATTGCAAGGTCCACCGCCTTCATCAGGTAGGTGGAGAGGTTGCCGGCAAGAAGCGGTATTCCAAGGAGAACAATGCGGCGTATCATCGATATGGGAGGCAGAGTATAGCGATTTGCCCGGGGCAGGTACAACCGGTTTCCCAACCCCTTCCGGCGGCGCCGGGGGCGCACAGAGCGTTACATCCGAAGGCTATCTGTCCGATAGTAAGGAAGTAAGAGGAGAACCTGATGAAACGAAAACTGATTCTTGCGGCGGTCCTGCTGCTCCTTGCCGGAGCTTCGCCTTTGTTCGCCCAGTTCCGGGGAGCTACCCGCCTCGGCCTCGCCTTTGGCGTTCCCAACGGGGTGCTCGTCTACCGTCCCTCGCCCTTTGAGGTCAAACTCGGATATGATTTTACCGAGGGAAACGAGTACGTCTTTCTGAGTGGTGATCTCCGACTGGTGGACAACCGTCAGATCGTCGGTGTGCTCCACGGCTCCTTCGGAATCGGACTCTACGGAAAACTCTATCCCGAGGGTCGGGATAGCGAGGGGTCGCCTGATTTCGACGGGGGTTCCCGGATACCCTTCGCCTTGAGTGTCCTGCTGCTCGACGATTTTCTCGAGTTCTTTGTCGAGGCTGCACCGGGGATAGACCTCTACCCGAAAGCGCAGTTCGCAGACCAGCCGCTGCAACTCTTTGCGGGCTTCACGATAGACCTTCTCTGACCGACTCGCGGCTCACCCCGGGGTTGCCCCCGGGCCCGGCCGCGGCTGCCTGGTGGGCTCGGCGAGGGGCACCGGAGGGAGAGGCTACTTCTGCGCGCTCCCGGACAGAACGAACCGGATCCCCTCGAGGGGTATTGTCAGCCAGTCGGGACGGTTGTTGATCTCGTAGCCCACCTCGTAGATCGCCTTTTCAAGGACAAAAACGTCGATGAGGGTTCTCAGCTGTGTCTCCTTCGTCGGGACAAAGCTCGCCCCGTCGACGATGTCGAGGTACCCCTTTAGAAAGACACCCCGGACCCACTCATACCAGGGGGCAACCCAGCTTCTCAGAAACTCCCCGTCCTCCGGACGCACCTCGGCGTATCTGAGCTGCTCGCTTGATATGGCGTAGTGAAATGACCGCAGCATCCCCGCCACGTCCCGGAAGGCGCTGTACTTGAGACGCCGTTCACTCAAGGTCCGGGCAGGCTCACCCTCGAGATCGATAATCACAAAGTCCCGTCCGGTAAAGAGGACCTGTCCGAGATGGTAGTCGCCGTGGATGCGGATCTTTTGCGCCTCGATCTTCTCCTCGGTTATACGGGAGAAGCGCGCGAGGATCTCCTCCTCCAGGGATATCAGCAGTTCGATTCCCTCGGCTACCTCAGGTTTCCTGCGCAGCTTTCTCGCGCTCGAGGCGACCCGGCGGAAGAGGCTGCGAAGGGACTGGTAGACCGAGCGCTGGTAGAGTTTGGAGAACGGTTCCGGCTTGAACTCACTCCTGCCGACCTGTGAGGCGAGGGCGAGGTGAAGCTCTCCGGTGCGTCGACCGAGGAGGGCCATCATCTCCAGGAAGAATCCGTCGGCAAAGATACGAAACTCCTCGGGTACCTCCGAGACCGCGCATCCGAGGGTTCCGGCGGGTTTCGGCGGCTTGCCCTCGAGCTCATGTTTTCGTTCCAGGAGGCTTTCGAAGTACCGTTCGATGGCGCCCCGGGTGTAGGACCAGGCGTCTCCCTGACTCACCACGTTCTCCATCAGAAGCGCGAGGGCGCTGCTTTCGCCCTCGACGTTCTGGTACTCGACGCTGCCGCCGTAGGAAGGAACATGAGCAAACCGGCCCTGATCCGAGAGATGCTGGAGCAGCTCGATGTCAGGATTAACCCCGACTTCGAGCTTCCGGTAGAGTTTGAAAAAGAAAACGTCCCGGTAGAGGATCGAGGTGTTGGACTGCTCCGTCTTCAGGACCCGGCTCGACGCGGCTATCTCGGAAATGGATGAGGTCCGCCTCACCGTCCGCCCGCGACTGATCACCAGGGAGCCGGACTCCCCTTTGAGTCTCTTCTGTGAGGCTACGGTCTCGAGCAGTCGCTCCCGGAAGGCGGGGCTGTAGACCCCGTCGTAGAGGATGCCGCCTCCCTCGTTATTGCGCAGAGCGGCGACAGTGATCCCATGGATCTCGTCATCCACCTCCTCCACCGCGTCACCGAAGGCCGCCGCAAGGGGTACGACGTAGGTGGAGACCGCATCGTTGGTAAAAGTGAGGTCGACTACCACCACCCAGCTCAGGTCGTTCCCGGTTCCCAGGGGGATCGCATCCCGGAGGGTCAGACTGCGTACCTTGAGAGACTTTTCCCGGAACCAGCGCCGGCCGGTGATGTAGTCCCGAAGAATCCTCCCCTCGAGAGCCTTTCTCAAGGGGACGGCGAAACTCTTCCACTCCCGACTCGACAAGGCGATTTCCGGGATGCCGCCACCCTCGTCCTGCATCCCCTCCACCGGCGCGGTGAGGGTAAACCAGTAGTAGTCGTACCCACCAATGTGAATGGTGTACTCCTCCTCGCCGCGGATGAGAGGAAACTCGTTCTCACTGAAGATCTCCTGAGGGGTGTAGTTCGCATACTCTGTGAGGTCGAGGTGGGTTACCTGGGTATGGCGGGAGAAGTTGGCGATCACCAGGATCGCCTCCTCCTCGTAGCGACGGACGTAGGCGAGGACGCGATGATTGGTGGACCCGATCACCTCGAAGGCGCCGCGACTGAAGGCGCGGAATCTCCGGCGGGTCGCTATGACCCGCTTCATCCACCAGAGAAGAGAGCTGGAGTTGCTCTGCTGGGTCTCCACGTTTATCGCCTCGTAGTGGTATTCCGGGTCGATGATCACCGGAAGATAGAGGCGCTGCGGGTTGGTCTTGGAAAACCCGGCGTTCTTGTCGGAGCTCCACTGCATCGGGGTACGCACGCCGTCCCGGTCACCGAGGTAGACGTTGTCCCCCATGCCGACCTCGTCTCCGTAGTAGATCACCGGTGTTCCGGGCAGGGAGAACAGAAGGGCGTTCATCAGCTCGATCTGTCTTCGGTTGTTTTCCAGAAGCGGTGCGAGGCGGCGACGGATTCCGAGGTTGATTCGCTGCCGCGGGTCGAGGGCGTAGGCGCGGTACATGTAGTCCCTCTCCTCGTCGGTTACCATCTCCAGGGTGAGCTCGTCGTGATTCCGGAGAAAGATGCCCCACTGACTCGACGGTGGGATCAGCGGGGTCTGCTCGAGAATGTCTACCACCGGGAACCGGTCTTCCATTTTTGCCGCCATAAAGAGCCGAGGCATCAGGGGAAAGTGAAACGCCATGTGGCACTCATCATCATCCCCGAAGTAGTTCACCGCGTCCTCGGGCCACTGATTTGCCTCGGCCAGAAGCATCCGCCCGGGAAACTTCTCGTCCACGTGGCTCCGCATACTCTTGAGAAACTCGTGGGTCTCCGGCAGGTTCTCGCAGTTGGTTCCTTCCCGTTCAAAGAGATAGGGGACCGCGTCGAGGCGCAGACCGTCGACGCCCATCTCGAACCAGTAGTCCAGGAGCCTGAAAACCTCCTTGCGCACCTCGGGGTTGTCAAAGTTCAGATCCGGCTGGTGGGAGTAGAAGCGGTGCCAGTAGTAGGCGTTGGCGACGGGGTCCCAGCTCCAGTTGGAAGTCTCGAAGTCCTGAAAGATGATTCGGGCTTCCTGGTAGAGCTCAGGCGTCTCGCTCCAGACGTAGTACTCCCGAGCCCTGCTGCCCGGCTTTGCCCGGCGGGCACGCTCGAACCACGGGTGCTGACTGGAGGTGTGATTGATGACCAGCTCGGTGATAACCCGCAGGTCTCGCTGGTGCGCCTCCTTGAGAAAGCGCTTGAAGTCCCGCATCGTACCATAGGCGGGGTGTATCGAGGTGTAATCGGAAATGTCGTACCCGTCGTCCCGCCAGGGAGAGGGGTAAAACGGAAGAAGCCAGATCGCGTTGACTCCCAGGTCCTGAAAGTAGTCGAGTTTACCCGTGAGACCCTTGAAGTCCCCCATACCGTCGTCGTTGCTGTCGTAAAAAGATCGAACGTGGAGCTCATAGATTACCGCGTCCTTGTACCAGTCCAAGTGTGTCTGTTCCTCTGTGCTCATGAACTCTCCCTATCGGTCAAGACGAAAAACGTGCACCGGGTAGCTGAAGGGGTCGAGGCGTACGAAGTTCCACTCGCCCGTCCACTGGTAGCGGGCATCGGTAATGAGGTCATGAACGACGAAGGGAGGGGCTTCGGGAATACCAACGGATCCGGGGAAAAACTCCACCATTCCCTCCTGGGCGTTTCGAAAATCCATGTTCACCACCATCAGGAGAACATTGCCCCGGTCCGGGCTGCTCTTGCTGTAGCACAGCAGGTGCTCGTTACTGCAGTCGTGGAACTGGATGTTCTCGGTACGCTGAAGCGCCGGGTTCTCCTTTCGGATACGGTTGATTCTCGCAATAAAGGGAGCGAGGGAGTGGTAGGCGTCGAGGTCCCAGGTTCGAATCTCGTATTTCTCGGAGTTCTTGTACTCCTCGCTGCCCGGCTCCCGGGGCTCATGCTCCATCAGTTCAAAGGCGGGACCGTAGATTCCGTAGTTCGATGAGAGGGTTGCCGCGAGGGCGAGGCGAGCCATAAAGGAGGATCTGTAGCCGTTGTGCAGATCCTCGTGGAGGATGTCCGGCGTGTTCGGCCAGAAGTTCGGTCGAAAATACTCCCGCACCTCCGTGTGGGCGAGCTCCTTGAGGTACTCACGCATCTGCCCGGGGGAGTTGCGCCAGGTAAAATAGGTGTAACTCTGGGTAAAGCCGATTTTGGCGAGGCGGTACATCCTCTTTGGCCGGGTAAACGCCTCGGCGAGAAGAAGCACCTCCGGGTGGTGCTCTCGCAGCTCACCGCAGAGCCACTCCCAGAAGAGAAAGCTCTTGGTGTGGGGATTGTCCACCCGGAAGATCGTTACCCCCCGTTCGATCCAGTGCTCGAACACCGAGTAGAGCTCCTGCCAGAGTCCTCTCCAATCCTCGGATTCGAAATTGATCGGATAGATGTCCTCGTACTTCTTCGGCGGGTTCTCGGCGAACTGGATTGTCCCGTCGGGCCGCCGGGTAAACCACTCCGGGTGCTCTGTGACCCACGGGTGGTCCGGGGAACACTGAAAGGCGATGTCCAGGGCTACTTCGATACCGAAGCTCTCGGCGCTCTTTACGAAGTGGATAAAATCCTCCTCCCCACCGAGGTCGGGGTGGATACTCTTGTGTCCCCCCTCCTTGCCGCCGATAGCCCAGGGTGAACCGGGGTCCGAAGGGCGCGCGGTGAGGGCGTTATTGCGCCCCTTGCGGTTGGTCTTCCCGATCGGATGGATCGGCGGCAGATAGAGGACGTCAAAGCCCATCTCCGCCACGTAGGAAAGCCTCCCCTCGGCGTCGCGAAAGGTGCCGTGGTGGCCGGGGCTCTCGCTGGTGGAGCGGGGAAACATCTCATACCAGCTTGAAAAGGCGGCCCGTTCCCGGTCGACCCAGACGGACAAGCTCTTTCGATACCGCTCGGCGTAGCTGCGGTCCGGGTGCTCCTTCATAAGTGCTTCGAGCTCATCCGAGAGGGCGATAGAGACCCGGTCGTTCATCTCCGAGGCGTCGGCGACCATCGCTTCTGCGAGCTCCTTTAGGCGCTGCGCCTTTTTGCCCCTCCCCCGTTGTGCTGCACCCTCAACGAGGCTTGCCCCGATATGAAGGTCGATCTGTGTATCCACCCGGGCGGCGTGCTTCTTCTCCAGTCCCGACCGCCAGGTCTCAAAGTGGTCCACCCAGGCACTCACCGTGTACTGCCAGCTTCCAATCTCGTCGACCGTGAAGGTGGCACGGTAGCGGTCGTTTCCGACCGGATCCATCTCGATCTGTGACCAGCCGCGCTTTCCGCTTTTGCGGTAGAGGAGGAACGCCCGCAGGAGCTCGTGGCCGTCGGCGACGATGTCCGCCTCTACGGTCAACGAATCGCCGACCACTCGCTTGAGAGGAAACTCGCCACCGTCGATTTCCGGGTAGACGCGATCAATGATGGCTCGTTTTCTTCCTTCAAGGGAGCCGAGAGATAGTTGCTGCATACGTTCAAGGTACACAATAGGCGCATTGGATTTCAAAGGCCGCCTCGACGGATATCCTGGGGCATCCGTATACTGGAGGTATACGTTGGGAGGGGAGCGCGGTATGCACTGGAGCGATTCAAGTTTTTTCTACCACATCTATCCCCTCGGCTTCTGCGGGAGCCGTGATACGAACCGGGGAGGGGAGCCGGTAAGCCGGCTGCCGATGGTAGCCGACTGGATCGGGAACCTCGAAGAGCTCGGGGTGACAGCACTCTACATCGGTCCCCTCTTTGAGTCGCTGACCCACGGATATGATACGATAGACTACACAACCGTTGACCGGCGCCTCGGCACAAACCGGGACCTCCGGGAACTGGTGGGGGCGCTCAAGGGTCGGGGGATCAGGGTAGTCCTCGACGCGGTACTCAATCACGTAAGTCGGGAGTTCTTCGCCTTTCAGGATGTCATCGAGAACCAGGAAGAATCGGAGTACTGGGACTGGTTCTCCGGCATCACCCGGGAGGGGGCGACGCCGATGGGTGACCCCTTCAGCTACGATACCTGGGACGGCCATTACGAGCTTGTAAAGCTCAACCACCGGAACGACGCTGTACGGGAGCATCTGTTTTCCGCTGTTACCGGTTGGATCGAGGAGTTCGGGATCGACGGAGTGCGCCTCGACGCCGCGGACGTTATCCCCGAGGAGTTTCTCCAGGAGCTTCGACGTCGATGTCGGTCCGTGGACAAGGAGTTCTGGCTCCTCGGGGAGATGGTCCACGGCGACTACACCCGCCTTGCCAATGAGGCAACCCTCGACTCGGTGACCAACTACGAGTGCTACAAGGGGCTCTATTCCAGTCACAACGACGGTAACTATTTCGAGATAGCTCACTCCCTGAGACGGCAGTTCGAGGATCCCGGCATCTACCGGAACCTGCGGCTCTATAACTTCGCGGATAACCACGATGTGGACCGCGTGGCAAGCAGCTTGAAGGAGAAGAGCTTTCTCTATCCCCTCTACCTCATCCTTGCGACGATGCCGGGGATCCCGTCGGTCTATTACGGCAGCGAGTGGGGGATCGAGGGGGTCGGAGGTAAGGAGTCAGACGCCCCGCTGCGGCCGACGAGGGGGGAGGTGGAACGTCGACCGGAACGGGACGAGACGCTTTTTTCGTTGATAAGCCGCCTCTCCCGGCTGCGCGCCGGCTCCCCGGCCCTCAGGCTCGGGGCGTACAAGGAGCTTTTGGTGGAACACGAACTCCTCGTCTACCTCCGGCAGAGGGAGGAGGACCAGGTTATCGTCGCCGTCAACTCCTCCCGGGAGGAGGTGGCGCTTCAGTTGCCCCTCGAGCAGGAGGGGAGCCTCTGGGAGGAGCAACTCAACGGCAGCGGGAGGCTCCAGGTGGAAGATGGATACCTCCGGTGCACCGTCCTGCCGAGATGGGGCAACGTCCTGCGCCGGGTCGGATGACTACTCCTGGATTTCACCTTCCTCGATGATACGGTCTGCCATATCCATCACCCGGGAGGGAATATCGATACCGAGCTGCTCGGCAACGTCGAGGTTGAGAAGCATCTCCATCTCGGCTGGGTCGTCAAAGAGAACCGTGGGAATGTTCTGCGTCGCCTCACCCTGGAGCACCTCGTCAATGAGCTCTCCGGTGCGCCGGCCGATTGCGTACCAGTCAAAGCCCCATGCGATGAGAACCGGATTTTCGAGAGCGGAGGAGGGGTCCGCCGAAATCACCGGTACGCCGGCCCGGGTCGCAACCTCGGTAAGGGAACTCAGGGCGCTGACAACCTGGTTGTCCGTACTCACGTAGAACGCATCGACCCGGTTAACAATCGACTGCGCCGCCTGACGTACCTCCGCGGGAGTTGAAATAGTCTGGCTGACAAAGTCGATCCCGAGAGCTTCTGCGGCCGCCTCGGTCTCGGAGGCGAGAAATACAGCGTTGGTCTCGCCTCCTGAGTAGACGTGGCCGAGGCTGTCGATCTCCTGGATTGCCATAAAAAACTCGATTTGTCCCTCTACCGGCGTCCGGTGGGAGACACCGGCGATGCCCGGCTCTCCGACCTCCAGGCTCTCAACGAGGCCCGCCGAGACCGGGTCGGTGATGGCGGTATAGATCACCGGAGTTCCGTCGAGCCCTTGCTTGAGCGCCTGGGCAACGGGGGTGGCGATTCCGACGGCGATGTCCACCTCGTCGGACCGGAACTTCGAGGCGATCTGCCGGGCTGTGGTAATGTCGGCTGTAGCGTTCTGCAGGTCGTAGCGAATGTTCTCATAGCCGAGCTCGGCGAGCTCATCGATTATCCCCTGCTCCACGGCGTCGAGGGCAGGATGGGAGACGAACTTCGAAATGCCCACGACGATGGGAGCATTCTCTTCTTCTTGTTCCTGTACTCCCGTCGCCATGAGAGGCGCGACCAGGGAGACAAGGATAAAAGTAGCCGCGAGCAGACGGCTGGGTACGACGGTTTTCATAGAGGGAGGGTACGCAAACCGGCGTTTCCAGGGCAACCCCCCGCTCCCCGCCTGTTGACCCACCAGGGAGGGACTCCTACCTTTGAAGCTATAGATGTACAACTCCGCGTGGCCGATTCCTCTTCACCTTGCCGTTTTTGCTCTTTCAGGGCTCCTTGTCGCGGTCGTCGGCGTTCGCCTCGCCGACTACGCCGCCCGGATCGCCCGTCGTACCGGGCTCGGCCAGGCGGTCACCGGCGCTCTCTTCCTCGGGGCGAGTACATCCCTCTCGGGGATCATCACCTCCGTCACCGCTGCCGCCGGGGGGCACCCGGAACTCGCGGCGAGTAATGCTGTCGGCGGTATCGCCGCCCAGACCGTCTTTCTCGTTATTGCAGACCGGGTATACAGAAAGGCGAACCTCGAGCACGCCGCCGCCTCGGACGAGAATATGCTACAGGGGGCGCTCCTGATTGCGCTCCTCGCTGGAACCCTCCTCGCCGCCTTTTCTCCGGAGTTTACCCTGCTCGGCGTGCATCCGGTCTCCCTCCTCATCCCTGTCGCCTACGGCCTCGGGCAGCGGATGGTCTACACGGCAAAGGGGCAGGAGATGTGGCAGCCCCGGGTGACCGAGCAGACACAGCTCGAGGAACGCGCCGAGGCGCCGACGCCCGCGGGGAGCGATTCGGACCCGATGATACTCCTCTGGGGAAGGTTTGCCGTCGCCGCGCTCGTAATAGCCGTCTTCGGCTACACCCTCGCCCGCTCCGGCGTGGCGATTGCCGAAATCACCGGGATGAGCCAGACCGTTTTAGGTGGTATTTTTACCGCGATTTCCACCTCCTTCCCGGAACTCGTGACGGCGATTGCCGCGGTCAAGCTCGGCGCCCTTACCCTGGCGGTGAGCGACATCGTGGGCGGAAACGCCTTCGACGTTATCTTTCTCGCTGTCGCCGACGTTGCATACCGGGAAGGCTCGCTCTACCACGCCATGGGCGACCGTTCAACCTTCCTCATAACGGTGACCATTCTCCTGACAAGTGTTCTCCTCCTCGGTCTTATCCGAAGGGAGAAGCACGGGATCGCCAACATCGGCTTCGAGAGCGTGCTCGTGCTACTGATCTACGGGGGAGGCTTTCTGATCATTGTGACCGCGATGGGTTAGGGCGCCAACGGCTCACTCCGGGTAGCGCTCCCGGACATCGATGAGAGATCCTGACTCGATCTGGTAATCCTCCATCGCGGCGATCACCTTTCGCGCCGCCGACTCAGGCGACGAGAGCTTACCCTCCTCCTTGAGGCGAACAAACTTCTCCCTCAGGGGAAAGCTGCTCTCCTCGGTGGAGCGAATTCGCGCCTGCATCGCCGTCTCCACAACCCCCGGAGCGACAGCGATCGTCCGAAAGCGCTCATCCGAAGCGTTCTCCTCGGCGACAACCCGGGTCAGCATGTCGAGCCCCGCCTTTCCTGCGCAGTAGCTGCTCCAGCCGGGGTACGGTTTACTCGCCGCGCCGGAGGTGATGTTGACTACCTGCCGGAGGCAGCGGAGTCGACTTGTTCCGGCGATAAACGCTCCGGTCAAAAGAATTGGCGAAGTCAGGTTCACGGTGATATGTCTCTCGACAGCCTCGGGGTCTGCCTCGTCGACCGGAGCGATCGGTTCGAGGAGCCCGGCGTTGTTGATCAGCGTGACCTCCCGCGCTTTGTCGAGGTCGAGATAGCCGAGGGCCTCGGTCAGGAGGCCGGGAACGGCGTGAGAGTCGGAGAGATCGGCCAGGAGATGGACGTAGCGCCCGTTGTTCTGTGCGGCTTCCGCGGCGAGGTCGGGGCCTTCTGTCCTCGAGAGCCCGACAACCCGCCCGCCACGTTCCACCAGCCCCCGGGCGATCGCGGCGCCAAGCCCCCTTGATGTGCCGGTTACGATGTAACAGTTCATACCTCGAGTGTAACGGGTAACCCGGCGGTTTGACGCCCCCCGGCGTCGGTGCGTTCATGATGGAGGGGGATGAGCGGTTCCCGGGGGGCAGGGGGCGATAACGATGGTATCCTCCCGGGTAGCGGCGGTCTACCGCGGTTCCCGGGGGGCAGGGGCGATAATCTCCCCGGCCATCCGGCCATCGGGCCATCCTGACCTTCCTCCCGCTCCTTTCACCTCATTGACCCGGCAGAAGCAAAGAGCGGGTACGCCTACCTGTTGGCGAGAAGCAGGTTGACAAGCTCTTTGCGGTTACGACAGTTGAGTTTTGAACATAACTCCCGAACCGGGGCATCCTCCTCGTTATCGGTGCCGCCGCGCCACTGTATCCTGCCTGCCCGTACCGTGCGGCTCGCCAGGGCTGCCTCAGCCTCAGAAAGTCCGAAGCTCTCCCGGAACGCGGAGGTTACCGCCCCGTCAACCAGCCAGGGCGGCCTGCCCAATCGGCGGCGGGCGAAAACACCCCCTCCCGCGGCGAATAGCGTTACGTAGACCGGCAGAGCAAGGGCGTCCGCCGGGTGGGAGTGGATAAACGGACCGAGGGCGTTCACGCTTACCTCGATGTAGAAGGGCGGGATGAGCACGAGGGATGCGATACCTTGAATCAGCGCGCTCAGCCTCACTCCCGGCTCTGCGAGATCCCGGAGGTGATAGAGGCAGAAGCCTCCGGTATAGATTGTGGAAAGGACAAAGAGCTGGTGGAGCAGGGTGACCGCAATGCCCCGGTGCCGCTGCCAGGCGAGGCCGAGGGCGAGGAGGAGTATGAGCGTCGCGAGGATCGCCTGACCGTAGCGCGCCGCTTTTGCCGCGGGTATACCGAGGATAAACCGATAAGCCGGGGGAGCGAAGAGGAAAAACAGGAGACTCCCGACGCCGTTGACCGCCGCCGCGGCCCGAAAGAGCGCGACTCCGCCCTCATCCCCCTGGAGGTGGATCCGGTGGAGGAAAAACGAGAGAGCCATCAGACCGAGGGCCGCTACAATAAGGGCGAGGCGGCGGGTCGCCCGCCTCGGATAGCGCCGGTAGAGAAAGGCGAGATAGGCGATGAGGCCGAAGGCGGCGAGAGCCGAGAGCGCCTGAACGGAGAGTATGATCACACCTGGAAGGTAGCGCAGAACCGCGCTGTCGGGTAGAGGCGCGGCTCCCCTCCGCCGAGAAGACCCCACTCCGCCGAGACAGTCCCTCCGGCGCCACCCCCCTCCGGCGCCGCACCCCGCCCGGCGAGACAGGCCCTCCGGCGCTACCCCCCTTCGGCAAGGGGAGCGCCCCGTGCACCGGTCCGCCGTCCTCTCGGCGCGACCCCTTGGAACTCCTTCCTCCTCCCGGTAAGATCGGGGGTTCACAATGATGTTCGAGCATAACGACGGGGATAGATAAGGGATCACCTATGGAACCGCAGAGGGACAGGGGCAAAAAGGGGAAGGGAAAGCAGCGGTCGAATCCGTACGAACGGTTTACCTACGACGAGATGATACTCCGGGACCATTTGGCCGTGGACAGAACGATCCTCGCCAATGAGCGCACCTTTCTCGCCTACGCGCGCACCTTCGTCGCCCTCGTCCTCGCCGGAGCCACGGTTCTCCGCATCTTTGAGAATCCTTCCCTCTTTGTAGGCTGGGCACTCATTGTCCTCGGCGTGATAGTCGGCGGGCTCGGAACCGTGCGTACCCGCCGGACCTCCCTGAGAATCCGTGCAGCCCTGAGCGAGCCCGATCCGTCGGATAGGCGGGCCGGCTTGATTAGCGGCGGAAACCGGGGTCCTGGGCAGGAAGACTGAAAACCTCGAGTTGCCCTCGCCGGGTAGCGGATACTTACTGTCCTCCACCCTGGGGATAAATCCTTCCTAATCCCTTACCTGGTAATAAGTTACCGGGAAAAAAGTGGACATTTCCACCTTAGCGTCACCCGAGAGGCCCTAACTGCTTTTGGTAACTGGAGGTAGTTTCCCCTCTATCCCCAGGGTGGAGGACACTGAATACACCTCAAGAATCATCACGGTCCAGGGAGCCCTCGGAACCCCGAGAGGACGACGGCTCTTCCGGTCGCGAGCCATCCCGTAGACCGGCGAGGATATCCTCGGTGAGAGGAACCTGGTTCTCGTAGATGTCCCATTTCTGCGAAAAGAGGTACCCGAAAACCGACACCCAGAGAAAGGGTGCGAGGAGGGTGAAGGTTCGGGTCATCTCGGCGACAATAATGACCGTGGACAACGGCGCGTTCGCGGCGCCGGCGAAGAAGCTCACCATTCCCAGAAGAATGAACACCGGAATCGGGATACCCGAACCGGGAATCAACAGATTGTGCAGCGATCCAAAGGCGCCACCGAGAGCGGCGCCGGCGAACAGCGAAGGTCCGAAGACACCGCCGGAACCTCCCGAACCGATGGAGAACCCGGTAGCCACCATCTTCAGCAGACCGATAGTCGCGAGCAACAGGAGGGGCATCTCGCCGGAGATGATCTCCTGGAGGTTGTAGGAGCCCTCTCCGAGAATCTGCGGAAACGCCATCCCGATCGTGCCGGTAATCACGCCGCCGATCGCGGGCTTGAGAAAGGGATGAACCCGGAGCGACCGGAAGGCGTCCCGAATCCCATAGAAAAGGCGGACGAAGAGGATCGCGCACGCGGCGGAGGCGACGCCGAGAATCGTAAAAGAGACGAGGTCGCCCACCGTGAAGAGGTAGTCGAACTCAGGCACGCGAAAGAGGGGGTCCACGCCGAAGTACCGGGTGTAGACGCCGTACGCCGCTGCCGAGGCGATGACCGCCGGAATGAGTGCCCGCCCCTCGTAGCGTAACCGGGAGTAGAGAATCTCTGTGGCGAAGACCGGGGCTGCAAGGGGCGCCCGGAAGACCGCGGCAATCCCCGCCGCCATTCCCGCTAGCATGATCTCGTGCCGATACTCCCGGAGAAACGGTATTTTTCCCGCGGAGTACGAAGCGAGGCCCGCCCCGATCTGCGCGATCGGACCTTC
>JBKHDM010000058.1:0-16982 GCA_046541355.1 Spirochaetaceae bacterium
CGGGCTCCGGCGCGGCGGTCAGGCTCCCGGCGCGGCGGTCAGGCTCCGGCGCGGCGGTGGTGATCCGGCGCGGCGGTGGTGATCCCGGCGCGGCGGTCGGGCTCCGGGGCGGCGGTCGGGCTCCCGGCGCGGCGGTCAGGATCCCGGCGCGGCGGTCAGGATCCCGGCGCGGCGGTGGTGACGGCTTGACTTTTTTCCCTTCCCCTTTACTGTCTAGGCTAACAATGAGTGATACGATCTACCCGAGCTACAACGAAATACCCGTTACCATCTTCAACTCCAGGAGCCGGCGCAAAGAGCGCTTCGAAGCTCTCCATCCGCCCCGGGTCGGCATGTACGTCTGTGGACCCACGGTCTACGGCGATCCTCACCTCGGCCACGCCCGCTCGGCGGTCGCCTTCGACACGGTCTTTCGCTACCTGCGCCACCTCGGCTACCAGGTGCGCTACGTGCGAAACATCACCGACGTCGGCCACCTCGAAGACGAGGTGAACGAGGGGGGAGAGGACAAGATCGCCAAGAAGGCTCGCCTCGAGCGGCTCGAGCCGATGGAGATCGCCCACCACTACACGGTGAGCTACCACGCCGCGATGGACGCCCTCAACTGCCTCACACCGAGTATCGAGCCTACCGCCACCGGCCACATCCCCGAGCAGATCGCAACGGTCGAGAAGATCCTGAACAACGGCTTCGGTTACGAGGCAAACGGTTCGGTCTACTTCGATCTGGAGAAGTACGCGACGGAGGGTAACTACGGCGAGCTCTCAGGCAAGATCCTCAAGGACCTGCGATCCGGTACCCGGGAGACCGAAGGAGCGAGGGAGAAGCGCAGTCCCCTCGACTTCGCCCTCTGGAAGCGGGCCGATGAGAGCCACATCATGCGCTGGGAGAGTCCCTGGGGCGTCGGATTTCCCGGATGGCACCTGGAGTGCACGACCATGAGCACCCGCTACCTCGGCACTACCTTCGACATCCACGGCGGAGGTATGGATCTGCAGTTTCCTCATCACGAGGCTGAGATCGCTCAGAATCACGGCGCCTTCGGAACCGACCCGGCCCGCTACTGGATCCACAACAATATGCTCACCGTTGACGGCCAGAAAATGTCAAAGAGCCTCGGAAACTTTGTCACCCTGAGCGAGCTGTTCTCCGGGGAGCATGAGCGTCTCGAAAAGGGGTTTTCCCCCCAGGTGGTGCGCTTCTTTATGCTCCAGGCTCACTACCGAAGCGTCCTCGACTTCTCCTCGGAGTCACTCCTCGCGGCGGAGCGCGGTCTCGACCGTCTCACCGCGGGCCTCGAGACCCTCGACTCCCTGACTCATCCCGGGGTCGGGGAGAACAGCGAGGCGCTGCCGCTCTTTCCCGCGCCCGAGGAGCCTTCGGAGGCTGAGAGTCGGAGCCTCGAGGAGGAGCTCCTCGAGCTCTGCCGGGAGATGTACCGCCACATGAGCGACGACTTTAACACCGCCCGGGTCCTCGCGGATCTCTTTGAGCTGATCAACCAGATTCAACGTCTGGTCACCGGAGAGAAGAAGCTCGAGACCGTCTCGCCTGAGGCTTTTCTGACGGTGAGAAACAGCGTCACCGGGATGGCCCGGGAGGTACTCGGTATCCTTCCGAGGGAGGCCGGCAACGGCTGCGGGGCGCGACTGAAGGAAGTAGTGGAGGTTCTCATCGCGGTCCGCAGGGAGGCGAGGGGGCGCAAGGATTTCGCCACCGCCGACGCGATTCGGGACCGCCTCAAGGAAGCGGGGGTCCAACTCGAGGATCGCCCGGACGGCACCACCGGTTATACATTACTCTAGGAAGGTACGGATCATGAAGACAATAGAAGAGGCGAGGAACTACCTCGAGGAGATTACCGACGAGCTCGTTACCATCCGGGAGATGGACAATCTCGAGATGTACCGGATGCTCACGGACATCGGAAAGAAGATGGAGGAGCTCCCGGCCGAAGAAAAGACGGAGGATAACTTCGTCTACGGCTGTGTCTCGATGGTCTACATATCCGATGAGCTCCGGGAGGACGGCGGGATCTACTACCACGGCTCCTCGGAGTCCCATATCGTCCGGGGCTATCTCGCCGTTCTCATCGAGGCTCTCAGCGGCCTCGCTCCGGAGAGTGTTGTACAGGAGACCAAAGAGCTGGTCGAGAAGTTTGCCCGGGAGACGGATCTGAAGGCGACACTCACCCCGAACAGGGCGAACGCCTTTGGCAACATCTACCAGCTGATGGTGGAGAAAGCGAAGGCGCGGGCCGCCTGATCGGCGCCCTCCCCCCCGCGGGAGGGCCGACCAGCGCTAGGTATCGAGAAGCGTGTTGATAAAACGAGACTAACTCCTTTCTAAGCAGAGGTTTACACCATCAATAACCGTTCTCGAGGATAACTCGAGGATAAGTCTTTACTTCATAGTATCTTGGAGCGATCTACCAACACGCTTCTTGATACGTTTCGACCCGCGACCCATGAGCCTGCCCGCGCCCTCCCCGGAGTATCAGTGAACCGAGATGTCGACGCTGGGGCGGTACGCGGCGAGGGTCTCCACCGGCTGGTGAACCGGATGGGAGCGGAACGCCTCGAGAAGCTCCTCGTTTATCTCCTGCCCCCGGTCGACGGCGGTGTAGCCGAGCTGGCTTATGAGATAGTCGAACCGGGGCGCCCATTTGCGCGCTCCGAGGCGGGCGGTGGTGGAGCAGTTGTCCACCATGTAGCTGACTCCCTTGAAGTGCATGTACGGATTGAGGGAATCAACGGCCTCGATAACCGACTCGTTGACGATCTCCGAGTAGCAGTGGCCGTTTTTGGCGAGGATGTCGATCTGAGCCATCATGCAGGCGATGTAGACGCCGGCGGTAAACGGGTCGAGGGGTATCTCTTCCTCCTTCCGCTCAGCCCGCACCTCTTTGCCGACCTGCCACATCCTGGTGGAGTCGATGGTATCGAAGGGAAACTCCTTGAGCCGCTGCGTCGCCATAACCACCGAGCGGATCTCGTTGGTGCTCGCCACCTCATCATAGATTTCTGCGATGATCTCCAGGGCCGGCCGGTAGGTGGCGGAGTAGGCGGTCTCGAATACCGTTTTCTCCTCCCCGGAAAGCTGGTCATAGACAGCTTTTATCCCCTCGTGGGAGATCGTCCTCGATATCGGGCCGGTTACCGACTCCACCGACCGCTGAAACGCCTCCTGTTCGCTCATCCCCTGCTCGACGTAACGGCGGTAGAGACTCTCTACAATGCCGTGGACCGCTCCGAGGAGAATGCCCCGCTCACCGAAAATATCGGAGCGGTACTCCATCTCCAGGGTGGTCATAAAACTGAAGGGTGCCCCGAGGGCGACGGACCATCCGAGGGCGTAGTCGGTAGCCTTGCCGGTGAGGTCCTGCTCCACGGCGAAACTTGTGTTTATACCCGCGCCGTTGACCGTCTTGCCCTGCTCGTAGAGCCGACGGACCGAGGGACCCATGCCTTTGGGGCAGACACCGATGACGTTTATGTCCCCGGGCCAGGTCTCTCCCTGAGACTGCATGTAACCGAGGAGAAAGCCGTGGGAGAGCCCGAGGGTCGCCCCTTTTTTCATCTCCCCGAAAACATCTTTATATAGCGCCGCCTGGGCGCCGTCGGAGATGAGCAGAATAACAAGATCGCTCTCCCGGATCACTTTCATCATCTCTCCGAGGGTTCCCTCACCCTCGCTGAAACCCGCCGCCTCCGCCTTGCCCCAGGAGCTCGACCCGGCGCGAAGTCCCACGGTGACCCGAATATCGCTGCCCTCGAGGGAGTCCCTGAGGTTCTGCGCCTGGGCCGGCCCCTGGCTTCCCCAGCCGATCACCCCGATCTGCGCTACGCCGTCAAACGCTTTCGGCAGCAGGGGGAACTTGTCCCTTCCCCCACGAACGATATACTCCTCACTATCCGCGAGACGGATCTTTTCCTTCTCGAAAACCTTTGTTTCAAAGTCGAACGTCACACTCACTACTACGCTCCTGTCGCTGATTGCTGCACCCCATACTAAGCGCCTCGATTGGTTGCGTATAGTGAAATATTAGAAATATACTGTTGCTTAACGTGCAACAACGATCTCCGCTGAACGGTCTGTGAGCCGTGACACCGCGGAACAGACGGCGGGGAAAGGGAGAAGCCATGGAAACCAGAGACCTCGAACTCTTCTGCGACCTTGCAGAAACAGTGAGTTTCGCCCGGACCAGCGAGCGCAGACATATCAGCCCCTCGGGACTCAGCCGGGCGATCCAGCGACTCGAGGGAGAGCTGGGGGTGCGTCTCTTTCTCCGGGACAACCGGAGAGTGGCCCTCACCGGGGCGGGAAGGCGATTTCTCCCAACCGCCGGCTCAACCCTTCGCGCCCTCACCGAGGCAAAGGAGGAGCTTGGAAGCGAGCTGTCCGGGGGCGTTCGGGGGGTGCTCGAGCTCTACGCCTCGGTAACCGCCTGCTACGCGGTGCTTCCGCCCCTCCTCGAGGCGTTCCGACGGGAACACCCGGAGGCGCAGATCCACCTGCGCACCGGGGACGCCGCCCGGGCGGTGGCGGAGGTGCGGGAGGAGAGCTCCCAGGTCGCCGTCGCCGCGATACCGCCGCGGTTGGACCGGAACCTCCTTGCCCAGAGGATCACCACGACCCCGCTGCGCTTTGTCGCCCCGACCGGGGAGGGTCCGGTTGCCCGGATGGCGAGACGCTCGCCGCTTCCGTGGCCGGAGTTGCCGTTGATACTGCCGGATGCCGGTCTCGCCCGGGAGCAGGTGGACCGATGGCTCCGCCGGCGGGCGATACGGCCGAACATCTACGCCGAAGTCTCCGGGAACGAGGCGATACTTGCGATGGTCGGTCTCGAGCTCGGAGTCGGGGTTGTCCCGGAGCTGGTAATCGCGAAGTCACCGGTCCGGGCGGCGCTTGCCACCCTCGACCCCGGCCCTGAACTCGAGCCTTACCAGGTCGGGGTGGTCGCCCGCAGACGCTCCCTTCAGCTGCCGGTTGTTCGCGCCTTCTGGCGGATGGTGGAGCGGGTTGCAAGCAGTCCGCACGCCGCCTCGATGTCCTGACCCCGGCTGCGGCGTACTGTCGCTCTCAGACCGCGATCAATGAGAATCCGCCGAAAGGCGTCGACGGTTTCGTCCGGGGAGCGGCGGAAGTTGGCCTCGGGAAAGGGATTGAAGGGTATGAGATTGATCCTGCAGCGCATCTCGGCGAGGAGTCTCGCCAGGGCGCGGGCGTGGTCGGGGGTGTCGTTAAAGCCGTCGAGGAGGGTGTACTCGAAGCTCACCTTCCTGTCCCGTCTCAGCAGGCCGTTATCCTGAGCCTCCCTGATCTCCCGGATTGTCTCGCTTACGGGATTGCGGATCTCCGCGGGGACGATAAGCCGGCGCTGTTCCGGAAAGGGGGAGTGGAGGCTTATGGCGATGTGGACGTCGGTCTCCCTGATAACTCGGGAAAAATGGGGATGAATACCGACGGTTGAGAGGGTGATCCGCCTGCTCGACAGACCGAGAGCTTTCGGATCGGTGAGGTTCCTGATCGCCCCGAGGACGTTCTCGAGGTTGTCGAGGGGCTCCCCCATGCCCATAAAGACGATATTTGTCACCTGCTCCCGCTCGGGAACCGAGAGATACTGGGAGACAATCTGACCGGCCGAGAGGTTTCCGGCAAAACCCATCACCCCGGTGGCGCAGAATCCGCAGCCGCGACGACATCCCACCTGGGAGGAGATGCAGAGGGTGCCCCGATCTCCATCCGGAATAAAGACGCACTCCACCGACCCATCCCGTCCGCGACCGGCAGGAAAAAGGTGCTTCCTCGTCCCGTCCGCGGACTCCCTGGTTTCCACGGGTTCGAGGACCTCGAGGATAAAGCGCTCGAGAAGCTCCTCCCTCCGCTGTCGGGAGAGGTTGGTCATCTGATCGGGGCGACGACACCCTTTCTTGTAGAGCCAGTCGAAAATCTGGGTAGCCGCGTATGGGGGCCAGCCGCTCTCCTCGAGGGCACTGCGCAGCTGTTCATGGGTGAGGTCCATGAGGTTGATCATCACCTCTATTGATACCACAGACCCAGGCTCGATAAGAACCCGTCAGCTTCTCACTCCCCCTACGGCTCCGGCGATTCGTGGCGAACGGCTCGACGACTCGTCGGCTGCCGGATATTATGCAGCCATGAGCAGTGATAACCGCACCGTTGTAGAAAGCGTGGCTCCCGAGGATGTCTGGCGCCTTTTCGCAGAGCTCTCCGAAATTCCCCGATGCTCGAGGCAGGAGGATCGGGTCCGGGAGTGGATCCTCTCGATTGCCGAAGAGCGTGGACTTTCCAGCAAGACCGATTCCGTTGGAAATATCCTCGTTTCAAAGCGCGGGACCGGCGCCCTCGAGGACAAGCCTCCCCTCGCTATCCAGGCGCACATCGACATGGTCTGCGAGAAAAACTCGGGAACAATCCACGACTTTGAGCGGGACCCGATCCGGCTCAGGAGGGAGTCCGACTGGATCGCCGCGGATAAGACAACCCTCGGGGCCGACAACGGGATCGCCGTCGCAATGATGCTCGCCCTTCTCACCGGAGCGTATGAGCACCCGCCCCTGGAGTGCCTTTTCACCATCGATGAGGAGAGCGGTCTCACCGGGGCGACAAAGCTCGATGCGAACCTTCTCACCGCAAAGCGGCTGATAAATATCGACACCGAGGAGGAGGGCCATTTCTGTATCGGCTGCGCCGGCGGGCGTAACAGTTACGCCTATCTCCCGGTCTCCTTTGACCGGGCCACCGGGGAGGCGTACCGTCTCACCGTCACCGGTCTCAAGGGGGGCCACTCGGGCATCAACATCGGGGAGGGGCGGGGCTGCAGTCTCGAGCTCGCAGCCCGGGTACTCTACGGCCTCCATCGGGAGTTTCCTTCCCTGCGGATCGTCGATCTCCAGGGAGGGGACAAGCACAACGCGATCCCCCGGGAGTTCGAGGCGACCCTCCTTGCTCCCGCCGGGGCAGAGGGTGTCACCGAGGCGGTGGAGCGGTGGCATGAGCAGCTCCTCGGGGAGCTCGGGGACATAGAGGAGAAGCTCACCGTCGCCGTCGAGCCGGTGGAAACGGAGGTGGGCGAGGCGATGAGCGAGGAGTCCACGGCGGCGCTCATCAGGATGATGGCGGCGATGCCTCACGGGGTGCTCTCGATCTCCCGGGCGGTCCCGGGGCTGGTGGAGACCTCGACCAACTTCGCGGCAATCCGGGTCCACCAGGGGGAGGTGAAGGTTCTCACAAGTCAGCGCTCCAACCTCGCTTCCGGGGTCGACGACGCGGTTCGCCGGGTCCGGGCGGTGGTGGAGCTTGCCGGCGGACGGGTGGAGGAGGCAGAGGGTTACCCCGCCTGGACGCCGGAACCCGATTCGGATCTCCTGAGGCGGGCGGTGGAGGTATACCGGCGCAGTACTGGTGGAGATCCGGTGGTAGAGGCGGTCCACGCGGGCCTCGAGTGCGGGGTCATCGGTGACAAATACCCCGGGATGGAGATGATCTCCTTTGGTCCCGACATCGAGGGCGCCCACACCCCGGAGGAACGGGTCAGGGTCTCTTCGGTGGAGCGGGTCTGGCAGTTTCTTCTGCTGCTGCTCCGGGAGCTTTAACGTGCGACTCCTCGTCTACCGTCGCGGCGGCGGGGCGGGGCGGGGCGGGTCGTCACGGCGGCGAGCTGGGTGAACCGTGGGAACCTCGAGGACCCGGAGATTCGCCGGCTTCTGTGGTTGGAGGATTTGGAGTAAGAGGGGTTTGAGGAGAGGGGTCTCCTGTGGTACCTTTACACCCGCGGCTCCCGGCGAGCTGTGCTTATCTATCCAATCTTCTGCTATGATGTAACCTGTAAGGAGAGTGTGAGCCATGGCCAAGTCGATCCTCGTTGTAGATGACTCCACCGCTATCCGGCAGAGTGTAACCTATGTTCTCGAACAGGAGGGCTACACCGTCACCCAGGCGGAAGACGGGCTCGACGCCCTCTCAAAAATGGACGGCAAGGAGTACGCTCTCATCATTACGGATGTGAACATGCCGAACATGGACGGGATAGAGCTCGTCCGTAAAGCGAGGGAGCAGCCGGCCTTCAAGTTTACACCGATCGTCGTGCTGACCACCGAGAGTCAGGGAACGAAGATGGAGGAGGGAAAGCAGGCGGGGGCCACCGGCTGGATCGTCAAACCCTTTGACGCGGACAAACTCCTCCAGGTGGTCAAGAAACTTGCAGGGTAGTCTCGTCTCAGCCCGCCTGGTCTTTGCGCTCCTGGTCGCCCTGTTTTCCCAGGGGGAGAGGGAAGAAGGGGTGCTCATCGATCGACTCGAGGGCAGGGAGGTCCTCGAGCAGTATCTCGCCCTCGAGGAGGCTGGAGAGGTTACCCTTCTCAGGCTGGAGGAGGGGGAGCCCCGTGAGACGGTCACCACCCTTCGTCGCGCCCCGGGAGCATCCCATCTCTTTCTCGAGCTGGAGGGAGAGCGGGTCTATTCCATGGAGCGGTTTTTCAGCGAGGAGTTTCAGCTTCGCAGTGACCGTGAGGTAACCCTCGAGCTGCCGAGCTATCCGGCGAGGATGGTAGAGCGTGCCGGAAGTGGCGAACAGGAGCGTGAGCTCCCGACGGAGGAGTGGCTTTTCAGGCGCAGCGGAGAGCTACTCTACATCTACCCCGGCAGCGGGGCGACAACCCTGGTCGCGAGACCCGTGAGATAGTAACCTTCCATACCCGAGGGGTCGAGGGATACCATCCGGGTGTAGCGGATCGAGAGAATGATCGCTAGGAGGAGCAGCGCAAAGCTGATGGTAAACAGAACGGTGCTTTTCTTCATCCTTTTCGACTATTACCTTCCCAAGAGCGTATTGTCACCAGAGTATAGACTACACCACACCAGGGAGAACAGGAGCAGCGAGGGATGAAACGGCTCATGTTTGTCTGTCTCGGAAACATCTGTCGCAGCCCCCTCGCTCAGGGGGTTTTTGTTTCCCTTGCCCGGGAAGCGGGAGTTGCGGCGCAGTTCGAAGTGGAGTCATCAGGTCTCGGCAGCTGGCATACGGGGGAACAGGTCGACCGGCGCATGCGCGCTACCGCCGCCTCCCACGGCATCGACCTCGACCACCGCGCCCGGCAGATCGCCGCGGAGGACCTCGAGCGTTACGATCTGATCATTGTTATGGAGCCGGGGCAGAAGCAGGAGCTCCAGCGCCTCCTGCGGGACCCCGGGGCGGCAAAGAAGATCCGGGTCTTCCGGGAGTGGGATCCCGTTGGAGGAGCGAACGCCGAGGTCCCCGACCCGTACTACGGCGGGGACTCGGGTTTCGAGCGGGTCTATGCGATCGTTGAGCGGACCTGCCGCGCCCTTCTCGATTATCTGCTCGCAGAGGAGCGCGAGGTGGTATGATTACCGATGTCGGGAGTCTCGAGGAGGCGATCAACAGACTCTACGGCTCCGAGGTTTCCGTCAGCTCCCGTCGCGGGGTAGGCGGCGGCTCGATCAATCAGACAGCCCTCCTCTCCCTGAGTAACGGGGAGTCTCTCTTTCTCAAGGAGAACAGCCGGACTCATAAGGATCTCTTTCGCGCCGAGGCGGCCGGCCTCGAGGCGCTTCGCGCCGCCGACGGTCCCCGGGTGCCGGAGCCGAGGGCGGTTTTCGAGTCCGGGTCCCGGCAGTACCTGCTGATGGAGGCGATTTCGCCAGGATCCCGGGGGGGAGATTTTTTCGAGCGCTTCGGTAGCGCCCTTGCCCGACTCCACGAGACCAACCGGGCCGACTCCTTCGGCTTTTCCATGGATAACCACATAGGGTCGACCCGGCAGAACAACCCGTGGACCAGGGAGTGGCACCTGTTCTTCGGCGAGCATCGGCTGCTCTTTCAGGTTCGCCTCGCAAGCGGAGCGGGGCTCGCCGACAGCTCCATGGTCCGCGGGGTCGAGCAGATCGTTGCGAAACTTCCGCAGCTGCTGCCGGAGCCGGAGCATCCCGCGTTGCTCCACGGCGATCTGTGGGGGGGTAACTACATGGTCGACGAGGCGGGGGAGCCGGTTCTCATCGACCCGGCGGTCTACTACGGCCACCGGGAGGCGGACCTGGCGATGACCGAACTGTTCGGCGGCTTCACCGATCCTTTTTATCGCGCCTATGGGGAGGCCTACCCCCTCCAGCCGGGCTACCGTGATCGGGTCGACCTGTACAACCTCTACCACCTGCTGAACCATCTCAACCTCTTCGGGGGCGGCTACGCTTCGAGCTGTCGCTCGATCATCCGTCGTTACGCCTGACTCCTGAAGCGAATCCGGTAGTAGAGAAGCCCGAGGTACTCATGCAGCGCCCGGGAACTGGTGTCGAGCCCGCCGGCCGACGGCAGGAAGTCCGTTAACAGCGGCGGTGCGGGATCGCTACGAAAGAGCGTCGGTGCCGGAACCGGCTCGATTCCCTGGGCCCGGAAGGAGTAGACCGCCCGGGGCATGTGAAGGGCGCTGGTGACGAGAATCGGGGCGATCGTGTCGAACTGTTCCCCCACGTACCGGGCGTTTTCCCAGGTTGTCCGACTCCTCTGTTCGAGAAAGAACCGCGCCTCGTCGATACCGAGACCGAGGGCGACCCGGCGCGCCGCGGCAGCCTCCGTCGGCCGGTCCTCCCTGCCGAGGGCGCTGCCTCCGGTAAAGATAAGGTCGAAGGGGAGCTCCCGGGCGAGGCGTACGCCGTAGACGAGTCGGCCGGTGGACTCAGTCGAGAGAGCCGGTTCGCCTCCTTCGGCGGGAGAGCTTGACAGAGCGCCGCCTCCGAGGACGACGATCGCATCCCCCCAGCACGCCTGCGCCGAGTCCGGGGGCGGGTAGGCGCGTTCCAGCGGCGCCACCAGCAGCTCCGCCACCACCGGTGTCGACAGGAGGTAGAGGAGAGCTCCCGCGGTCAGGGTGAGGCCGCCGGTCAGCCGGTCGCGGCGTCCGAGGAGGAGCCGGAGGGCGAGGAGGATGGTGAGGGCCGCAAAGAGACCCGGGGGAAGGAGAAAAGGCTCGATGAGTTTGGTAATCACCGCACCCACCGGGGAAGCAGATCGGAGAGCTCCCTGAGCCACTGCCGCCGCTGTCGAGAGCTGCTCTCCCGCAGCCCGTAGAAGCAGCGGAACTCGACCTCCTCGATACCGGTATACCCGAACACCCGCTCCCGCCAGAGGGTGTTCATCGCCTCCTGGCTCAGGGGGTTTGTCTCGTTTGTCGTGGTGATCACCATCGCCTTCTTGCCCGTGAGCAGGGGGACCTTCTCCTTGACCATGAACTCCTCCCCCTCGTACTCGTAGGCGAAGCCGGGTCGAAAGACTCGATCGATCCACCCTTTGAGGATCGCCGGGGGCATTCCCCACCAGTCGGGATAGACAACAATCAGCGAGCCTGACTCCCTGATGTGCCGGGAGTGGCGGGTGATGGTGTCGTCAAACGCGAACTTCCGCCGTAACTCCTCGAACTCCATAACCGGCAGGAACCGCTCGGCGTACAGATCGTGGAGATGCACCGTCGTGTTGTGCTCAGAGAGGCACTCTTTTGCCAGTTCGGCGATCGCGTGGTTGAAGCTCTCCCGATTCGGATGGGCAAGAATAATAGTTGCATGCACCAGGCTGTTCTCCTCGCCGTCATTCTAGTATACTCTTGTCGGGAAGGCCACACGGTCTGTTCGAGTTATTCGGAACGATTTCGAAGAAATTCCCCCAAATCTATTGCATAACGGTCTATTGTTGATTAATTTTATCAGGTATTAGGTGGTTCAGATGTCTAATGAAAATATGCCGAGTAAAGGTGATGTTCTCGAATCCCTCAAGAAAGTGATCGATCCGGAGATCGGCTACAACATCGTTGAAGTTGGGCTTGTATACCGGATCGATGTGACCGAAGAGGCTATCGAGGTCGACTTTACCCTTACTTCTCCGGGGTGCCCTCTGGCGGACACCATCTACCAGGACATTACAAACGTTATCCGTGAGGATCACGATGTCGAGGCGGTGGAGGCGAATCTCGTCTGGTCTCCCCCCTGGAATCCGGACTTCATGAGCGAAGACGTAAAGCTCGCTCTCGGGTTTCCCATTTAGGTTTCCCGGTCAGGCGCGCAAGATTTGAGAGTTCTCTACTCGTAAGGAGCGATTTGTGAAGATTGAAATCAAGGATCTCAAGGCAAAGATCGAAGACAAGCCGATACTCAACGGCGTAAACCTCACCCTCCACAGCGGTGAGGTCCACGCCCTGATGGGTCCCAACGGTTCGGGGAAATCAACCCTCTCGAACGTCATTTTCGGCCACCCCTCCTACGAGGTGACCGGGGGCGAGATTCTCGTTGACGGCGAGGACCTCCTCGACATGGAGACCCCTGAGCGGGCGCAGCTCGGACTCTTTCTCGCTTTCCAGTACCCGGTGGAGATCCCCGGAGTGAGCGTGGGACGGTTTCTCAAGCGAGCGGCGGAGATCCGTTTCGGCGAGGATAGCACCAAGGGCTTTGTAAAGAGTCTGCGCGAGGCGATGGATTACATGGAGATAGACCGCGCCTTCATAAACCGGTATCTCAACGAGGGGTTTTCCGGGGGAGAGAAGAAGCGGATGGAGATCCTCCAGATGCTTATGCTCAAGCCTGAGTTCGCCGTCCTCGACGAGACCGACTCGGGCCTCGACATCGACGCCCTCAAGGTTGTCTCAAACGGCGTTAACAAGCTGCGGGAGGAAAGCAGTTTCGGCGCCCTGGTTATCACCCACTACCAGCGCATTCTCAATTATATTCAGCCGGATTATGTCCATATTATGTATCAGGGTCGTATCGTTACCTCCGGGGGCCGGGACCTCGTGGTAGAGCTCGAGGAGAAGGGGTACGACTGGATTAAAGAACAGCACGGCATCGTCGAACAGGAGGAGGCAAACGCATGAGTAGCGCACCACAGGTAGACCTAGGGGACTACAAATACGGATTTTCCTTTCCCGACAAGTCTGTCTTCAAGACCCGAAAGGGGCTCGATGAGCAGGTCGTCCGGGATATCAGCGCCAACAAGGGTGAGCCGGAGTGGCTCCTCGAATTCAGGCTTCGCTCCCTGGAGGCGTTCAACAAAAAGCCGATGCCTAACTGGGGAGCAGACCTCAGTGATATCGACTTCAACGAGATCTTCTACTACGCTCGATCGACGGAAAAAGAGGAGCGCAGCTGGGACGATCTTCCCCAGGATATCCGGGAAACCTACAACCGTCTTGGTATTCCCGAGGCGGAGCAGAAGTTTCTCGCCGGAGTGGGTGCCCAGTATGACTCCGAAGTTGTCTACCACTCCATCAAAAAGGAGCTCGAGGACAAGGGCGTCATTTTCTGCGCTCCCGAAGAGGCGATAGAGAAGTACCCGGATCTGGTACGCAAGTACTTCGGGACTATTATTCCTTACAATGACAACAAGTTTGCCGCCCTGAACAGCGCGGTCTGGTCCGGCGGGAGTTTTGTCTACGTCCCCAAGGGCGTAAAGGTCGATATTCCCCTCCAGGCGTACTTTCGGATCAATTCCGAGAGCTTCGGACAGTTTGAGCGAACCCTGATCATCGCCGAGGAGGACTCCTTCGTCCACTACGTCGAGGGATGCACCGCCCCGATCTACACCACCGACTCCCTCCACAGCGCGGTTGTCGAGATCGTCGCCCTCGAGGGCGCCCGGGTCCGCTACTCCACGATCCAGAACTGGTCGAGCGACGTCTACAACCTGGTGACCAAGCGCGCCGTCGCCCACAAGAACGCGACGGTAGAGTGGGTTGACGGAAACCTCGGCAGTAAGCGAACCATGAAATACCCGTCGGTTATCCTCGCAGGCGAGGGCGCCCACGGAGAGGTTCTCTCCATCGCCTTCGGCGGCAAGGGACAGGAGCAGGACTCCGGTGGCAAGATCGTCCATGCCGCCTCCAACACCAGCTCGGTGATCACCTCCAAGTCGATCAGTAAGGACGGCGGGACCGCAACCTACCGCGGGCACATCAAGGTGGAGGAGGGGCTCAAGAATATCCGCTCCAAGGTTGAGTGTGACGCTCTGCTCATAGACAGCGAGTCGGTGACAAACACCTATCCCTACATGGATATCAAGAGTCCCGACGTGTCGATCGAGCACGAGGCGCGGGTAAGCAAGATCAGCGAGGAGCAGCTCTACTACCTCACCACCCGGGGGCTCGACGAGGCGGAGGCATCCATGATGATCGTCAACGGCTTCCTCGATCCGCTGGTCAAACAGCTGCCGATGGAGTACGCCGTGGAGCTCAACAGACTCATTGAACTCGAAATGGAAGGATCCGTCGGTTAATGAATCAGAACGTGGAAGCGATGAAGTACAAAGGGCTCGCTGATATTCCCAGGTACATCGAGGGGCAGGATGAGCCCTCCTGGCTCTCGGCACTTCGCCGTCAGGCGTACGAGGTTTACTCCGGTCAGGGGTGGCCTACAGCCCAGGATGAGGAGTGGCGCCGGTCGGACATCTCCATGTACGACTTCGACGGGCTCGCCTTCGAGCCCGCGGGGGAAGCGGCGCCGGTAGATCTCGAGGAAAACGACGAGTTTGCCGGGGAGATCCATTTCTCGAATACCGGTGAGGTCGCGACCTACCTTCGGGAGGAGCTCAAGGAGCAGGGTGTCGTCTTCGGCAGCTGGAAGCGGCTCCTTTCCGAGGGGCTTTCGCCGCAACTGCAGGCTCGCTTCGAGGCGCTCCTCGCTCGGGGCATCGAGAAGTCGGACAACAAGGTTGCAACCTGGCACTACGCGGTGATAACCCACGGGGTGTTTCTCTACGTTCCGAAGTTCGTCGAGATCGATGAACCGTTCATCATTCGCTTTGAGGAGAGCGGGAATGAGACGCTTCGGGCGCCACACATCGCGGTCTCCCTCGAGGCGGGTGCTCGCGCCCGGGTCGTTGAGTATCTCAGCGGTTCGGAGGAAGGAGAGGTTATCTACAACGAGGGTGTGGACGTCGAGGTCGGCGAGGGGGGAGAGGCAAAGTTCTTCTCCGTACACAACCTTAATCTCGACTCAAGTGTCTTCTCAAACGCGCACGGCGCTATCGACCGGGACGCGACGCTCCTGCATACCACCGGCGCCTTCGGCGGTATGTTCGGCAAGTACCGGGTGGACGCGGACCTTCTCGGCCCCGGGGCGGATGCCCTGATGAACGGGATCTACTTCTCCCACGAGGATCAGCACCTCGACCTTCGTACCACCCAACGGCACGTCGCGCCGAAGGCTCACTCCGACACCCTCTATAAGGGAGCGGTTACCGGGGAGTCTCACACGATCTTTCAGGGGCTGATTCGTGTGGAGCACGAGGCGGTGGGAACCGACGCGTACCTGACAAACAATAACCTGGTGCTCTCCGAGGAGGCTCGCTCCGACTCGATCCCCTCCCTGCAGATCAACACCGACGATGTGCGCTGTAGCCACGGCTCGACCACGGGCAAGCTCGACAGTAAACAGTACTTCTACCTTCTCAGCCGGGGCTATCCGGAGCACGAGGCGCGGAGGATGCTGGTGGAGGGTTACTTTGAGGCGGTGCTCTCCCTCTACCCTGAGTCGAGTCAGGAGGATATCCGCTCGATTGTCGGGGAGCGTATTGCCGAGTCGGAGTAATCCGATGGCGAAGTGGCGAGAGGCGTGCCGGGAGGAGGAGTTCTCCCGGACCTACAAGTTTGTCCATCGGCGCAAGGAGATCGCCCTGTTCAAGCTCGAGGACGGCATTTACGCTACCGACAACAGTTGCTCCCACGAGTACTCGCCCCTCTGCGAGGGGATCATCATGGGGGGCGACGTCTACTGTCCAAAGCACGGCTCCCGGTTCGATATCCGCAGCGGCGCGGTCCGGGACCTTCCGGCGACTGCGCCGGTCAAGACCTACCCGGTGATGGTCGAGGACGGCACGGTCTACGTCAAGGTGTAACCCGCCCCGGCTCGTTCGAGCGAACGTGAAGCGTCAACAGTGAAGCGGCAACAACAGAGCATAGAAGACGGGGCCCGCCTCCTGAGGGAGGGCGGGCTCGTTCTTTTTCCAACAGAAACAGTGTACGGTCTCGGTGCGGATGCGGGAAACAACCGCGCCTGTCTGAGGATTTTCGAGGCAAAGGAGCGGCCACCGGATAACCCGTTGATCGTACACATTGCCGACATTGAGCAGCTCGCCGGGATGTGCGAGGGCGCTCCTCCGGACTCCGCGTTACGAGCTTTCGAGCTTTTTTCCCCGGGCCCGATTACCGTGGTCGTCGCCCACAACGGTTCGATCTGCCCCGCCGCAACGACCGGGCTTCCCACCGTCGCCGTGCGGATCCCCTCCCACCCTGTCGCCCGTTCTCTCCTCGCCGCGGCAGCGATCCCCGTGGCCGCTCCGAGTGCGAACCGCTCCGGTCGTCCGAGCCCCACCAGCTACGCCATGGCGGTGGAGGCGATGGAGGGGCGGGCAGATCTCATCCTCGACGGGGGAACCTGTGAGGTCGGGCTCGAATCCACAATACTCGACTGCACCGGAACGCCGAATCGAATCCTGCGCCCCGGGGGTGTCACCCGGGAGATGCTCCTCGACGCGGGGTTTCACCTCGCCCTGCCCGAGGAGGGGGACCAAGGCGGTGAGGATCACTACAGGGCGCCGGGCAGCCGGTACCAGCACTACCGCCCGAAAGCCACGGTGCGCCTCGCCGAGAGCCGGGAGAGGGAGGGGGTGGAGCGGTTTCTCGCCGCAGAGGGTGTCGCCTCGGTGCTGGTGCTCGGCCTCCGGGAGCAGATCGAACCGCTCTCCTCCCTGCTCTCACTCGCCCCGGCGGTGGCGGAGGTGCAGCGCTTCGAGAGCCTCGAGGAGTTTGGTCGTTCGATCTACGACTCCTTCTTCCGGGCGGACCGCCGAGGGCTGAGATCGGTTCTCGTCCTCCTGCCTGAGGGGGTTGGCGTGGGCGTGGCGATCCGTGACCGTCTCGCCCGGGCGGTAGGTGCCGTCCTGGAACCCACCGACCAAGCC
Organism: Spirochaetaceae bacterium; assembly: GCA_046541355.1. Lineage (GTDB taxonomy): Bacteria > Spirochaetota > Spirochaetia > DSM-27196 > Alkalispirochaetaceae > CAYZHV01. The sequence goes on from JBKHDM010000058.1 coordinate 16,982, forward strand.
G
>JBKHDM010000059.1:0-16529 GCA_046541355.1 Spirochaetaceae bacterium
CTGGGGTATCGGCGTCCAGTTCCACCCGGAGTTCAAGTCCAAACCGGTAGACGCCCATCCCCTCTTTTCGAGCTTTATCGAGGCGGCCCTGAAGCGGCAGAGGACGCTCGAGGAGAACGCCGTTTCGAGATGAGACCGCTACCACTCCTCCCGGCGCTTCTGCTTTTCACCCTCCTCTCCCTATCCTGCGAGCTTGACTACGAGGAGGGACGGGTCGCCGAGGAGATCGCCGAGGAGGTGCCCACCACCCGCCTCATCAACGCCGAGATCACCGTAATCCGCCAGGGCACCCTCACGGTTACAGCAGCCCTCCTCGAGAGTTACCCGAAGCAGGACCGACAGATCCTCGAGGGTATCAGGTTCGAGGAACGGGATCCTGAGGGGCAACTGCGCCTCCAGGGGCGGGCGAGCAGGGCGGTTCACCATCTCGACACCGACGATATCGAGCTCTCCGGGGAGATATACTTCTACTCCGCCCTCGAGGAGGCGTCTATAGAGAGCGAGTTTCTCTACTGGGAGGAGGAGGCGGAGATCCTCCGTGGAGAGCCCGGTTCTGCGGTCCGCCTGGCCGAAGAGGACGGTACGCAGGTCGAAGGCTCCGGCTTCAGGGTCGATGGACGGCGTCGGACGGTAACCTTTGATCGCGGCGTATCCGGAACCATCGTTACCGGAGAGGAGGATCCCGAAGCGGGGGACCCCGGCGTCGGCGAGGCGGATGACGCCGGGGACCGACCGGGCGAGGGCAGCGGGGAGAGGCCGGGGACGGAGGTCGCCCCGTGACCCGACACCGCCCCGTGACCCGACACCGCCCCGTGACCCGCCTCGCCCCGGGGAGCATCGGGGTCATCTGCATCCTTTTTTTCTTCGCCGCCATTGAGCTCCCGGGACAGGAGAGTTTCTCCTTTTCCGGGGAGGAGACCTCCATCGTCCTCGCCGAGGGGCGGGAGCGGACCCGGCTCACCGGTAACGCCCGGGTCATCTCCGATGCGACGACGATCGAGGCGGGGGAGATCGAGCTCTACGGCGAGGATTTCCGCAACGTTCTGTGCAGTGACGGCGTTTCGGTCGTCGACGAGGAGAATCAGCTCTACCTCACAAGCGGGGAGCTGTTCTACGATCGGGAGAGTGAGCTCATCCGGGCGAGGTTTCAGGTGGTTCTCGAGGATCGGGAAAACGAGGTTGTGGTAAAGGGGGGATTTGTCGAGACCCGGGAGAACGGCGCTTTTGTCCAGGCGCAGATCGGCGTGCGGATCCTCCGGGACGACTTGACGGCCCGCTCCGAGTTCCTCAGGTATGACCGGGAGGCGAACCGCCTCGAGCTCTCGGGATTTCCCATCGTTTTCTGGAAGGGAGACGAGTACCGCGCCTCCCGCATAACCATTGACCTCGACCGGGATGAGATCGAGCTCCAGGGTGGAGTGGAGGGTACGGTCACCGGCGACGACGAGGATGAGGAGGCCGAGGATAGCGACGCCGAGCAGGGCGACGCCGAGCAGGATGAGGAGAGCGACTGATGGGCGAAGAGAGGAAGCATATCCTCGAGGTCTCCCAGCTCCGCAAGCGGTTCGGCAAGAAGGAGGTGGTCCGGGGCGTTGACTTTTCCATGAGCACCGGCGAGGTGGTCGGCTTTCTCGGCCCCAACGGTGCGGGAAAAACGACGGTCTTCTACATGATCCTCGGCTTTATTACCCCGGAGTCGGGGCAGATCTTTCTCGATCGCCGGGAGATTGGCCGCTACCCGATGTTTCGTCGCGCCCGCCTCGGCATCTCCTACCTTCCCCAGGAGGCGTCGGTCTTTCGTAAACTCACCGTCGAGGAGAACATCTGGGCGATTCTCGAGGGTCGCAAGGATATCGGGCAGGCGGCGAAGCGGGAGCGTCTGGAGCAACTCCTCGAGGAGCTCGGTATCGCCGACCGCCGAAAGCAGCGCGCCTACACCCTCTCCGGGGGAGAGCGCCGACGCACCGAGATCGCGCGTTCCCTCGCCTTAGACCCTAAGTTTCTCCTCCTCGACGAGCCCTTCGCCGGTATCGACCCGATCGCGGTGTACGAGATCAAGACGATCATATCCAAGCTTGTGGAGCAGGGGATCGGTATTCTCATTACCGACCACAACGTCCGGGACACACTCGAAATCACCGACCGCTCCTACATCATCAGTAATGGGGAGATCCTCGTCGCCGGGAGCCGGGAGGCGGTGATGAAAAGTGACGTCGCCCGGAAGGTCTATCTCGGCGAAGGCTTTACCATGTAGTCAATCGCCCCGACAGCCGGCCGAGCGTCACCCCGACAGAGCCCCGACAGCCGGCCGAGCGTCACCCCGACAGAGCGCCGACAGAGCCCCGACAGCCGCCCGAGCGTCACCCCGACAGCCGCGGCGGGGCGAGATCGGTCGTTTACGTTGACAAAGGGTAGGGGCTCTTCCATTATGATATCAGTAGAGGAGACGATCCTGAGTGCAGCAGTACCAGCGTCCGGCGCTCGTACAGTCCCAGAAACTCAAAATGACCCCCCAGCTCCTGCAGAGCATCCAGATCATGGCGTTGCCGCTGCAGGACCTCAAGCTCCGGATCCAGGAGGAGCTTGAGCAGAATCCCGCACTGGAAGTAACGCAGGAGACATCGACGGTCTCCCTCGACAGCAACGAGTCGAGTGAATCCGGCGACGGATACGAGTATTTCGAAAACTCCTCCGACCCTGGTTACATCTCCTCCGGGGGTAGCGGGGATCCAAACGCAAAACAGCAGTTCATGGAGAACGCCCTCTCCCGGGAGGAGTCTCTTCAGGAGCATCTGATCTGGCAACTCCATTTACAGCCGATCAGCGAGGATGAGTATCGCATCGGAGAGTTGCTGATTCGTAATCTCGACGCCAACGGCTTTCACCTCGAGGACCCGCAGTTTCTGGTGCCGAAGGAGGCCCTCTCGATCCTCTACCGGGTCCAGGCGATGATCCAGACCTTCGATCCTCCCGGCTGCTGCGTTGCCAATTACCGGGAGTCCCTCCTGGTCCAGGCGTCCCAGGTAAGCGATGTACCTGAGGGTACCGAGGAGATCCTCTCCGAGCATCTCGAACTGCTCGAGCGGGGCAAGTACAAGGAGATCGCCCGCAAGGTCGGTATCAGCGAGGCGCAGGTGGAAGATGCCTTGGAGTTCATCAAACATCTCACCCCCTTTCCCGGGCGCCTCTACTCCAGGGACAAGCCTGAGTATGTCATTCCTGATCTCATCCTCGAGATGCGGGAGGGGCAGTTCGTCCTGGTCATCAACGATGAGGAAATCCCGGTTCTCGGGATCAACTCCTTCTTCTCCGGCCTTTCCGGGCAGCGCCAGGAGAGCAAGGACGTCAAGCAGTTCGTAAACGGCCGGGTAAAGGACGCCCGCTGGTTCATCAACAGCATTCACCAGCGAAACCAGACACTCATGAAAGTTGGTCGGGCGATCGTCGAGTTTCAGCGTGACTTCTTTCTCAAAGGGAAGAAATACATGAAGCCCCTCACCCTGCGGGATGTCGCCCAGGAGGTGGGTGTTCATGAGGCGACGGTCTCCCGGATAACCAACGGCAAGTACATGCAGACCGAATGGGGCATTTTCGAGTTGAAGTACTTTTTCTCGAATTCCATAAGTGGCGCCGGCTCGAGCGGCTCGCGCTACTCGAAAGAGGGGGTGAAAGAGGTTATACGAGAGATCATCACCGAGGAGCAGGGCGGCAAGCACCTCTCCGATCAGAAGATCGCTGATATGTTGAGCAAGCGCGGAATCAGTCTCGCCCGCAGGACGGTGGCGAAATACCGCAAAGAGCTGGACATCAGTTCATCTTACGAGCGATAGCAGTTGCAGGAGGTACCTAATGATCGACCCAACCGTCAAAGCAGTACACATGAATCTCAGGGAGTCCACCAGGGAGTTTATCGATGAGAAGCTCAAGAAGATCAACTTTGCTGATGGGATCGTTGAGGACCTCGAGTTTACTCTTACCAAGGATCACGGAAAGTTCGAATGTGAGGTCAAATGCCACTTCCACTGGGGAGACTGGGCGATAATCAAGACCGAGGGCTTTGAGCTGCACGAGGCGATAAACACGGCGACGGACAAGCTCCACCAGAAGGTCAAAAAGGAGAAGGACAAAGTCCAGAAGCACTGATGGCTGCCTTTACCGTACTCGATCTCCTCGATCTCGATCTGAGGGAACATAACGACCTGATGCTCACCTGCATTGGTGGCCGCCCGGGGCTGGTACGGGAGATCACCGTCCCCGACCTCAACCGCCCTGGCCTCGCCCTCAACGGGTTCTACGACAACTTCGGGTACGAGCGGGTCCAGATCTTTGGCCGTGGGGAGACCGCCTTTCTCCGTAAGCTCCAGGAGGAGGGCTCCTCGGAAAATATCGAGCGACTCTTTGCCGAGCGGGTGCCGTGCGTGGTCTTTACGCACAACCAGGAGCCTACCGAGGACGTCGCCCGGATTGCGGAGGAGGCGGGGTGTCCGACCCTTCAGACACCCCTGGAGACCTCGGAGTTCTCATCCCGGCTGATTCGCGCTCTGAGCAACGTCTTTGCTCCCCGGGAGATCATCCACGGGGTTCTGGTGGAGGTCTTCGGTCTCGGCGTTCTCCTTTTGGGGGACAGCGGGGTCGGCAAGAGCGAGGCGGCTCTGGAACTGGTGGAACGGGCGCACCGGCTCGTGGCGGATGACGCTGTGGAGATCCGCTGCGTCGCCGGCAACATTCTCCTCGGCCAGGGAGCGAACAGGGCTCTTGGTCACCACATGGAGATCCGGGGCCTTGGTATCATAAACGTGACGCACCTCTTCGGGGTAGGGGCGATCAGAGACAGCAAGCAGATTCAGCTGATCTGCAACCTCGAAACCTGGGACTCCAACAAGGAGTACGACCGGATCGGGGCGGAGGAGCAGACCAAGGAGCTCCTTGGGGTTAAAGTCCCCTATCTCGAGATCCCGGTCAAGCCGGGGCGAAACATCCCCATTATCATAGAGACGGCAGCGATGAACGAGCGCCTCAAGCGAATGGGCTACTACTCAGCAAAGGAGTTCAACCACGCGGTAGCCCGCTGGCTCGAGGGAGAAAACGCTCGAAACGCATATCTGCGCAGCCGCGGATTGAGTTAACAGATGGAAGAACGGGAAGTAGAAATCAGAAACCGGGCGGGCATCCACGCCCGACCGGCGGCGCTCATTGTCCAGACCGCCTCCAAGTACAGCTCCAATATCTTCTTTCAGAAGGACAACGAGCAGATAAACGCCAAGTCGATTATGGGGATTATCACCCTCGGAGCGGGCTACAAGAGCAAGCTGACCATTATCGCGGAGGGAGACGACGAAAGCGACGCGGTGGCAAGCATCGCACAGCTCTTCGAGAATCGGTTTGAGGAGGAGTAGCCTCCCGGCTCTGCTACTGCTCCTCGCGGCGGCTTCGGCTCTCCCCCAGGAGCGTATGGCGCAGATGGAGGCGAGCCGTCTCGAGGAGACGTTCTCCTTTACCTTTCGGGTCGGGCCGGCGCCGGAGGAGGAGATTCTCGCCGCCCTCGCCCAAGGCATGCGGTCGGAAGTTGCGTTCCGGGTGCAGCTCTACCGTGAGAGCAGCGGGTTCTGGAGTATCTTCGGGGACCGGCTGGTGGAGGAGTACGAGACTCTCCACCTCGCCTATTTCGACCCCTTCACCCGCAGCTACATCATCGCCGTCCGCGGCGACTTTACCGGATCCCCGCATAGCTACGAGGACCCCGAGGAGTTTCTTGCCGCTTTTCTCTCCCTCCGCAGCACCCGCCTCGCCCTCCCCGGGGGGAGAGAGGGGTACAGACTCAGGGGGCGCTCGATAATCGAGCCGGTCCGGGTCGCCCCTCCCCTCGGCCTCATGGGCATCTTTTCCCCGAGTGAGCGCTACACCACCCCCTGGGTCTCCGCGGAGTTGTAGAGATGATGCTGCGACTCCTGCGCCCGACGACCACCTCAAGGACAAGTCTCATAAGCCTCGTGCTCCTCTACCTGGTCCTCCTCGTCCTCGTTCTCGCCTTTGCCAGGACGATCATCGCAGACTTTACCCTCGCCCGGGGCGCCTCGCAGATCGCGGTTCTCGCCCTCGCCGTCGGCTTTCCCATGTTTCTTCTCTTTATGATCGGGATCAATGTCCTGCGGCTGATCCGGGACCGCCGGCGCAGGCGCCCGGGAGTCGGCCTCAAGCTCCGGTTGAGCCTCTTTTTTCTCTTTGTAGTGCTCCTCTCGGCGGTCCCCCAGGGGGTGCTCTCGGTCAGTTTTCTCAACGCCGTGATGCGTACCTGGTTCAGCGCGGAGACCGGCCAGGCCCTCCGGGGCGGGCTCGACGTCGCCCTGGAGTACTACGACGAGCAGGTGGAACGGCTCGAGCAACTCGGAGAGACCAGGTTTTTCGAGTCACGCCTTAGAACCGCTCACCTCGACCCGGACTCTTTCTGGGAGGAGCTTATCTCCTACGACCCGCAGCTTGACGGTTTTCAGCTCTTTAGAGAGGGGGAGTCGGAGGCAACCCTGGGAGAGCAGGAGCTGATCCTCTCCTGGCCGGAGGCGCAGACCCTGCGCACCGGCTTTGTCTCCCGCGCCTCGGCGAGGGATGTGTCTCTCCTGCGCTATCGGGCAGCCTACCTGGCCGAGGGGGTTCGTTACGACCTGATTGTGAGCCGAAGAATGCCCACCGGCTTCAATCAGGCGGCCCAGGATCTGACCCGCTCCATAGAGACCTTCAATCAGCTCGAGCGGCTGCGCTCCCTGTTTGTCCTTGCGGTAAGCGTGCTCTACGGCGTCTTCGCCTTTCCCCTCATTCTCATTGCGATCCTCGTCAGCTTTCTCCTCGCCGAGGAGCTGATGCGTCCGGTAGCGAACCTCGAAGAGGCGACCCGCCGGGTGGCGGAGGGGGACTTTTCGGTTCGCATCATGACCAGGGCGAGCGATGACCTCGGGATTCTGGTTCTCTCCTTTAACCGGATGGTGATCGAGCTCGAGCGCAACCGTAAAAAACTGGTCCAGACCGAGAAGATCGCAGCCTGGCAGGAGATCGCCCAGCGCCTCGCTCACGAGATCAAGAATCCTCTCACCCCGATCCGCCTTGCCGCCGAGCGGCTCCGCCGGCGCTACCAGGCGGGGGACAGCGACTTCCGGGAGACCCTCGACCGCTCGGTAAACGTCATTGTTCGGGAGGTCGAGACCTTGAGCGACCTGCTCAGCGAGTTTCGAAGCTTCTCAACCCTTCCGGCCCCGCGGATGGAGGAGTTCGCCCTGCGGGAGCTCCTCGATGAGGTGAGGGGCAGCTACGAGAGCTACCACGAAATCACCATCGAGATTCCCGATCTCGATCCGGAAATCACCGTCAGCGGTGACAGGCGACAGCTGAAGCAGGTCTTCTCCAACCTCTTCCAGAACGCCATCGACGCGATGGAGGGCAGCGGGCGGATCGTGGTACGATCGGATGTGGTCAAAAAAGGGGAGAGCTCCTACTGCAGGGTTCAGGTAGAGGACAACGGCCCAGGGATCGCCTCGGACCACCAGGGCGAGGTGTTCAACCCGTACTATACGACGAAGCCTCACGGCACCGGCCTCGGCCTCGCCATAGTCGAGCGGATCATGTTCGACCATCAAGGTCAGATCTGGTTCGAAACGGAGAGCGGGGTGGGAACCACCTTTTTTCTTGATATCCCCCGGGGTAGCGGATGAAACGAATACTGGTTGTAGACGATGAGGCGGGAATCCGGGAGGTTCTCGATGAGATCCTCGAGGATGAGGGGTATGAGGTGCTTCTTGCGGCGGATGGTCTCGATGTCCCCGCCATTCTCGAGGAGCAGCGGATCGACCTTGTGCTCCTCGACGTCTGGCTTCCTGGAAAGGGAGGGATCGAGCTTCTCAAGGAGATAAGCGAGGGGTTCCCGGAGATCGAGGTGGTAATGATCTCCGGCCACGGCACCGTCGACATCGCGGTAAAGGCGCTCAAGATGGGGGCCTACGATTTTATTGAAAAGCCCTTGAGTCTCGACCGGGTTCTCACGATCGTCGCGAACGCCCTCGAGGTCGGCAGTCTCAGGGAGGAGAACCGGGAGCTTCGCAGCCGCCTCGCCGAGGCGGACCAGATCACCGGGCAGTCACCGCGGATAAACCAGGTCCGGGAGGTGGTGCGCCAGGCTGCGGGGAGTGACGCGAGGATACTCATCACCGGGGAGAACGGCACGGGCAAGGAACTCGTGGCCCGGCAGATCCACCGGAGGAGCGAGCGCGCCGAGGGGCCCTTTGTGGAGGTGAACTGCGCCGCGATTCCGGACACGCTGATCGAGAGCGAGCTTTTCGGACACGAGAAGGGCGCCTTTACCGGCGCCTTCTCCCAGCGAAGGGGCAAGTTCGAGCAGGCCGACGGCGGCACCCTCTTTCTCGACGAGGTCGCCGACATGTCCCTCGCCGCTCAGGCAAAGGTACTCCGGGCGATCCAGGAGATGGCGTTTCAGCGGATCGGCGGAGAGAAAACGATCCACGTCGATGTGCGTCTCATCGTTGCGACGAACAAGGATATCCAGGAGGAGGTCCGGGCGGGGAACTTCCGGGAGGATCTGTTCTTCCGTCTCAATGTCATCCCGATCGAAGTGCCGCCCCTGCGGGAGCGGATCGAGGACATTCCCCTTTTGGTTACCCACTTTCTTTCCCTCTATACCTCCGACGACGAGCCGCGACGCTTCTCCGAGGAGGCGATCGCCCGTCTCTGTGAACATTCCTGGCCTGGAAATGTCCGCGAGTTGAAGAATTTCGTAGAGCGGATTAGTATCATGTGTGGGAACGAGGTAATCTCCGAAGCCGACGTGGCGGAGTACCTCGACCAGGGACCGAGAGGTGGAGATGAGCCCCTTAACTCATACCTTGAGATGGGGCTCACCGAGGCGCGGGACGCCTTCGAGCGGGATTATCTGGTCCGAAAGCTCGAGGAGAACGGGAACAACATATCCCAGACCGCTCAGCAACTAGGTATTTACCCCAGTAATCTCCATGCAAAGATCAAGAAGTTCGGAATAGAGATCGAGAAGAAATGAAGTCGATGACCCAGCGCCAACGACAGATCCTCGACTACATCAAGGGGTACGTGACCACCCACGGCTTTCCCCCGACGATTCGGGAAATCTCCGAGGAGTTTGGTATCTCGGTGAAGGGAGCCTACGATCACGTCAAGGCCCTCGAGCGGAAAGAGGCGATCCGGTGCAACAACAACCGGTCCCGGGCGATCGAGGTCCTCGACGGACGGGACGAGGGCCCCTCGATCCGGCGGGTTCCCATTCTCGGACGGGTTGCCGCGGGGCGACCGATTTTTTCCGAGGAGAACCTCGACGGCGCCGTTGAGCTGCCCACCTCGATGGTCCGGGGGGGTGAGCACTTTGCCCTCCAGGTCGCCGGGGACAGCATGACCGGGGCGGGGATTTTTGACGGCGACCTGGCGGTGGTGAGCGCGCAGGCGAGCGCGGAAAACGGACAGATCGTCGTGGCGATGGTGGATGACGAGGCGGTAACCCTGAAGCGGTTCTACAGGGAGTCCAACCGCGTTAAGCTCCAGTCTGAAAACCCCGCCTACCCGCCGATCTACACCCAGGAGGTGCGCATCCTCGGCCGTCTCGCCCACGTCATCCGGAGCTACCGATAGGGATGGCAGGAGAGCCGGCCCCGGTCTATCTGCTCCTCGGCCCCGAGGAGGGGGAGCGACGCGCCTTTGTCGAGGAGCTCACCAAGTCTCTGCGGAAGCGGGATGGGGAGGTCGAAACCCACCGCTTCTACGCCTTCGACTCCTCAATAACCGAAGCGATCACACTGCTGAGAAGCGGCTCTCTCTTTGGCGGCCACACCCTCGTGTCGGTCTACAACGCCGAGGAGATAAAGAAGAAAGATGAGATCGACGCCTTTGCCGGCTACTGCAAAGCTCCCGGGGAGAGCGGCACCCTCCTGTTGATAAGCGACAAACCGGGGCTGGACAAGCGCGTGGAAAAAGCCGCCGGCGGGGGGCGGAAAAAGATCTTCTGGGAGATGTTCGACAACCAGAAACAGGGTTGGCTCATCCAGTACGCCCGGCGTAAGGGGGTGCGCCTCGACCCGGACGCCGCGCAGCTGGTTCTCGAGCTGGTGGAAAACAACAAACTCGCCCTCGCCGGTGAGATCGACCGGCTGTCACTCTTTTTTCCCGAGGAGATAACAAGCGAAAACGTCGAGACCTACATCTACCACGCCAAGGAGGAGAACGTCTTTACGCTCTTCGGCGCCCTGGCCGCGGGGGACTTCGAGGGCTCTCTCGAAATTCTGGAGCAGCTTCTGCTCTCCAGTGAGCAGCATCCGGTCCAACTGGTGGCGGGCCTTCTCCGGCAGTTTCAGAACCTCCTCGCCATAAAAAAGGGAGAGGCGAGCCACCACTCACCGCAGGAGCTCTTCTCCCACCTCAAGATTCGCAGCAAGCGAAACCAGGCGATCTACGCTACCGCCGCTCGGGTCTACACCCTCGAGCAGGCGCAGGAGATTCTCCTCGCCCTCAACACGCTCGACGAGAGCCTGCGCTCCACCCCCTCCATCCTCCATCACGGCCTGCTCCGGGACCTGGTCTACACGATTACCGTCCGGAGGGGCGCTCCCCGAGTCGCTCCTGGAGCTCCCGCGCCTTTTCCTCGCTGATTCCCGTACTCTTAGCGATAATGTCCGCCGGTGTCTCGACGATCGCCTCGAGGCTCTGAAACGCCTTGAGGATTCTCGCCGCTCGCTTCGGTCCGATCCCGGGGATCTCCTCGAGGAGGGAGTGGCTGATCTGCCGGCTCTGCAGGCCCGCCCGGAAGGTGGTGGCAAAGCGGTGCGCCTCGTCCCGCACGAACTGGAGGACCCGCAGCGGTGGCGAGCCCTCGGGTAACCTGAGGGGATCGGGATTGCCGGGCAGAAAGATCTCCTCATGCTTTTTTGCAAGCCCCACCAGCGCCACACCCTCCAGACCGAGGGAGTCGAGAATGCCCCGGGCGGCGCTCACCTGTCCCTTTCCTCCGTCCACGAGGATCAGATCCGGTTTCGGCAGCTTCTCGTTGACCACCCGCGTATACCGCCGGGCGACGGCCTCCCGCATCGCCTCGTAATCGTCGATCTCACCTTTCAAGGTGCGTATGTGGAACTTCCGGTACTGGGACTTGTCGGGCACGCCGTTGGAAAAGCTCACCATAGACGCGACCGGGTGCTTACCCCCAACCTGAGCGATATCGAAGCCCTCGATCCGCAGCGGCGGAGATTTGAGCTGAAGCACCGACTGGAGCTCCTGGAGAGCAGGCAGATTGCCCCGCCGGCGAATACGCTTTTCGAGATCCTGCCGGGCGTTCTCAAAGGTCATCCTGAGGATCGAAGCGTCCCGCTTTGTCTCGGGGGTGAGAATTTCCACCTCCCTCGCCATCTCATCCCGGAAAAAGGTTCGCAGCTGATCGGAGTCGGCAAAGTCCCGATGGGTAAAGAGCTTGGCGGGAAATGCGGTCAGGGAACTGTAGTACTGCACCAGAAACTGGGAGAGGTTCTCCTCGTCCGAGCCGAAGACCTCGGAGTGGAAGACGTTGCTCCCGATGAGTTTGCCGCTGCGCATCTGGAACACAACAAAGGAGCACAGCTCCTCCTTGGCGGCGTAGCCGATGTAGTCACGCACCTCCGGGTCGAAATCGACGATTCGCTGCTCCGTGGCGATCGTCTCGATAGCGTCAATCGCGTCCCGATAAGCCGCGGCCTTTTCAAACTCCAACGCCTCCGCCCTCGCCTCCATCGATTTCTTGAGCTCCCTCAGGAGCGCGTCGGTCTTGCCGCTCAAAAGCTGTTTGATCTGCTCTATCCTGCGGAGGTACTCCTCCTTGCCGGTCTTACCCGCGCAGACTGCGGCGCAGCGGCCGATGTGGTAGTAGAGGCACGGATGCTCCCGGCTGCGCAGCTCCGGACGCTTGCACTTGCGCAGGGGAAAAAGCTTGTCGATGAGCTCGAGATAGGTCTCGAGATGGGTGACGCTTGTGTAGGGACCGTAGTAGAGGGAGCCGTCCTGGATGATCCGTCGGGTACGAAAGACCCGGGGATACTCATCGTTGGTAATGCGGATCACCGGATAGGACTTACCGTCCTTCAGGTTGATGTTGTACCGGGGATGGTGCTCCTTGATCAGATTGTTCTCGAGGAGGAGTGCCTCGTACTCGTTACTGGTGACCAGGTAGTCGATCGACTCGATTTTACTGACCAGGTGGCGGGTTTTGACGTCCCGATCTCCGGAGAAGTAGGAGCGCACCCGGCTGCGCAGGTTCTTTGCCTTTCCGACGTAGATCACCCGCTGCTCCTGGTCCCGCATTATGTAGACTCCCGAGGTGCGCGGAAAATGCCGAATCTGGTCCCGAATGCGTGTCAGGTCTTCTGCCATGGATGCCGATAATAGTTTACGGAGAAATGACACGGGAGAAAACTATCCGCCAATGAGAATCGCAGCACTCTTTCTCATCCTCCTTGCCTCGGTGAGCCTCTACGCTGTGGAGGAGGAGATGGTCTTTGGCGCCGACGACCGGTGGGACGCAGTCTCGATCACCCGAAACACCCGGACCGTTGAGGGGTACCGGGGAACTCAGGATATCGTCCTCTCCAATGACGGCGTCGAGGCGGGGGAGGAGACAGAGCTGTTTCTCCCCTTCGACGAGCTGCCGGTCGACGATCGGGCTGGATCATACCGGATCGGTCCCGGCGGCGGTGTGAGTATTTCCGATGAGAGCCGGTTCGGAGAAGGATCCGCTCTCTTTCCCGGGGACGAAGGGGGGCTCGAGCTACTCCCCGGGGAGACCCGGCTCTTTGCTCCCGGCTCCATGGTTGGAGACTTCTCGATCGATTTCTGGTTCTATCCCAACGTTATCGACTCCGGGCAGCAGCTTATGCGGTGGGAGTCCTCGCTCTGGCGTGACGACCGACCGGTCCCCCAGAGGATCGAGGCGGAAATTAGCGGTCAGAGCGTCTCCTGGCGTCTGACCAATCTCTTTCTCACCCCCGAAGGGGAAACCCGAAGTGTCGAGGTCACTGGTGCCCGGCCGATCGTGCCGCGACGCTGGTCCCACCACCAGTTCAGCTACGAGGCGTCAACGGGGCTGCTCCTCTACACCGTTGACGGCATACCCGAAGGAGTCGCCTACGCCACCACCACCGGCCGAGAGCCGGGAGCGCTGCTGTACGGGCAGATCGGTCGTTACGGTGGCGGCGCCATTGTTATTGGTGAGGGTCTCAACGGCCTGCTCGACGAGTTCCGTCTCTCGAGAACGACCACGCCCCCGGTTCGCCGAAGGAGTCTCACCGGGTCCCCGGGGGAGGTGATCTCCCGCCCCCTGGATCTCGGTCTCCGGGGAAGCAGGCTCACCTCGGTCGAGGCGGTCACCGACACGCCGGGAGGGACGGAGGTTCAGCTCTTCTACCGGATCGGTGACGAGCTGTCCACTGCCCAACCGGAGGGTGCAATTGACGAGGATTGGCGGATTGTCCCCTCCAGTGGGGAGATAAGCAACGCCAGAGGTAGATTCCTGCAACTTCGGGCGCTACTTTTGTCTGGTGGCGACAGGGAGGTTTCACCCCGGCTCTCGGAGATCCGGGTCTCCTACGAGCCGGTAGCCCCACCGCCTCCGCCGGCGAGGGTCGAGGCGGTCGCCCGAAACGGCGCTGTCGAGCTCTCCTGGTCTCCGGTACGGCTCCAGGGGGTTACCGGCTACCGGATTTACTACGGTACGGCCCCGGGAAGCTACTTTGGCGGAACCGCCGTATCCGGCGACTCCCCTGTGGACGTCGGGTCGGATACCAGCTATCGAATCGAAGGGCTCGACAACGGCGTGCTTTATTTCTTTGCCCTCGAGAGTTACGACCGCTTCGGCAACCGGTCCGCCGGCGAGCTTTCCGGGGAGGTTTCGGCGCGGCCGATGGAATGGAGAGAAGATGACCCGTGAAGAACTGCTGAAACGTGCCCGCAACGCGTATAGGGTCAAGGATTACGACGTCGCGGAGCGGCTCACCGGCGAAATCCTCGAGAAGTATCCCCATTCCACCAGCGCGCTCCTCCTTCGGGGAACGATATTTGCCAACCAGCGACGCTACCCGGCGGCGATAAAGGAGTTCGAGAACGCCGTCGAGACGGACCCGGACAATGTCGAGGCGTACAACAATCTCGCAGTTGTCTATCGGCAGATCGGAGACTATGAGCAGGCTGAGTCCAACGCGAGACGCGCCCTCGACCTCAGCGCCGGCCGGTCGGATATTCACTATAACCTCGGAAACATCCTCAAGAGCGCCGGCAAGGACAAGGAGGCGATCGCCTCCTACAAGCGCGCGATAGAGAGCGACCCCGGGCTGGTCCTTGCCTACAACAATCTCGGCACACTCTACGAGCGGCAGGGCAAGGTAGACGAGGCGATCCGTGTCTTTGAGGAAGGGCTCAAGCAGGACCCGAATCACCCGACCCTGCAGTACAACCTTGGCAACTGCTATCAGGCTCAGGGCGACCTCACCGCTGCTCGGGAGCGTTATGAGGGAGCGCTCAAGTCAAAGCCAGGGTGGGTCGACAGCCTGAACAACCTCGGGATTGTCCTCGACAAGCTCGAGGACCGGGACCGCTCTCTCGATGTCTTTCAGGAGATTCTCTCCATCGACCCGAACAACGCCTTCGCCCACAACAACATGGGGACGGTTCTCGCAAAGCAGGGGCGTAACGACGAGGCGGCGGAGTTTTTCCAGAAAGCGCTCCAGCACCAGCCGAAGTACTCCCGGGCAGCCACTAACCTCGGACAGGTTCTCGAACAGTCGCCCCAGCGCACTACCTCTCGGGCTACTATCAAGGAGCTGTTAGCCCAGGACCCGGACAATTTTTCCCTTCGCCTCCACTACGCAGCAATCCTCACCGGCTCGAAGATGTACGAACAGGCCGAGGAGCAGCTCAAGACGGTTCTCGAGAGGGAGCCGGAGAATCTCGACGCCCAGGAACGTCTCGGCCTCCTCTATGTCCGGATGGGCCGGAAGGAGGAGGCTGACGAGATCCTCGAAAAGCTTGAGTCGCAGGATCCCCAGCGCGCCGGTTATCGTCTCAAGGTTGCCCGAATCCTCCTCGAGGAGGGAGAGGCGCAGAGCGCGCTCAACTACGTCGACCAGTTTTTGGCTGAAGAGCCGGGCAACCTCGATGCTCAGCTCCTGCGGGCGGAAATTCTCCAGGCCCTCGGCAAGCAGGACGAGGGCGATCAGATCGTCAACAAGCTGCGCTCCACCCATCCGGAGAACCGTCAGGTCCTCGCCGCGGTGGCCAATATGCACCGTCGCCGGGGCAACCGCGACAAGGCGATCGCCGCGGCGGACGAGCTCATCAGTCTCCAGGGACGCCGCGCCAGCTCTGATGATCTGAGCTCCCTTAATGAAAGCCTCGACCTCTACGAGGAGATGGTCGACTCCTTTCAGGACGAGCAGAGTGATCGGTGGCGTCGCAACCTCGACAAACTAAGCCGTCTCGCCCGCCGCGCCGCCGACAGCTACGAGACGGAGGAGACCGGCGAGGCGGATGAGAGTGAGGTTCCGATCCTCGACTTCAGTGCCGAGTCTTCCGAGGAGGATTACGCCCCTCCGGAGGAGGAGCAAGAGGAGGACGAAGAACTCGAGGAGCCCTGGGAGTACGAGGAGGAACTCTACACCGCCCCTGGCGGCGGTTCCGGCGGCGGAACCGGTGGGGAGAGTGGAGGCGAGGAGGGCGAAGGCGCGGCTTCCGAATCCGGCGGTCCGGAAGGGGAGGGTGAACAGCCCGGGGAGGGCGCAGAACACGCCGAGGAGCCGGCGGACTCCTCTCCCCTCGGTCAGCAGCAACGGGAACCCGAGGGGGTCTCCGACGCTCCGGAGGAGGAGATGCCGTCCCTCATGGACCTCGCCGAAGATCTCGGCTACGAGGAGAACGAACAGCCCGAAGCGTCCCAGCCCGAACCACCACCCCAACCTCCCCAGGAGAGAGAGCAGGAACCGGCACAGCCGGAACAGCAACCACCCTTGCCGCGACCACGGCCGGCGGAACCGCCCGAGGAGGAGCCGGAACCACCGGTGGAACCCGAAGGGGAAGGGGAATCGGGAGGCGACACCACCGACCTCGACGCGGCGGATGAACTCCCCGCCGAGGCCGGTCCCGCCGAGGCCGGTCCCGACGAGGCGGATAAGCCCCCCGCCGGCAAGGCGCCGCCCCAGGGGGAGCCGCTGCCGGTCTTCCCGCCGGAAGGGGAAGAGCGTGCCGAGGATGGTGTGCCCCCGGGCGAGGAGGAGGTCGAGGAACCGGTATACGACGAGGAGCAACCGGAGGAACAGCCCCTCGAGGAGGATCTCCTCGACGAGGAGCCCATCCTCGAGGAAGGTGAGCCGGTCGACGAGGAGGAGCTCCTCTCTGAGCCTGACGGGGAGCCGGAGCCGGAAGAGGCGCCGGACGGTGAAGAGGGCGAGTTCGAGGGCGAGCCCCAGGACGAGCCGGAGCCCGAGCCCGAGCCGGAG
>JBKHDM010000060.1:0-16310 GCA_046541355.1 Spirochaetaceae bacterium
ACCTCGGTTTCGAGGAACTCCTGTTCGTCGGCGGGCGCTTCGTCGACCTCGGTTTCGAAGAACTCCTCTTCGTCGGCGGCAAGCCGATTCATCGGGATCTCCGGCTCCTCGATCTCTATGCCCGCGTCCTCGGGGGTAAAATCGTGCTCGTTTTCCTCGAGTTCCGGAAGCTCTTCGCCTCCAAACTCCCCTTCACCATCCTCCGGTTGATCCTCATCAACCTTGAGATCGTCGAAGTCACCCTCGAGGGAGGGGATACCATCATCCTCCTGTTCCTCCGGCTCATCCTGGAGATCGGAGAGATCTACCTCGCCGATCTCCTCAGCCTCTGCTGCATCCTCGGCCTCCTCGCCGCTGTGCTCCTCCTCGGGTAGATCCGCAAAGGGGTCCGGCTCCTCTTCGCTCTCCTCTATGCCGAGATCGTCGAGGGTGACTACCTCTCCCTCCTCCTCGCTCTCCTCGATTTCGGCCTCCAGGGCGGCGTAGGATTCGGCATCCTCGTCATCCTCATCGGTGAGCTCGAAATCATCGTCGAGGTCTACGTCTTCCGTATTCAGGGAGGCGAGGTCCGCTTCCGCAAGGGAGACTTCCGAGTCGAGCTCCGCTTCCAGATCAATATCCTCGCTCTCGGGGAACTGGTCGAGTTCATCGTCCTCGTCCTGCTGCGCGGCATCATCCTCCCGGGGCGCTTCGACGTTGACCGCCTCTCCGTCATCGATGTCGAAGTCGAGGTCGTCCATCGAAAAGTCCGGAAGATCCTCATCTCCGGCGTCCTCGATCTCTACATCCTCACTGCTTTCTGAGGCGACTGGTTCTGTTTCCTCCTCATCATCGAGGTCGATATCCAGAGTGTCGAAGTCGTCAACCGAAGGAACGCTCCCCTCCTCGTCGAGGGATATATCGTCGAGATCGAAGTCGAGATCCGCCTCGCCGGAGAGAGCCGTCTCTCCGCTATCCCTTGGATAGTCCTGAAGATCCGTTGCGTCGCCGCTGTCGACTTCGTCGACTACGTCCTCGGGACCGGTCTTTACCCAGACGCCGTACTTCTCCAGGTCCTGCTCCGTGAGCTCCTGAGGCTCTCTTTGCTCACTCATCTCCATCTCCTGCGGCTAACGTAAGTTCTCTTTAACAGTGTCGGCACAACCCGCCAGGCGGTTAAACCTAGAGTGTAGTCTCCGGGAGCGCCTTTTTCAATCGGACCATCCTAAAGGGTGCGGCTTCCACAGCCGTTATTTGTAAGGTAATGAAGCTCTCGATTCCACTCCTCACCGGCTTTGCAACCTACCTGCTTCTTACCCTCCTGTTCGGCGAGTATGGAGTCGTGAACTACCAGAACCTTCAGGCCGAGGAGCGCCGAATGGAGGCGCACCTTTCACGCCTGTCGGAGCGCCGGAAGGAGCTGCTCGTCGAGGAGGCTCAACTGCGGGAGAGTGACGAGCGCATCCGCGTTGAAGCGCACTCTCTCGGCCTGCTCACCCCGGGAGAGCGACTCCTTCGAATCGGCGGCACCGGCGCACCGGAGGGACGCAACTGGGTTGCTGGATCGGTGGTGACAGCGGAGCGGAGGCTCCCGAACCACACCGACACCATCAGGGCTATCGCCGTGTGCGCGGCCCTCCTCGCCCTCATACTGACCCTCTCCTCCCCAGGAGCGTCGAGGCGGCGGGAACGAAAGCGGCCCTCCCCGGAGGAGGAGAGCTACTCGATCCGTCGCGCCTCCATGTAGTACCGTTTCTCCTCGCTCTCTCCGAGGGAAAAAGCCTTTCGCGGCAGCGCTCCCTGCCGGGAGACTGTCGGAAACAGGAGACTCCGATCAATCGACGGGAGGAGCACCGCGACCCCCGACCGCTTCTCCGCCAGGCGTACTGTCTCCCCTGCGCCGTGGACGTAATCGACCTCTATATCCCCCACCGCCGAGAGGGCGGCGTCAACCTGCGCCACCGGGAGACTCCCGGTCTCAACCAGGCGAAACCTCCTGCCCCCGTTCCGGTCGTGACAGATGACCTCCCCCGCCCCGGGCTCCCGACTCTCCCGGGAGGGTTCCTCCCGTTCACAGAGTGTTCCGATCGCCGAGACGGCGCGCGGCGCCCCGGGCCCGGTCACGAGTCGGTGAATCGGTTCGAACCGGAGTCCCGGGGTGTAGAGGTTCACTATCTCTACCAGAGCGTAGCGGGAAGGGTGGTCCTCCGGGGCGCCGGAGCGTTTTCGTGCCTCCCAGACCTCCTTTGCCGCGGCGAGGGAGTGGTTGCCGTCCCCGGCGGCGTAGAGAAAGGGGGCCCCGCGGCTGTTGAGCGCCTCCATTGCCGGAACAAACTCATCCTCGAGGCGTCCCTCTTCGACGGCGTAGCCGGCGACCGTGCCGCCCCGGGCGAGGAGCTCTGTACGATAGAGGGGCACCTCGGATCTCTCGATCCTGTCGGCGACCGGCTCGATAACCGAGGAGGTCGGGTCGTCAATGAGAACAAGGATATGGGGCAGCTCGAGGACAGACGCCTGCCGGATTTTTACTCTCGGCGGAAGACGGGTGGCGATGGTAAGCTCACTTGCCCGGACGAGGGTAGAGGAGCCGGGGTTGTAGTCGTACGCTTCGAGGTCGAGAGCGAAGAGCATACCCGGTCGTCGACGGCCGTCGAGGCTCTCCCGGATGACGAGGATCGGCGTCGTCGGGAGCTCCCGAAGGATACCCGCCTCGAGGTATCTCCTCGCCTCCTCCCCGATCCTCTCCGCCCTTTCGTCGAGATTGCCGTCGCTGAGATACACCTCCGGGAGGATGAGCCTCAGGGTGCTCGGCTCCTCTCCCACCGCCTCCTCGATCCGTTGCCAGTAGTCGGGATTGGAGGTGTGCTGGTCACACGCAATCACCGCCCACCGCTTCAGATCGATGTTTTGCCGGGGAAGGAGGATGTCCGGGCGCCTCAGGGCGAGGGCGGCAAGTCTCGTATCTACGGTCATGGTGACAAGACTATATTGAAGGCGCGCGGGTCGCAAGCTACACTGGGGAGATGATGGACCGCATCGTTGTCGACCTCGACCGGGATTTGCCGAAGGCTCATCTGCTGGAGTCGCTCCCTCGGCTCCTCCTCGACACCGGCTACCAGCCGGTCCTCCAGCTCGGCTGCCGCTTTCCCTGGAGCTGGGAGTCTCGCCTTCGGGGCAGCTGGGTCTACCCGGAACACGCCCTGGTCGCCTACGCCGAGGCGGTGAGGGGCGAGGGAAGGGGGGTGGAAATCGCCCTCGGCCGCTACGGCATGATCCGGGGAACCGAAGAAATAGCCACGGTCTTCGGGCGGTTTTGCTCTCTCCTCGAGGGAGAGGATGTGGTGGAGAGTGAAATCGCCTCCTACGCTCTCTTTCTCGGGGAGCTGGTAACCGATCTCAGGGAGCTCCTCGGGCCGGTCGAGCGGGTATACCTCTTCCTGCCCCGGGGGCTCGGCCTCGAGCAGGAGCGCGGGATAGTCGAGGCGCTTCGAGGTCGCCTCTCCTACGAGGGAGTCGATCTTCTCGGCGTCCACGGGAGGGACGAGCCGATCCGTGAGGGGTTTGCTCCCGCAACGCCCCTCCTCGCCGGCGCCGCGGAGGAGCGCTACCGTGGCAGCGTGGACGGCGAGGAGGGGAGGCTCCTCGCCGGGGAACTGCCGCTGTGGGCTCGGGAGGCGGCTTGCTCCTTTGCTCCCGGGGTGCGGGAGGGGTGGGCGCAGATGGAGGAGTCGGTTTCCCGCCTCTGGAGGCTGCGGCGGCGGGGAGAGGAGCTCGAGACGGCGCTCCTCATTGCCGCTTCCGCCGGTGACCCCTCACCCCTGGCGGAGGGGGTGCTGCTCACGAGATTGGTGGTGGAGGAGGTCGCCACGCTGCGCGGGAGGGTGGCGTCACTGCGGACGCTCCTGTCGCCGTTGAGCGAGTCTCCCGAGCTGCTCCTCCTGCCGGCGCGGGCGGCGGAACGGGCGGCGGGAGCGCTCGAGGCGATGCTCATGCCCCTGAGATCCTCAGTCGCTGCCCTGCGGTTCCCGTCGGCGAAGGATGAAGCCTGGGTCGACAGGCAGTGAGGGTCTGATCAACGCCGCGTAGTTGTGATCGAGTTCCTCCCGTTGGTTTCCCTCTTCGTCAAAGAGCAGAAACGCCCGGTCCTCCCGTCCAGGCTGGTCGGGTCCGATAAACTCAACCCCCTCCCCCCGGCGTATCCGGTTTTTGAGGTGGAGCCGGTAGACGCCCCCTCCGACCGCCTCACCGACGGTCCCGACAAAGAGGTACGGCCTGCGGTAGCTCGCCTCGGCGGGGCTGTCCATCTCGCTCCTGTCAAAGTAGAAACCGGTTGAGTACTCCCGGTGGCTCACCTCCTCGAGCTCCCGGAGAAACGGTTTGACCAGTTGAGGGTCGGTAATTTTTCCGGCGAGCTGGTCGAGGCGCTTGCGGTACGCCCGGGTCACCACGGCGGTGTAGTAGAGGCTCTTCATTCTTCCCTCGATCTTTACGCTACAAACCCCCGCCTCCTCGAGCGCCTCGAGGTGGTCGATCATGTTGAGATCCCTCGATGAGAGGATGGTGGTGAAGTTCGTTCCTCTCTCGACGGGAAAGCGCTGCTCCCGTCGCTTCGCCTCGACGAGGGCGTACTCCCAGCGGCAGGAGTGGGCACAATCCCCGGTGTTGGCGCTCCTGCCGGTCATCTCCGCGCTCAGAAGGCAGCGCCCGGAGTAGGCGATGCACATCGCCCCGTGGACGAACGCCTCGAGCTCCACATCAGGAACCGCCCGGTGGATCTCCCGGATCTCCTCGAGGGTCACCTCTCGGCCGAGAATAATCCGGGAGAAACCGAGATCCCTGTAGATCCGGGCGGCGGGTGCGTTGATGCAGTTAGCCTGGGTCGACAGATGCAGGGGCATCCGGGGAAACCTCCGACGTAGCAGGGGAAGAGCTCCGATATCGCTGATGATGAGGGCGTCGAAGGGGTACTCCGCAAGTTCGTCGAGCCGCTTTTCGAGCTCGGCGAGGTCCGGCTGATGAAAGAAAATGTTGAGCGCCCCGTAGAGCTTGCGATCCCCTTTGATTCGGGCGAGGGTTTCGGGGCTCGCAGCCTCGAGGCTCTCCGCCCGGGAGCGCAGGGAGAGGCCGGATATCCCGATGTAGGCTGCGTCGGCGCCGTAGAGGTAGGCGTAGCGAAGCTTTTCGACGCTCCCGGCGGGAGATAGAAGCTCCACCTTACTCCCCGTCGTCCGGAATCCCGGGCACCCCGGCAGAGCCGCGGTACGCCTCGGCGAGGGGCGCCTTTGCCTGCTGCCAGAACTCGAGCATCCGCTGCTGGACCCCGTCGAAGTAGCGTTGATGCATCTCTACGGCGCTCCGGCCGATATAGCGGAAGTGCCACGGCTCGTACTTGTAGCCGGTGACCTCCTCGTATCCATCGGGGTAGGAGAGGGAAAATCCGTACTCCCCGGCGTGCTCGGCGAGCCACCGCCCCGCCTCGGTCCGGGCAAAGGCGGCGGTAATGGTGCCGAAATCCACGGTTGTGCCGAGCTGGTGCTCGCTCGTTCCGGGCCGGGCGGAGCTGCGCTGCGCCTCCTCGAGGCCGAGCTCCTCCACCCAGTAGTCGAACAGCCACTCCTGGTACTCGTAACTCCGGTAGGTGGAGGAGATCAGCAGCTCTATCCCCTCCGCCTCGGCGGCCTCAACCATCGCAAGCAGGTCGTCCATGATGAGCCGTCTCAGGGAGAGTCCCTCCCGGCGCAGGAGAAGCGCCTCCCCGTACTCCTCGAGGGCGACGAGGTCGTCAGGCTCGTAGTCCGGCTCGAGAGGTGTGCTCTTGTCCACCAGCAGGAGGAGCTCCGGCTCAGAGCGCAGCATTTGCGCCGCCAGGTCGAGAAACCGCTGCGGCTCGGCGAGGATCGCTTCCCCGCTCGAGGAGGGGGCGAGCCCGGCTATCTGTGCGAGCTGCTCCCGGCTCAGGTCGAAGCGGGGATGAAGGCTCTCCCGCTTTTCGGCGGCCGGGACGGTTTGCCGGGGAGGTGAGGAGTCTGTCCCGGGTGAGCCGCTGTCCGAGGGGGCGCAGGAGAGCAGCAGCACAGAGAGGGTCACGGCGATCAGGCAGAGCCGGGCGCCTTCGCAGTCGAGGAGCTTCACAACGGAGAGGAGGGTAGCACGCCTCAGAAGATCTTTTCTATCACCTCATCCATGTGAGTTACCGGATGAAAGGTGATCCCCTCCCGGACGTGCTCGGGTATGTCGTCGATGTCCTTCTCGTTCTCCTTCGGGATAATAATCTCCTTGATCCTGTTGCGCCGGGCGGCGATGGTTTTTTCCTTTAGTCCGCCTATCGGAAGGACCTGTCCCACCAGGCTGAGCTCACCGGTCATCGCGACCCGGTTGCGTATTTTTTTGTTCCGGGCGAGGGAGAGCAGGGCGGTCGCCATGGTGATGCCCGCGGAGGGGCCATCTTTCGGGGTTGCCCCGGCGGGTATGTGGAGGTGGATCTCGTTCTCGTCAAAGAACGCCGGGTCCACCTCGAAGGCGGGCGCGAGGTGACGAACATAGGTGTAGGCGATGTTCGCCGATTCCTGCATCACGTCCCCCATCTTTCCGGTGAGTTTGAACCCACCCTTGCCGCGGTTTGAGACCGCCTCGATAAGCAGCGTGTCGCCCCCGTAGGCGGTCCAGGCGAGACCGACGGCCATCCCCGGCAGAGTGACCCGTTTGAGACTCTCCTGGGGGAAAACCGGCTTACCGAGGTACTCCTCGAGACTCTCCGGGGTTATGCGAACCGGCAGCTCAGGAGCGTCGAGGACGATCTTCCGGGCTATCTTCCTGTGGATTCTGTCGAGCTGCTTCTCGTAATTCCGCACCCCCGCCTCCCGGGCGTACCGGTTCGCGATATCGAGCAGGGCGCGCTTGGTGTAGCGGACGTTGGACTTCTTCAGCCCCGACTTCTCCAGGGACTTCGGTACCAGGTAGCGCCGGGCGATCGCAAGCTTCTCCTGGTCGATATAGCCGGAGAGGCGGATCACCTCCATTCGGTCGAGGAGGGGACCTGGTATGGTGTCGAGGGTGTTGGCGGTGGTGATAAACAGGACGTTCGAGACATCGAAGGGAAGGTCGAGATAGTGGTCCCGGAAGGTGACATTCTGCTCGGGGTCGAGGACCTCAAGGAGCGCCGATGACGGGTCTCCCTGATAACTCACCCCGAGCTTGTCGATCTCATCGATCATAAAGACCGGGTCTTTGGTTCCCACTATCTTGAGCCCCTGGATAATCTTACCCGGCATCGCCCCGATGTAGGTGCGCCTGTGTCCCTTGATCTCCGCTTCATCCCGCATGCCTCCGACGGAAAAGCGGAAGAACTTCTTGCCAAGGGCACGGGATATCGACTTCCCGATAGATGTC
Organism: Spirochaetaceae bacterium; assembly: GCA_046541355.1. Lineage (GTDB taxonomy): Bacteria > Spirochaetota > Spirochaetia > DSM-27196 > Alkalispirochaetaceae > CAYZHV01. The sequence goes on from JBKHDM010000060.1 coordinate 7,369, forward strand.
TTACCGACCCCCGGAGGACCTACGAGACAGATGATCGATCCCTTGAAGTCCCCTTTGAGACGGCGGACCGCGAGGAACTCGAGGATACGCTCCTTTACGTCCTGCAGCCCGAAGTGATCCTCATCGAGGATGCCCTGAGCTGCCTGGAGGTCGAAATCCACCGGGTCGGGGTCAGCCCAGGGGAGGGAGACGATGGTATCGAGGTAGTTGCGGGTCATGCCGTAGTCCGGAGAACTCGGCTCGAGGAGCTGGAACTTCTCGAGCTCCTTTTCGACGTGTTCGAGGATCTCATCATCGAGAGGAAGCTGGTCTACCTTCTCCCTGAACTGCCTGTAATCGGAGCTCTTGGAGTCGGTGGGCATACCGAGCTCCTGTTTGATCGCCTTGAGCTGTTCTTTCAGAAAGTACTCCCGCCGGCTCTTCTCGATTTTCTCGTTCATCTGATTCTGGATCTTTTTCTGGATCCGCAGGAGCTCCTGCTCCTTTTTTATGAACATGAGAACCTTTTCGAGACGTTGCTGAACGCTCGAGGTTTCGAGGACGTCCTGCTGCTCCTTACGGTCGATGTTGAGTATGGAGGCGATAAAGTCTGCTATCCGACCGGGCTGGTCGATGTTGACCATGTTGAGCCGCATCTCCTCGGAGAACAGAGGGTTGTTCTCGCTCACCTGCTTGGTCTCGGTTATCAGGGAGCGGGTGAGGGCCTCCACATCCCGGGAGTCGGCGTCGGTGTCGTCGATGTACTCGACCGCCGCGATGATCGGTGGCTCCTGCTGGAGGAACTTCTTGATGCGAAACCGCTTGAGGGTAGAGACGAAGATGTTTGCCCCGCCGTCGGGGAGGTTGATCCGGCGCACGATTTTGGCCACCGTGCCTACCCGGTAGAGGTCCTCGCCGGTGATCCCCTCCTCACGATCCGAGTCTCGGGTGAGGACCAGGCCGAGCATACTGTCGTTGTCGAGAGCGTTGTTTACCACCTCGAGATCAACTTGCTCGGTGATCATGATCGGGGTAAAGATTCCGGGAAAGATCGGCTTTCCGGTAAAGGGAATGAGGTAGAGCTTCTGCGGAAGCTGCTGGCCTGCAGGTAGAATATCGCGTTGTTCTGCCATAATGATTCGCCCTAGAAAGTACGTGGTGTGTCGACACCGGTCAAGGGAGCGTTCTACTATGTGGCGTGTCCCGAAACTCCTCGGAAGAAGTCATAATTCTGCGGGTCAAGCCGGTAGGGGAGATCCACGCATCGGTGCGGATGCTCGGCCGCAGTTCCGGTCTCCTCGACGCGATGGCCTACGGCGCGCGATCCCGCAAAGGGAGCCTCCGGGGGAGGGTCGTCCCCTTTGCTTCCGGACGCTGTTACCTCTACACCGATCCGACCAAAGGCTCTTCAAAGATAGTCGATCTCGCCGTAGAAACCTACTATCCCGAGCTCCGGGAGAACATCAGGAAGTTCTACATCGCCACCCTCTGGGCGGAGATTGTGCTCGCCTCCTATGCCGCCGGTAGCGAGGGGGAACAGGTGTGGAATCTCCTCTCCCCGTCCCTCGATCTGCTGGCCTCAGGGGAGGAGAGCGGGACGGATCGGATCAACTTTCAGTTTCTCTGGCACTTCATCGAGCTCCTCGGTACGCGGCCGGAGCTGCCGCGAGCCCTCGCCGGACACTACCGCTATCTCTCCTCGGAGCATCGCTTCTCCTCTGTCGGGAGCCTCGAGGAGGCCGGAGAGGGAGATGAGCTGCTCTCCGCCGGCTCCCTCGCCTACCTCCGGGGTATGGAGGGCAGGAGCCTGGAAGAGGCTGCGGCGTTGCGGCCGACGAGGGAGCAGACCAGAGAGCTCAAGTCGTTTCTCTTTCGTCTGGTTCAGGAGTCCTCCGGACGGGAGTTGCGCACAATCAGAAGCGGCAGGGACATCCTGTGAGCCTAGGAGTGATCGATTGCCTCAACCGGTAAGGCTCGGTTAGGATAGAGCCCAGGATGGAGAGGCGGCGGGAGTCTATCGGCGATGAACAGCTCATCGAGCGCTACGAAAAGGAGATTTTCGACCTCCGGCAACTCCTCGAGATCTCCAAAAGCTTAAACAGCACCCTCGAGCTCAATCAGCTTCTCGAGTCGATTCTCTACACCTGCATGGCCCAGGTCCATGTGCTCCAGGCCGCGGCGTTTATCCGGACCGAGGTGCATCGGGCGGACCTCACCCTCCATCGAAACGTCATAGGCTACGAAATCAGCCCCGGGAGTTACCTCATAAGCGAGGAGAGCGAGCTGCTTCGCTTTCTCCTCGACCAGTTTCGCTGCTATACCCTCCGGGAGCTCGAGCAGGAGCTGCCGGCGAGGGAGGAGGTCAAACTCATCGGGAGCTTCAACCCCTCGCTCATCGTTCCCGTCCGGGCGCGGGGGCTGATAAACGGCGTCATCCTCCTCGGTGAGCGGATAGCCTCGGGTGCCGAGGGGGAGGTTCTCTACACCGATAAGGAGCGGGAGTTCCTCCTCGACGTGGCGCTTCTCGCGGGGATCGCGATTCACAACGCCTTTCTCTTCGAGGTCACCAACACCGACCTCATGACCCGCCTCAAGATGCGCCACTACTTTCTCACCATGCTCACCTCGGCGATCCAGGAGTCCCAGCTCCACGGCGCTCCCCTCTCGGTGATGATGCTCGACCTCGACCACTTCAAGCGGGTCAACGACACCTACGGCCACCTCTTCGGAGACGATGTCCTGCGGGGTGTGGCGGATGTGGTGCTCGCCAATGTTCGCCAGACCGACCTCGCCGCACGCTACGGGGGGGAGGAGTTTATCGTGCTCCTGCCGGGTACCAGCAGCGGGCAGGCGATGGAGATAGCTGAGAGAATCCGGCGGGGGGTGGAGTCTGAGGCTTTCAGCTACCGGGAGGAGAAGATCGTGGTGACTGTTTCCATCGGGGTCGCCCAGCTCGACCTCACCAGGGACCTCACCTCCCACATGCTCCTCGACCGGGTGGACCAGGCGCTCTACTGCTCGAAACGTGACGGGCGCAACCGCGTAACCCTGGCGGACTAACTCGCGCCGAGCTCCGCGAAGGCGCTGTCGAGGTTCTCGCTTATCGGAAAGTAATCCTTCAGTTTTGTCAGCTCGATGACGTGGGCAACGGGACCGTGAATGTTGGCGAATCGTATCTTGAGCTCTCCGGTGCGAGCGAGGGAGTAGATGTTGAGGAGTGCTCCCACCCCGGAGCTGTCGATGTAGGTGACCGAGGCAAAGTCGATAACGATCCGGTTGACCCCCGTCTCCTTGAGCTCCTCCGTCGCCTGACGGAGATCCTTTGCGCTGAACAGGTCTAGCTGGCCGGAGACGGAGAGTACCGTGACTCCCGCCGTCAGCCTACGCTCGATATCCATCGGCTACGTCGCTGTGAGCTGTCAGGTTGCCTTGAGTACGATAAGGGTCTGGTCATCGTGCTGCGGTGCTCCGGAAACGAATGTTTCTACATCCTCGAGGATAGCCGAAACAATCGCATTCGCGCTACCCTCTCGCGCTCTTTTGATCACCCTCCGGAGCCGCTCCTCCTCAAATCGCTCGCCCTCGCTGTTTTTCGCCTCGATTATGCCGTCGGTATAGAGGATGACCAGATCCCCGGGCTCGAGGGTGGTCGAGGTTTCGGCGTAGCGGGTTTCCGCCTCGATCCCTACGGGTATCCCCGGGGTGTCGAGCTCCTCAAACGCTTCGGCCCCGTGGCGCAGGAGCAGCGCGGGATGGTGGCCGCCGTTTGCAAAGGTGAAAGAGCGCGAGTCGCCGCGGTAGGTAAAAATGCACGCCGTGGCGAAACGGTCCGCACCGAGGTCCGAGGCGATACCGCGATTGATCAGGTCGAGGAGCTCCCGAAGACGGTAGGAGCTGCGCTGCTCAATGTGAACAATCGTACGGATGATAACCATGATCAGGGAGGCGGGAATCCCCTTTCCCGCGACGTCACAGACCAGCCCGAACAGCTCCCCGTCCCGGTTGCGGTTCACGTCGTAGTAGTCACCGCTGACGCCTCGGGCCGCGGAGGTGTAGCAGGCGATCTCCCCGTTGTCGAGCTCAGGAAGCTCCCGGGGCAGCAGGCCCTGCTGGATCGTCGCGGCGATTTCGACCTCCCGCTCGATCTCCTGCTTCTCAAGGAGTTGGAGATAGTTGAAAAGGCTCTCAAGCATCAGGGAGCAGTAGGTGGCAAAGACCTTGCAGCGGTCCCAGTCCTGCCGGCCGAGGTATTTTTTTGGTGCTGTCGTGGCGATGGCAAGAAGCCCCCTCGCCTCATCCGCCACCTGGATCGGGACGGCAAAAAGTGAGGTTATGTGGCTTGCCCGATCCTCCACGAGCTCCCGTATCCGCTCGTCCTCGGCGGCGTCCTCGAGGCGCACCTCCTGGTTTTTCGCCACCGCCTCCCCGAATATCCCCTCCCCGACCCGGATCGGCATCGCCCTGAGGTACTGTTCTACTCCCCCGACCTTGGATTTTACCGAGGTCGAGACGTGATAGGGCGGTGGAAAGCGGCCGCGCACGCTTCGCACCGACAGTTGTTCCCCCTTGTGCTCCCGAAGGTAGACCACACCGGCGTCGGCAGCGGTCGACTCGACGAGAGAGCCGACAACGTAGTCGAGCACGGAATCGACCTCGATCCGCTCTTTCATCGCCGTGCCGATAGTGCGCATGAAATCAAAGGTGGAGTCGAGGTAGCGCCGGGTGAACTGCCGTTCCCGCTCCTGTTTAGCCCGGCCGTGACGGTGGTAGAGCCATATAAACGAGGCGTGATAGAGAAGGAAGAGGGGAAGCACCAGGGCTCGGAAAAAGAGACCCTCCTCGGGAAACAGGAGAAGGGCGAGAACAAAAAGCAGCGGATAACTGAGGAAGCGACCCCGGTGGAGGTCGATTATTTCTCCCTCGTCGCTGTTTGAGGTGGTGACAAAGAGGGAGGCGGAAAAGAGCAGTATCCCCTGGGCGAGGAGCGTGAGAAAGGCGCCGATCGTCAGCCCGAGGCTCACGCCGAAATCCGTTATCCCCACGCCTGCGGCGAGGGTGACGGTGAGGAGAACCGCAAGGGTCGAGAGGATGATGATCGTCCGTTCCCGGTGGAAGCTCGACAGCCATCGGGTGTAGCTGAACATGATCAGCGCCTCACCGGCGAGGAGCAGGGGAAGCGGCTGCAGGACGAGGTAGAGTGGCTCACGGAGGGCGAGAAACCCGATGGCCGAGGCGAGGCAGTGGAAGCAACGGACGCCGTAGATCCTGTGAGTCCAGGTGAGGTACATCCCCAGTACGCCGACAAGAAGCAGACGCGCCCATTCGGGGGAGGCGAGGAGGCCGGAAAAAGCTCCCATCTAGTACCTTTGAGGCTATCGAGATTTGGAGCGGGATGTCAAGCTTAGCTGAAGCGCCGTCGGAATCGGGCTGTCATAACAGTAGAATCATGGTACTCTCCCACAGGAGGCTATCGATGAGGGCACTGGATCTCATAATCAAGAAGCGAGACGGCGAGGAGCTGTCGGAAGAGGAACTCGAGTTTCTCATCGAGGGCTATGTTTCCGGAGAGATCCCGGATTACCAGGTTTCCTCCTTTCTCATGGCGGTCTTTTTTCGCGGTATGAGCCGTCGGGAGTCGGGGTATCTGACCGAGGTAATGATCCGCTCCGGAGAAACGATTGATCTCTCCTCCCTGCCGGGCCCCTTGGTCGACAAGCACTCCACCGGGGGGGTGGGAGACAAAGTCTCTCTCATCCTTGCCCCTCTCGCCGCCGCCGCCGGTGTACAGGTCCCCATGATGAGCGGTCGCGCCCTCGGGCACACCGGGGGGACCCTCGATAAGCTCGACTCGATCGCCGGGTTTCGATCGGTGATTCCTCCTGAGGAGTTCGTCGAGACGATAGCCGGCTGCGGCTACGGTATGACCGGCCAGAGCCGGGAGATCGTTCCCGCGGACCGCCTCCTCTACGCTCTCAGGGATGTGACCGGGACGGTGGAGTCGGTTCCTCTGATCACCAGTAGTATCCTCTCCAAGAAGTTTGCCGAGGGGGCGCAGGCGCTGGTATTCGACGTCAAATGTGGTGCCGGAGCTTTTATGAAGAGTCTCGACGATGCAAAGACGCTCGCCGAGTCTCTCGTCGAGACCGGAAAGAGCCTTGGCAAGAGGGTCGTTGCCGTCATCACACGGATGGAGGCGCCCCTTGGCGCGATGGTCGGCAATTTTATCGAGGTCGAGGAGGCGTGCGCCTGCCTCAGGGGGCGCTCGAGCCGGGGCCCGTTGAGTCTTGACTCCAGGTCCGACGACCTGATGGAGGTGACCCTCCGGCTCTCGGCGTGGATGCTCGTTGCGGGAGGGAAAGCGTCGAGTGTGGAGGAGGGGGAGGAGATCTGCAGGAAAAACCTCGACAGCGGCGCGGCGTGGCAGACCTTTCTCCGGAATGTGGAGATCCAGGGCGGGGATACCGAAGCGCTCCTGCGGCAGCTCGGCAGCAGGCGGGCACCCCTTCACTACGAGGTACCCGCGGGGGTCTCCGGGCTCCTCACGGGTATTGACGCCTACCGGACGGGGATGGCGGGGGTGTACCTCGGGGCGGGACGGTCGACCTCCGAGGACAAGGTGCGCTACGACGTAGGCATCGAGCTACTCAAGAAACCGGGAGAGCCTGTGGAGGCGGGAGATTCGGTTGCCCGAATCTACGCCGAGGAGGAGGAGCATCTCGCCCAGGCGCTCAAAACCTTCAGCAGTGGTATTACTATCGATGAGTCTCCCGGTGCTCCCTACCAGACCGGGAGCTCCATGATTTTGGAGGAGATATCGACCCTATGACCTGGGAGAAGGCGAATCTCGACCGGGAACAGGTTCGCCGGATCGCTGAGCGGTACAAGCTCGATCTTCTGAGCGCTGCGGTTTTAGTCCGCCGGGGCGTTGTGGACAGCGAGGAGGTGCTCTTTTTCCTGGAGGAGGACCTGCAGTACGTCCACAACCCCTTTCTCTTCGAGGAGATGGAGGACGCGGTGGAGCGGATCCTCCAGGCTGCGGAGGAGCAGGAGAGGGTGCTCGTCTTCGGGGACCGGGACGTGGACGGCATAACGAGCACCACCGTAATGGTTCAGACACTCGAAGATCTCGGCCTCGAGCCGGAGTGGCGGGTGCCGATGGGAGATGACTCCTACGGGCTCTCGGTGGAGCTGATGGAGGAGTTTGCCCGGCGGGATGGTACCCTGGTGATCGCCGTGGACTGCGGAACAACCAACACCGCCGAGATCGCCCGGGGGCGTGAGCTCGGTATCGATACGATCGTGGTGGATCATCACAACCCCCAGGAACAGCTGCCCCCGGCGGTAGCGATAATCAACCCGAAGGTCGGTGAGCGGGGATACCCCTTTGACGGGTTATGCGCCTGCGGAGTCACCTCCAAGGTGCGCACCGCCCTCGCCTTTGCCCGGAGCGAGCTGTTTCGGGAGCAGGTCTGCCTCCTCAATCTTCGCCCCGGCAACGACACAGTGATCATTGACGCGATCAAGCTCGAGAATCTGATCGAGGTGGACCGGATCTGCGAAGCCCTCGTCCCGGAGCTCGGGGACCTCGAACACAGCCGCCTCGGCGACTTTCTCCTCGGGCAGAAGCTCCTGGTCTACGACGCCCCGGGGCAGGAGCGTCTGTTTCGCCAGGTCTTTGGAAAGAATGTGGAGATCCACCTCTTCGATCTCGCCCCGGAAATCTGGGACGCCTTTCCGGTGCTGCGCAACAAGACGCTCCTGCAGATGCGTGACAGCTCCCGGCTTGCCCGATACACCGATGGAGAGCTCACCGAGGTAGATACCCTCGCCCAGCTCTACCGCGCCTTTGTCATGCGCCGGTTTCCGTCGATCCGGGACGCCTTTCGTTCTGTCGCGGACCTCGTTGCCCTCGGAACCCTTGCGGATATGATGCCCCTGCGCAATGAAAACCGGATTCTCGTCCGGGAGGGGATGCGGAAGCTCGGACAGGACCCCTCCCCGGGGCTGCGAACCCTCCTTGGTAAACAGGGGCTCATCGGAAAGCCGATCACTACCAAGGCCGTGGGGTGGCAGATCTCCCCGATTATCAACGCCTCCGGCCGGATGGGGGAACCGGACGCCGCAGTCCGGCTCCTGCTGAGCAGGGAGGAGCGAGAGCGGGAAGAGTTGGCGGAGAGAGTGATTTCCCTCAACAAGAAACGGAAGAAGGTCGGTGAGGACGCCTGGAAGCGGGTGCTCGCGAAGGCGGACGAGAGCTTTCGTGAGCACCGGGAGCGGATCATACTGGTCCACGACGAGCAGGTACACCGCGGTATCACCGGGATTCTCGCGGGCCGACTGAGCCGACAGTTCGACGCTCCCGCCGCTGTGGTCACCTCCGTCGACGGCGGACTGGTGGGGTCGATCAGGAGCGCCCGGGGATTCGGGGCGACGGAGTTCCTGCGGCAGTTCGAGGATATCTTTATCGACTGGGGCGGCCACGACGCGGCCGCGGGGTTCAACCTCGCTCCCGAGCAGATGGAGGCGTTCGCCGGGCGTCTGCGCCGCGCCGCCGAGAGCATCCGCCTCGAGGAGGTGGTAGAGCGAATTCTCGTGGACGCCGAGCTCCCGGACAACTACATGACCCCGAAGCTCGAGGATCTGATACGTCGCTTCGAGCCCTACGGGATGGCAAACCCGGTTCTCCGGTTTCTCAAGCGCGGGATGACGGTGGAGGAGATCAGTTTTATCGGGAAGGAACAGAACCACCTGCGCCTGCTTCTTAAAGGGGGAGCGTTCAAGTGGCCGGCGGTTTTCTGGAACGGCGCGCAGCTGGTTAACCGGGACTTCGCCCTCGGGGAGGCGGTGGATGTTGTCTTTGAGCTCGACAAGAACTACTACCAGGGAAACGAAACCCTCCAACTCAGCGTCATCGACATGGCGCGGCCGGGAGTCCGGAATGAGAGCTAAAACGAGAGCTAAAA
>JBKHDM010000061.1:0-16282 GCA_046541355.1 Spirochaetaceae bacterium
CCGGCTTTTCGGCAAGGGTGAGGAGGAAAACGAACTTCGTTGAATTCTCCAACCAGAACGAGTAGTATCCTGTAGCATAGGGGGATTTCCATGAAACGACTACTCGTTGTACTTCTCATTCTCCTGGGCGCAGCCGCCTTTGCCCAGGACGGAGAGGATCAGCCCGATAGCCAGAGTTCCCTGGTAGAGCGATATATTTCCAACTTCAGAAACGCCGGTCTTGAAACCAAGATGAACATCCTCGACGCCTCGGAGAGCGAAGATCTCGAGGAGATGGCGCCCCTCTATAACGAGGCGCTCTCCTACCTGGTAAGCAACGCCGCAGACATCGAGCGGGTGACGACGCTCCAAAGGATGAGCGATTTTGTTACGGAGAGGCTCGAGGAGGCCGCCTACGCCCCGGCTGCCGAGCGGCTCTGGGAGCTGTTTCGTAACCGCCGGGAGTCCCGGGCTCGCGTCTCGATGCTCCGGGCCGTGGGTGCCGCCGGCGAGGGGAACGAGCAGATCGTTGTGAACCTCAACCAGTGGATCTCCGACCAGAACGGCAATGCCGTCGCCGCCGGCGGGGAGGTGGACCGCCAGGTTCTCGAACAGGCGGTGGTGACAGCTGGAGAGCTCGGGAGTCCTTCAACCTTTCCGATCCTCCTCGAGACAAGGCTCCTGCAGTTCTCCAACCGGATAAGCGACGCCGCCGAGGAGTCTCTCGCCGCCCTCGAGGGAGATACGGTGGAGCTGTCCATCGACGCCCTCGATGGTCGTGACCCGGGGGAGAAGTACGAAGCCTTCGACTATCTTATCGACAGCGATCTTCTCACCGAGGAGGATCGTCCCGTTGTCGCTCAGGCTGCCCTCAATCAGGCGCTCGAGGCGACGGTGAGTGATCCGACGATCAGCGAAGAGATCCGGCAACTACGCTACGACGCCTCCGAGGTAGTTAGACAGGCGCGCTTCGGCGAGGCGACCCGTTCGATGATCCGCCACTTCAACCAGACCGTCCTCGAGTATGAGCGCGGCGTAACCACCCGACAGCGGGTGCTCGAAGCGGTATCCGGTCTCGGTGCGATGGATACCGACGAGGCCGCCGTCCGGCTGACCGACTATCTCGAGCTACTCAACACCTATACCGAGCTCGACCGCCCCTACGACAGCCAGATCGTGATGGAGGTGATCGCCAATCTCGAGCGTCTCGGCCGTCCGGACTCCTACAACGCCCTGTTCTACTGCACGCTCCTCGATTACCCGAACCGGGTAAAGGAGGCTGCCCGAGAGGCGATGCGTGCGGTTTCCCGATAGCCGGAGATTTCCAGCCTTTTTCGAGCCGCATCATCGCCCCCTCATCTGGGCGGCGGGTGCGGCCTTTTTCGCACTGCCCCTGCTCAATCGACTGCTCCACTCGCCACCGCGGTTCGCCGCGGTCTGGATGGTCCCCTCCATTGTGTGCGCAGCCGCGGCGATCACGCTCTCCCGCGGTATCTCTCAAACCGCCGGCTGCTCCGGGGACGATTGCCTCCAACCCCTCCCGCCGCCGGAGGGGGAACAGCCGCACTCCGCCTTGATTCGCCCAGGCAGCCTCCTTCTTCTCGCCCTCGCCCTCGGCTGGTTTGTCGGCGGGAGCGCTGCGCTGCGCCTCGACCACGCGGGAGCCCTCTCACGACCGCGCCTCTCCCTGCCTGCGCAGAGGGGGGGTAGTTGGACGGTGGAGGGAGTGCTCCTGACAGACTCTCTCCCGGGCAGGGGAGAGGCGGAACGCTACCGGATGCGCGTTGACTCCCTGCTCTCCCCGGCGGGGGAGGGGAGTTCGGCCTCCGGGGAGGTGGAACTCCTGGTTTCGGGAGGAGCGAGGGGGGTGGCAGGCAGCGGAATCTCGGTCACCCTGGACAAAGGAGAGCTCGAGGCTCTCGCCTCCGGGCGAGGGGTGGTGCGGCTCCGGGCGGCGGAGGTGGCTCTAACGCCTCCGACCGGGATGCTCGAGGCGATCCGTGGCGACCTGCGGAGCGCCCTCGAGAGGAGGCTGCGCCGACTCGGGAGTGAGCCCGGCGCCCTTGCGAGGGCTCTTCTCCTCGGCGACCGTTCAGCCCTCGATCCCGCCCTGCCCGAGCTTATCCGCAGAAGCGGCGGGACGCACCTGCTCGCCCTCTCCGGGATGCATCTGGCCCTCATCGCGATGCTTCTCTCAGCTCTCCTCTCACCACTTCTCGGTCGCCTCGGGATGGTTGTTGTCACAGCGCTCCTGGGGGTGTACTTCTGGCTCGTCGGTCCGATCCCCTCCCTCCTGCGGGCGCTTCTGATGTTCGGCCTCGCCGCGGCGCTCCGGTTACGGGGACGACGAAGCGACCCGAAGTCTCTGCTCGCCGCGGCGCTCCTCATCGCACTGCTCCTGGCGCCGACGCTCGCCGAGAGCCTCGGGTGGAGGCTTTCAACCCTCGCCCTCGCCGGGATTCTCTGGATCGGCGTTCCCCTGCAGCGACTCGTTCCCCGCATCCCCGGAGCGCGAATCGCCCGGGGGGTGATGATCTCCGCGTCGGCCCTTGTTGCGACGACGCCCCTCACGCTGCGGGTCTTCTCCGAGGCGTACCCGGTCTCCCTGGTAAGCAGCCTCCTTCTGACGCCCCTCATACTTCTCTCCCTGCTCCTGGTTATCCTCTCCCTTCCGGCGCTGCAGCTGCTCCCCGGGCTTACACTCCCCGTTCGCCTCGCCGCCGACCTCCTCTACCGGCTGATCGAGGAGACCGCCGGGTTCTTTGCCCGGGCGGCTCCCCTCACCGGGGCGACGGGCACAGCGGTCTGGGCGCTTCTTGCCCTCCTCACGGCCGTGGCGATCCTCGCGCCCTGGCTCCGCCTGGTGAGGAGGAGCATCGGGGTAAGGCGTGTCTAGGCGCGCCGACGAGGTCGATCTCGCCTCGCCGAGGGATATCAACAGCTTTCTCGAGGAGCGGGGGATAACCCTGAAGAAGCGGTGGGGTCAGAACTTTCTTTTCCAGGAGCGCTACCGTCGCTGGATCGTCGACCTCCTCGCACCCCTGCCGGGAGAGAGGATCTGGGAGATCGGACCGGGGATCGGCGCCCTCACCGACGAGCTGGTCGCCTCCGGGGCGCGCCTCACCCTCTTCGAGATCGACCACGGGCTGATCGAGCTTCTCTCCGAACGGTTCGGGGAGGGTGTGGAGATTGTGGCGGGGGACGCTGTAAAGCGGTGCAGAGAAGCTCTCGACCAGGGACCTCCCCCCTCGAAGGTGGTCGGCAATCTGCCCTACAGCAGCGGCTCGAGGATTATCGCCTCCTTTGTGGAGTCGAACCTTGCCCGGGTGCCGCCGATGGTGGTGATGGTGCAAAGAGAGGTTGCGCAGCGGATGGTCGCAGAGGCCGGGGGGCAGGAGTACTCCTCTTTTACCGTGCTTATCGGCTCCTGCTACACCCCGCGACTGGAGGGAGAGGTTCCCGCAGACGCCTTTACTCCCTCCCCGAGGGTCCGCTCGACGGTAGTACGCCTCGAGCCGCGGGAGGACGCCCTCCCTCCACCGCAGCGAATCGCCCTCTCCACGGTTGCCAGGGCACTGTTCTCCTCCCGACGGAAAACGGTGCGCAACTGCCTGAGGCGGAACTTCGACGGCCCCGAGGTCGACAAGCTCACCTCCCGCCTCGAGGAGCTCGGCTACTCCCCCGACTCCCGGGGTGAGGAGCTCTCGACTGATGTGTACGCCGCCCTCGCCCGACGCCTGCTGGAGGGATAGGCCGGCGGGGCGACTACTTCAGAAGCTCCTGGGTCTTGAGTACCTGTTTGACCCGCTCCCGGTTCTCCTCGGAGAGGGGACAGAGGGGCAGGCGGTAGGCGGCCTCGCAGAAGCCGAGAAGATGCATGGCGTACTTGATCGGTATCGGATTGGTGTCGAAAAAGACCATCTTGAAAAGCGGCAGGAGCTTGTAGTGCTCGCTTCGCGCCTTCTCCATCCGTCCGTCGAGGGCGAGCTTTATAAGCCGGGAGACCTGGGCCGGGGCGGCGTTGCCGGCCACCGAAATCACCCCGGATCCGCCGAGGGAAATGATCGGGAAGGCGAGATTGTCGTCCCCGGAGAGGAGGGCGAACTCATCGGGCTTTCGGGCGGCGACCTCCATCACCTGGGGGATGCTTCCGCTCGCCTCTTTGACCGCAACGATATTCGGATGCTCGGCGAGGCGCATGAGGGTTTCGGTTTCGATATTGCTGCCGGTTCGTCCCGGGATGTTGTAAACCACCATCGGCAGATCGACGGCGTCGGCTATCGCCGTGAAGTGGCGATAAAACCCCTCCTGGCTCGGCTTGTTGTAGTAGGGAGCGACCTGGAGGGTCGCGGTGGCGCCGATCTCTTTTGCCCGCTGACTCATCTGGATCGCCTCGGCGGTGGAGTTTGATCCGGTGCCCGCGATGACAGGCACCTTGCCCTTCGCCTGCTCCACGACGATCTCGATTATCCGGATGTTCTCCTCGTGGGTAACCGTCGGGCTCTCGCCGGTGGTTCCAACCGGCACCAGACCATCAACGCCGCCTTTTATCTGGGCATCCACCAGCTTCCGCAAGGCATCTTCGTCGAGGGACTCGTCCGCTTTGAAGGGTGTGATCAGAGCAGTAAAGGTTCCAGAAAACACAGGCGCGCCTCCTTACCGGTTCATCAGGTGAGTGAGAAAATCATCGACGGTGTAATAGCCCTTATGACCCCGGAGCCACTCGAGGGCCCGGACCGCGCCGTCGGCGAAGCCGGCCCGGCCCCGGGCTCTGTGGGTAATCTCGACAGTATCCGCGGCGGAGTCAAGGGTGAGGGTGTGGGTACCGGGGATCGCCCCGCCCCGGACCGAGGCGACGTGGAGCTCCTCCGGCGTGATCTGCCGGTGGAGCGCCTCGGTCTGAATCGAGCTCTTTCGATCGAGGGCGGCGAGGACCGCCTCGGCGGTACGAAGGGCGGTGCCCGAGGGTGAGTCCGCCTTTCCCGCGTGATGGTACTCGAGGAGCATCGGATCGTAGTCGTCGATGCCGTTAATGAGGCGAGCCGCCTCCTCGGCGAGGCGCATAAAGAGGTTTGCGCCGATGGAGAAGTTCGCCCCGACCATGTATCCGACCTCGGCGTTCTCGAACATCTCGACCACCCTCGGCAGGTCCGCCTCCCATCCGGTGGTGCCGACCACCGCGGGGAGCCGTGCTTCGAGGTAGACCGCGGCGTTTGCCGCGACCGCCTCGGCGAGGGAGAACTCGATCACCCCGTCTGCCTCGGCGAGGGGGGCAGAGGAGAGGTCCCGGTGGGTCGCCTCACGGGAGGCGGGGTCTACCGAGGCGAGAAGCTCATGCCCCCGTCGTCCGAGGGCGGCGGCAAGCTCGTGACCCATGCGCCCGTAGCCAACGAGGATAATCTTCATTTCAGCTACCCTGACAGAGCGTTACCGCCGCGGTGTTGACGATATCCTCCACCGAGCACCCCCGGGAGAGGTCGCTCACAGGCTTGGCAAAACCCTGGAGAAAGGGGCCGTACGCCTCCATCCCCGCAAGGCGCTGGGCGAGCTTGTAGCCGATGTTTCCGGCGTTGAGGTCTGGAAAGACGAGGGTGTTCGCCTTGCCGGCGACGGTTGAGCCCGGCGCCTTTTTCTCGCCTATCGAGGGAATGATCGCGGCGTCGAGCTGCAGCTCGCCATCAACGTCGAGCCCGGGCTCCCGCTCCCGGACGATCCGAAGCGCCTCGACCACCTTATCCACCGACTCGTGCTGAGCCGATCCCTTGGTGGAGAAGGAGAGCATCGCCACGACCGGGTCGGTCTGGAGAAAGTTGCGACAGGATTGAGCGGCGGCTATCGCGATCTCCGCAAGCTGCTCCGCGGTGGGATCGGGGATGGTGGCGCAGTCGGAGAAGATCATGTGGCCCTCCTCGCCCCACTTCGTATCCCCATGCTGCATGACAAAGCAGGAGGAGGCGAAGGTTGTCCCCGGGGCGGTCTTGATAATGGTGAAGGCCGCAACGAGAACATTCCCCGTGGCGTTCTCCGCTCCCGCCACCATGGCGTCCGCCTTTCCGGTCCGCACCATCATGGCACCCCACTTGAGGGGATCGAGAATCTCCTGTCGCGAGGTCGCCTCATCCATCCCTTTGTGCTTGCGCAACTCCAGGTATTCGGTGGCGAACTCATCGAGGTCGCCGCTCTGCCCGGGGTCGACAACGGTTATCCCCTTGAGCTCGACCCCCCGCTGCTTCGCCACCCCCTCAACGGCGTCGCCCTTGCCGATAAGCGTGACACTCCCGGCGAGACCCTCATCCACCAGTATTCGTGCCGCCTCCACCGTCCTCGCCTCGGTGCCCTCGGGGAGTACAAGCTTTCGACCAAGTTTCTTCGCTTTGCTTCGCATCTGCTCGATAAATGCCATCTGTAGAACTCCTGTCACGGTTATGGAGAGATTCTATCATATCCCCGGCGGAGAGGATAAGGTCATGACAGAGAGCGCGAAGGTGGCATACTATGGGCGCCATGTCGAAGAATCGTCGGAAAGTGGGGGTCTACGGTCTCGGCCGGTTCGGTACCTTCTGGGGTTCCCTGCTTGCGACGCAGATGGAGGTTGTCGGGGCGAGCCGATCCTGGAAGGAGAAGCTGCCCGACTCGATCTCCCAGGTGAGGGTGGAGGAGCTCGCCGAGGCAGAGGCGGTTTTTCTCTGTGTCGCGATCTCCGCGATGGATGAGAGCTGCCGCCTGTTGTCGACCATCCTCCCGCCCACGGTGCCGATTCTCGACACCTGCTCGGTCAAGGTGCATCCGGCGGCGGTGATGGAGCGCCACTTTCCCGGTCAGCAGCCCCTCATCGCCACCCATCCTATGTTCGGCCCCGACTCCGGGCGCGACGGTGTCCAGGGGTTTCCCATCATCACCTATCCTGTGAGGGACGCAGGAGGCGTCTACCGGGAGTGGCTCGAGAGCTTTCGGGACCTCGGACTCAAAATCATCGAGATGAGCCCGGAGGAGCACGATCGCGAGGCGGCCTATACCCAGGGGATAACCCACTTCATCGGCCGGGTACTCAGCCGCCTCGAGCTTCCTCACTCCCCTATCGCCACCCTCGGATATCGGAAAATCCAGGAGGTGATCGAGCAGACCTGCAACGATCCCTACCAGCTCTTTCTCGATCTCCAGCACTACAACCCGTATACCAGCTCCATGCGGGGAGAGCTGTCCGAGGCTCTCGATGAAACGCTGCGGGAGCTCATCTCTCTGCGACCCAGACGGTAACCGCGGGAGGCGCACGTAGTTGACAACGGGTAATCGGCCCGAGTAGTGTGACGCCATGGCAGATCTGCGGGTCCGTCGCATCGATGAGTCGGACCTCGACTCGGTGCTGGCGGAGGACTTCGAGTTCAAAGGGGAGATTCACTTCGAACAGCCCCTTCTGGTCAAAGGACATCTGTCCGGCAAAGTCACCAGTCAGAGCGATCTTTTTATCAGCGAGGACGCCGTGGTCGACGCGACGGTTTCGGCGGTCCGAGTCTCGGTAAAAGGGACGGTCCGGGGAGACGTCAGCGCCTCCGAGCGGATCGAGCTTTTTGCCTCCTCGAAACTCGAGGGTAACATCGCCACCCCGGACCTCATTGTCCAGAGCGGCTGTCGATTCAACGGCAACTGCGCAATGCCCGGCGGACCGAAGGAGTCCAAAGGCGGTACCCGAAAGGTTGATCAGGGAGGAGAGGGATGAAGGCAAGAAAGACGACCCTCGCTGCACTGCTTGTTTTTGCCCTCGCCGGCACCGCGGTCGCTCAGAGCCGACCGGACGCACTGCAGCTCTATCGTCAGGGGCGCTACGAGGATGCCGTCGAGGTGACCCTCGCGGAGCTCGAAGAAACACCCCGGAACATGAACTCCTACACCGTTCTCGGATGGAGTCTTTTAGCCCTCGGCCGATACCAGGACGCCCTCGACTACGGCGAGCGCGCCCTTGCGATATCCCGCTATGACAGCCGGATCGTCCAGATCGTCGGCGAGTCCCACTACCGTCTTGGAAACAATGTCGAGGCCCTCGACTACCTCCAGGAGTATGTCGCCATCGCCCCGACGGGCGATCTCATCGATCAGGTCTACTTTTTTATGGGCGAAGTTTTTATGCGCCTCGGTGAGTATAATCACGCCGACGTTGCATTCTCCACCGCCGTCTACCACAACGACGGAGACGCGCGCTGGTGGAGCCGTCTCGGCTACGCCCGGGAGCTCGCCGGGGATCTGCCCTTTGCGGAGAGTGCCTACCAGACCGCTCTCGATCTCAACTCCGGCCTTACCGAGGCTCAGCGTGGCCTCGACCGGATCGAAAACCAGCTCTGACCGCCGTCCGGTGTCGGTTGCCCGCGCCGCCCGCCGATAGCTCCGATCGCGTTGGGATAAACCCCCCTTTTTGCGTTATTTTTTTTTGTGGAGAAGAGCTGTAACAGCCCGATACTCTAGGTGGGGAGGTCCGCCGGAAGGAGCACGGATATGATTATGAACAGAAGCGTACGCGCCACCCTGATTGTGGTACTTCTTTCAGCGCTCCTCGGATGCGCCAATATATACGAGGCAAACCTCTTTGCCGACTTTGACGGTCCTCCCAGCGCATCGGAGCTTGCAAACGCTTCGATCGACGAGATCGCCGAGGCCGCCGAGAGTCCTCAGTTTTTTGACGAGCTCGCCAACGACCCGGAGGCCAAAGAGACAATTCAGAACCGGCTTCAGGAGATCTACAACGATACAAACGCAAGCGATGAGGATCGGCGGAGCGCCGCGATCCTCTCCGGGGACGTCGAAATGGAGACGACCGCCGGGGGAGAGGTTGTAAACAACGTGGTCGATGTGCTGCTTTCCGGAGACGGGGATTTCTCCGATCCCGCGACACTTGTAGAGTCCATTTTTCCGGAGTCCATACGTAACGACCCGACCGCTTTGCGGGAGCAGCTCGAGAGTTTCCAGACCGCTTCCGAGGCGTACCAGGTATACGGAGACGATCTCGACTCGGAGGGGGTCCCTGAGGGCGCCAACAGCGGCGAGATCGCCCAGCGCGCAACGGTGGCAATACTCATAAACACCCTCGCTGTAGAGGCCGGGGGCGTCGATGCCCTCGCCTCGGATATCGAAAACGACAATCTGGGCGGATACTCCGATCCTACCGAGGACGCTCTCGGAACTGAGAGCGCTCCTACCTCTTTGCGTAACATACTTGACGTCGCCGGACTCACCGGCGTGGTGGAGGGAGGTTAAGATTTTGCACCGATACACGCTGCTACCCCTGTGTCTCGCAACTCTGCTCTCCCTCTCTCTCGCAGCGGACCCGATCAAGCAGGAACCCTTTATACCCTTTAATCCCGAAGTTCTCGGTCAGGGCGGCTCCTTTGCCGCTGTGGCCGAGGGGTACAACTCCTTTTTTACCAATCCCGCCGGCTACGCTCTTACCGAGGGGGCGGAGGCGACCTTTCCGACCTCTACAACCTGGGTTCACGCGAAACCAGACGCCGTCCTGCCGATGCTTGCGGCGGTGGACGGAGACAATGAGGATGAGACCGGTTCCACCGACGAGGCGGTGGTAAACCTCCTCGAGGAGCAGCTGACGACCAACGGATTCGGTTTAGGAACCTCCCTCGGTCTCGGCTACATCGGCGAGCGCTTCGCCCTCGCCCTCAACTACGGGATCGACACCTATTTCTACGGACGCTCCTTTCCCCTCGGTCTCACCGGTGAGTCCACCACGGAGCTCACCTTTATCGCCGGCTACGCCCGCAACTTCTACGCAGGGCCGGTGCAGATCGCCGCGGGGGCCAACCTTCGCCCGCTTCTGAGGGTCTACTCCCTCGTCAACTCCGACACAACCGCGGCGCTGTTGACGGACTTTACCGGTGTGGAGACCGGCACCGAGGGAGGCTCCCCCTTCGAGAGCATCGATGCCCTCAACGGCTGGGGTGTAGGTGTCGACGCCGGGGTCATTGCCCGGTACCGCAGCTTCGCCCTCGGCATACAGGGGCGGGATCTGTTCAATACCAGACTGCGCTACTCCCTCAACTCCGCCGAGCAGGTCCTCGATGCCCTCGGACAAGGCGGACTGCCGGCGAGCTCCCGGGAGTCGATCAGTACCGGCGACTACATCATCCCGATGGAGATCAGCTTCGGCGCCGCCTATCAGCCGGACCTCGGCCCCCTCTCCAATTTTGTGGACCCGGAAATCCACGCCCAGCTAACCGACCCGTTCAAACTCACAGACCAGGACCGGGATAATCCGAGAAGCTTCTGGACCCGCCTCCACTTCGGTACGGAAGTGACGCTTCTGAACTTCTTTGACCTCCGCATGGGCCTCAACCAGGGCTATGTCACCCTCGGAACGGGGCTTGATCTGCTCTTTCTCGAAACCCATTTCACCGTCTTTACCCGGGAACTCGGCCGCTACCCGGGGGATCGCCCGACCTCCGGGGCGACACTCGAGTTCGCCCTGCGGATGTAGGTCACCCGCCTTGACGGCCGTGGTGCGTTCCGGTTAGAGTGCCACCTGCTTTCACGGGCCGCTAGCTCAGTTGGTAGAGCAACGCCCTTTTAAGGCGTGGGTCGCAGGTTCGATCCCTGCGCGGCTCAGTAGATCGGACTCTTGACGTTCCCGAAAACGTTCAGTAAGGTCTGCATCGAAACGTCTCCTTCGTCTAGTGGTTAGGACTCCGGGTTTTCATCCCGGCAACAGGGGTTCGACTCCCCTAGGAGATGCTGCTTTTCCGTCTGGTCCCTGGGCCGGGCGGTTTTTTTATCTCCTTTCCTCTCAGTCGTTTATACCTGACCCCGGTCTCGGAAGCGGGGGGTTCGCCCGGAGGGGCAAAACACCGAGTGGGGAAGCCGTAGGCCCTCCAGGGTGTGCGTCTGTTTTGACGGCACCGCTGTGCGACAGCGGCGGAGGTTGCGGGTGATCACGACTTCGAAGATTGACGCGCCGGGAGCGTGCGGGCTATCGTCCCCGCATGATCAGAACAACCATCACCGGGGTCCTCGCAATCGCCGGGGCTCTCCTTTTTCTCGCATCCGGGGTGTTCGCCTCCGGCGCGCCGGAGGAGCCTGCCACCCTCACAGTCCTGGGGGAAGGGGAACTCGTCGTGGAGCCGGACCAGGCGGTCGTCACCCTCGGCGTGCAGCTCTACGATGAGAGCGCCCAGCGGGCCGCGGCGGACCTGCGGGAGCGGATGGACGCGGTCATCGAGGCTATCCACGAGCTCGGAGTTCCCGAGGGCCAGATTCAGACCGCCAACTACAGCGTCTTCTTCGAGCGCGACTACCAAACCCCTCTCACCTCGCGTTCACAGGAGGGAGACCCGGTGGGCATCTACAGGGTGGAGAACATGGTCCGCGTCACCATCACCGACGTCGCCCTGGCCGCGAGCGTCGTTGATGCCGCCATCGAGTCCGGGGCGAATCAGATGTACGGCGTCGAGTTCTCCCTCTCGAGCCCCGGCTCCTACGACACCGAGGCGCGGCTCATGGCGGTGGCAAACGCGCGAGCACGGGCGGAGGGTCTCGCAGAAGCTGTTGACCGGACCGTCGGCCGCGCCCTGGAGGTCACAGAGATTGTGGGGGGATCGCCTCTGCCCTACAACTCCCGCGTCCTCGCCGAGGGGATGGGCGGCGGCCCTATCCAGCCCGGGGGCATCACCTACTCCGCCCGGGTCCAGGTCACCTACGAGCTCGAGTAGGTATGGGGAGCTGCTTGGCGATCTGAACGTACCGTGCGGGCTGCCCGGCGGAAGCAGCTGAAAGCGAGACCTCCAGCAGCCGCGTCCGGAAGCTCTCGGACTCTATGAGCCGGCTCTCGGGGCGTAGTTGATATCTGATCTATTGTTTTCTCCGCGCCCCCTCTCCTCCCCGCGACGTCCCGCTGTAACCTACCGTTTTCTAGGGATGCGTATTGATTGCCGGGGTAATTCGTCTTATGCTCTAAGCGTCTTTCCAGAACAACAACTACCAACGTAGGAGCGGAGCATGAGGAAACAGGTTAGTCTGGTTCTCGTTTTACTCTTGGTCGGCGGGGCGGTGTTCGGCCAATCCCTCAAGGGTATGTCATTTAACGGTGCCACCGGCTTGATGAGCATCCCCTCGGGGCGGATCGGCTGGGAACGGACCGCGGATTTCGCCTTTGATCTCGGGTATCACGCCATCATTGACGATGATACCAGCCACATTCCCAAGGCGAGCGTCAGTCTCTTCCGGCTGCTCGAGCTCTCCTTTGCCTATGACGCCCAGCCGGGAGACGACAACGAGGACATGATCCTCGGCGGCAAGATCCAGCTTCCTACGGATCGGACCGCCGTCGCCGTTGGTGCAAACTTCCAGCTCCTCCAGGATGGGGGGGAGGATGAGAATGTGCAGCAGATCTATCTCGCAGCTACCTACCCGGGAGAGTTCTTCAATATGCCTGCGGAGACCACCTTTGTCGTGGGCAAGAGCTTCGGCGACCCGATACCGGATGAGGCGATCGACTTCGGCATGGGCTTCGATTTGCTGCTGTTTCCTGACGTTTTTCAGGGCTACGTCCACTGGATCAACGATTTTGCCAACTTCAGCTATAGCGCCCAAGCCTACCGTGCAGACGCATCAGATCGGGGCGTCTTTAACACCGGTATCCGCATCGACGTGGCGGCAAACCCGAGCCTCTCCCGCTACAAGTTCGTCATCGACGCGATTCTCGCCGATGCCCTTGATGACAACCGCAGCTTCGCCCTCGGCCTCGCCTTCGGGGCGCCGATTCAGTAGGCCAGGGGAGCCATTTTCAGAGAGTGTGACCCTGCTTCCGGGCCGTCTCCTTCGGGGACGGCCCGAGTCGTCTTAGTGCGCCTGTCGGCATTGGTTGAGGCGGCAAGGGAGCTCACGGTATAGTGAGAGGTATGGAACAGGACCGCGGACGCGTCGTGCTAAACGCTTCGGACCTCGACGGATACCTGAGCGAAACTGATCGACAGCATCTGCAGGTCATGGACGAGCTCTACAACCGGTCTCTCGAGGTTATGCGGATCCTCGAAAGCGGTAAAGACGGGAACCGTCTGGCCGGGGAAAAGGAAAACCTCATCTCCCTGTACACGGAGATGGGAGACCGGATGCAGGAGTTCACCCGCGGTGAGCCGACGATTAAGGTGTACTCCTTCCAGACTCCCCGGGCGGTCCATGGAGAGGCCTCGAGGCTCATTGCCAAGCTCCGGGATGTGCGAACCGGGAACCACGAGTTTGTCTATTACATCCAGCGCGCCTACGAGCTCCTGTTCAATCTGGCCTTTGCGGAACCGGACAATCACAAGAAGAACCACCTCATAGTGAGTACGCCGGTGTCGGTGCCGGTGCAGAACTTCGCGGTCCACAAGATTCCCGACGTGGATGATCGCCTCGAGGA
Organism: Spirochaetaceae bacterium; assembly: GCA_046541355.1. Lineage (GTDB taxonomy): Bacteria > Spirochaetota > Spirochaetia > DSM-27196 > Alkalispirochaetaceae > CAYZHV01. The sequence continues at coordinate 13,373 of JBKHDM010000061.1, forward strand.
GACGGTCATGTGCGTCATGCTCCGGGGAGCGCTGCTTCCATCGATGATCATGTCGAAGGAGATTCAGGAGTACACGTCGACCGGCTACGTCACCCCCTTCGCTCTCTTTAGAATCCGACGCAACGACACCCGAAAAGAGCAGGATATGGAGTACCTTCTCGATCTCGAGAGGTCCTACTTCGACCTTACCGCCCTCGACGGAAGAGACCTCATCTTTGCCGATCCGATGAACGCCACCGGCGGTAGCCTGGTCACGATCATCAACTATCTGGAGAATGAGGGTATCCATCCCCGGTCGGTCAGCTTTTTCAATGTGATCTCCGCTCTCAAAGGAGCACTTCGGATCGTCAGGGCGATAGACAACGCTACGGTCTACACCCTCTGGATGGATCCGGTCCTCAACGACGCCGCCTACATTCTCCCCGGGCTCGGGGACGCCGGGGACCGGCTCAACGGGGCTGACACCGAGGACGCCCCTCGTAACATCATCCAGCTCATCGCCGATTACGGCTCCACCATTTCCAACCTCTACCGCGCACAGGTTCGCGAAATTGAACGTACTGTTCTGCAGGAAAGGGCGCGGGCCTAGGGCTCCCGGGAGCTCCCGGCCCCGGGCGGTGGCCGGCGAGCGCCGGCGACTCTCGCTTCTCGTCCTCGGGGCTATCATCCTGCTGATTGCGGGGTGCGCCACTGACCCCCGGGTCACCGAGATCGCCTCAGAGTACTACAACCTCGGCAATCTCTACTTTGAGATAGATGAGTACGAGCGCTCCTACGAGTTCTATCTCAAGGCCCGGGAGCTCGACCCGACCATCATCGCGGCAAACTACAATCTTGCCCGCCTCGAGCTCGAACGGGACGACCCGCAGGCGGCTCTATCCCTCCTGCGGGAGCTCGAGGAGGAGGACGAGGACAACCTGCTCATTCAGGAGACCATCGCCTACGCCCTGAATCAGCTCGGCGACCAGAGGGAGGCTGAAACGCTCTACCGGGAGATCCTTGCCCAGGACCCCGGGAGAGTCTCGGCTCTCTACAACCTCTCGCTGCTGACCGAGGAATCCAGGGAAGCCATCGATCTCCTCCGGACGGCCGCGGATCTCGCGGTGGAGGATGAAGAGATTCTGCGCAGGCTGATCTCCCTGCTCTCCTCCGCGGAGTCCGAGGAGAGCGCGGCGGTCTACCTCGAACGCCTGCGCAGGCTCGTTGCCGATGACCGGAGCTCCCTCGAGGAGGTCGCCCGGCAGTACGAGGCCCTCGGTTACCCCCAGGAGGCTGTTGAAACCTTCGAGCTGCTGATAGAGATCGACCCTCGGGAGGAGGAGTACTACTTCTCCCAGGCGCGCATTCTTCTCACTACCATCGGCAATGATCGTAACGGGTTGATCGCCCTCGAAAGCGCCCTGGAAGAAGGCTTTTCCGACAGTCAGGCGATCGAGGCGCTCCTAGGAGATGCAGATCTCGTCGCCCCGGCTCAGGTGGAGGCGCTTCTCGACGAGTATGGACGGCTTGAGGAGTTGGAAGCTGAGGAGGAGGAGGAGGGTGAAGGGCAGGAGGCCGGGGACCCAGAGGAGGGTGGGTGAGGGCTACTGTCCTCCACCCTGGGGATAAAAAGCGGGTAAACCTTTTACGTGCAGAGGATTAGAGCGCGTAAATCGCGATTTCCGGCTGTACGCACCGGAAATCGCCGCCGTTTTTCTCAACGCAGTTCGTCGATCGCCGCCGTGAGGCTTTCGAAAACCTCGTCCGGCTTGGGAGATGCGTCCACGGTGATCAGGAGGTTCTTCTGATCGTAGTAGTCGATCAACGGTTCGGTCTGTTCCTTGTACACCTCGAGACGGTTGCGAATCGCTTCGACCTCGTCGTCCGGCCGGGTAACCAGGTCCTCGCCGGTCAGGTCGTCCTTCCCCTCGACCTCCGGCGGATTAAAGAGCACGTGGTAGGTGCGACCCGACCCGGGGTGGACCCGCCGACCGGACAGACGCTTTACGATCTCCTCATCCGGAAGGGAAAAGTTTATAGCGGCGTCGATCTGAGCGAAATCCGATAGTGCCTCGGCCTGGGGGATGGTCCGGGGAAATCCGTCGAGAATAAATCCCTTCTTGGTGTCGTCGTGGTCGAGTCGGTCCTTGACCAGATCGATTGTCAGTTCGTCCGGAACCAGTTCGCCGCTGTCGAGTATCGTCTTTACCTGTTTTCCGAGGTCGGTCTCATTCTTGATATTGTAGCGAAAAATGTCCCCGGTTGAGATGTGCGGAATCCCGAGATGGTCGGCGAGTCTCACCGCCATCGTTCCCTTGCCCGCTCCCGGGGGTCCGAGGAAGATCAATTTCATAGAAGAACTCCTTCCGTGGCATACGGCCATGGTAGAGGGAGTTGGTTCACAGGTCAAGAAACGGCTGCCTGGCCGACAATCGCCGGTTTAGTTGCTCCAATCCCAGGCTCACCGTATCATAGGAGGATGAGCATTTTTGACGATATGCGTTCGATCCTCGACTCCGGGGTAGAAGGGTCGAAAAAGGCGATCGAAGGAGCCCGGGAACGGCTCAAGCGCCTCGGGGACGAGGGGGTGACAAATCTCGACATCAGGCAGCTGCGCAGTGAGAAAGAGCGGCTCCTTCTCGAGCTCGGCAGATCGGTCTATCACTCCTTCAGCGTCGAGGAGCGAAAGACCGTCTCGCCAAAGACGGCGGGAATCAATGAGCTGCTCCAGGAGATTGACCAGATCGTGGCTACCCTGGCGCAGAAGGAGGCGGCTCTGAGCGCCCTGAAAAGCGATCGTGCCGGGTCTGACACGCAGGAGGAGACGGACCGATAGTCGATCGACAACGTTGCAGCGGAAACGGTTGACACGTGCGGCACGAATCTGGTAGGTTCCCCCTCGCGCCACAGAGCAACAGCTGGTCTGATCGG
>JBKHDM010000062.1:0-16160 GCA_046541355.1 Spirochaetaceae bacterium
CGATAAAAGCGTGGAGAAGCTCTGAGCTGTTGGTCGCGGCGAGGAGAGCTTTTCTGTTTTTGCCGCTCTTGAGTATCCGGCCGATCTCTGCGAGAAACCGCATGTGCGGACCGTTCTGATCGAGGGGCGACAGGGTCATTATAAAGATGCGACACGGTTTGCCGTCGAGACTGTCGAACTCAATCGGATCGCGGGTGACCGCGACTGCGGCTATCAGGGAGTCGACGGCACTGGTCTTGGCGTGGGGTATCGCTACGCCGTGCTGCATACCCGTGGAGGAGCGCCGCTCGTTCAAAAGAACATCCTCCCGAGCCTGCGCCCGGTCCCGCAGGGAACCGGTGCTCTCGAGCATATCGAGGAGAGCGTCGATTACCTCGGTACCGGTCGAGGCTTGCAGGTCACAGAGTACAACCTCTTCGGTGAGCACTTCACGTAGCATTGATAGAGCAAGAGTAATCCAGCTCCCGAGGTTTCGCAACGGAGAAACCTCCTCGAGAAAAGGAAAATTCGAAGGATCAAGGCGAATCGTATAAAACGGGGTAACCGAGTCTTGTCCGATCCTGGTTCCTGGAGTAGTCTCCTTGGTATGCGCGGGGTTTTGGTGACATGGGTGGTCCTGAGCGTTATCTGGGTCATGCTGACCGGTACGCTGGAGCCGACCTTCCTGCTACCCGGACTCCTGGTCAGCGGTGGGGCGGTAGTTATCACACGGCGGATCCTCTTTGGCCGGGAGTGGGTCGCAGCGAGGGAAGAGCTCCTTCCCCCTGGGCCGGAGGCGGGGAGAGCCGGCGCTCTGCTGCGAAGGACCGCCTGGCGGATCGCCTTTGTACCCTTCTTTCTCTGGAAGGTCTTTCTCTCGGGGGTCGGCATGGCCGTTCTCGCTCTGCGTCCGAGCCTCGACTTCTGGCCGGGAATCGTGAGGGTTGAGGGGGGCATGCGGACAACCACGGGGACAACGCTCTTTGCCAATCTCCTCACCCTCACCCCCGGGACGATGACGATCGATTACGACGAGAAGGAGGATGTTCTCTACCTCCACTGGATCGACATCACCGGCTACGGGGAACAGGATTTCGACAAACGGGTCACCGGCGGTATCAGACGCTGGATGGAGAGGATGGGGTTATGATCCCCGAGGTAATCGGCGCCCTTCTTCTCTTCTCCGCCCTCTGTCTCGTCAGGGTTTTTCTCGGCCCCTCCCTCCTCGACCGGATCGCCGCTACCGACGCCATCGGGGTAATGATGGCGGTGGTACTCGTACTTCTCGGCCTTCTCTTTGACCGGGTAATCTTTCTCGACATAGCGATCGTCTACGCGCTGCTCCTCTTTGCGGACACCCTGGTCATCGCCCACTTTATCGAGCGGCAGGGGGAGTAGGGCGATGGAGTCGGTGCGGATGGTTGCGGGCACGCTCCTGATGGGAGGGGGGCTGTTCTTCTTCTTTGCCATGAGTCTTGGAATGCTCCGCTTTCCCGACGCCTACACCCGGCTTCACGCCGGGACAAAGGGTCTGACCGTCGGGGCGGGGCTTATTCTCATCGGTGTGGCACTGCGATCACCAACCGTCGCCTTCGCCCTGAGGGCGCTTTTGGTTGGCCTGTTTCTCGGGATAACCAATCCGATCGCGGTCCACGCGATTGCCCGGGCGAACTACAAATCCGAGCGAGCGCGACGTCACCTGGTTGTGGACGAGTACGCCGAGCGACTGGAGCGACAGGATGGTTCCTGAGATCCCATACGTTCTGCTGCTTCTGCTGATCGTCATTACCGCTGCCGGGGCGGTGCTCCTGCGGGGATGGGCGACCTCGGTGGTTCTGCTGTCGATCTTCAGCCTCTTTACCACCGTCGCCTATGCGATGCTCCAGGCGGTAGACGTGGCGATGGCGGAAGCGGCGATCGGGGCAGGACTGATGACGGCGGTCTTTATGACGACGGTCCAACAGCTGCGGAGCCGCCGATGAAACCTCGGGAGATCGCAGGCCTCATCGTCGCCCTCGCCTCGGCCGTCGGCTTTGCCCTGCTGCTCCTCACCGGAGAGGCTCCCGGGACCAGCTGCCTCGGCGCCACCGCTGTTGCCCGGACAGTCGCGGGTACCGGGGCAATCAATGTAGTCACCGGAGTTCTTCTCGACTTTCGCGCCTTCGATACCTTGGGGGAGGCGAGTGTCATCTTCGCCTCGGTGGCGGCGGTGAGTGCCGCCTTTGCGGGATCCGGAGTTTCTGCGGCGGAGCCAGGTCTCGGTCTTCTCGTCCGGCGGTCGGTCTCCTACCTGGTACCCCTCTTTCTGCTCTTTCCGCTATACATAATGCTCCACGGCCACCTCTCTCCGGGGGGAGGCTTTCAGGGGGGTGTCAGTCTTGCGGTGCTGCTCATCCTCCTTGCAATCACCTTTGGGACCGGCAGGACAACGCGCGCCGTCGACCCGCACATGCTCCATCGAAGCGAGGCTCTCAGCGCGGCGGCCTTTGCCGCGATCGGCCTGGTAGCCGTGATACAGGGGGTAGGGTTTCTCACAAATCTCGCGGCCGGATTTCCCCCGGGTCGACCCGGGCAGATCCTCAGTGGCGGCTTCATTCCCCTCCTCAATCTTGTGATCGGTGTAAAAGTGGCCTCCGGGCTCGGCACGATCTACTACGAGTTGCTTTCCACCAGAGCCGGGTGATGCTGAGGGAAGCGACCTTTATCGCTGCGGCGGCGGTATTCGGTATCGGACTCTACGGTGTGCTCACCCGAAGAGATATGGTGAAGATCTGCGTCTGCCTGAGCGTCATGGAGTCCTCTCTGATCATGACCCTTGTCGCCCTCGCCTATCTGCCCGGGGGCGCCGCACCGATTATCGAGGCGGGCGTTGAGAGCTACGTCGACCCGATCCCCCACGCTCTCGCCCTGACGGCTATCGTCATAGGAGCCGGGGTGCTGTCGGTCGCCCTCGCCCTCACTGTCCTCGTCCACCGGCGCTACGGAACCACTGACATCGGCGTCGCCTTTCGGAGGCGCCGTTGAGTCACTCGGTAGTTCTCCTTGTTCTCGTCCCTCTCATCAGCGCGTTTCTCGCTTCCCTCCTCCCGGAGGGTCCCCGGAGCTCTGTGAGGATCACTGTCGCCCTATCCGCCGTTGCCCACCTCATTCTGGTGATCCGTCTGACGCTGCAGACCGCCGCGGTTGGATCGATCACCTACGAGGTCGGTGGATGGAGCGCGCCTCTCGGCATCGTCCTCTCCGCGGACCTCCTGTCGAGCTTCTTTCTGATAATCCTCGCGGCGGGGCACATCCTCTTTCTCATCCACGCCTTCAGCGAGGAGCGCAAGAGCCGACGGGCGGTCTGGATACTCACGGAGCTCCTCATAGCCGCGTTCTCAGGCATCCTCGTGGCGGGAGATCTGTTCAATCTCTTTGTCTTTCTCGAGCTCGCGTCAGTCTCCTCGGTAGGCCTGATGACCTACAAGCAGCGGGCCGAAGGGGCGGGAGCGGGATTCGTCTACCTGATTTTCACCTCCCTCTCGGGAGTGCTCTTTCTCCTCGCCGTCATTATCATCTACCGCCACGTGGGCGCCCTCTCCCTCGGCATCATCGCAGCCCGGGGGGCGGCGACCCCGCCCCGGAGCTACCGGACCGCGGCGGCGCTTCTGACCGCCTCCCTCGGAATGAAGTTCGGTCTCGTGCCGTTCCACTTCTGGCAGGCTCCCGCCTACGACGCCGCAGGAAGCAGCGTAGCCGCCCTCCTGTCGGGCACAGGCATGAAGGTCTATCTCTACGTCCTCTTCCGGCTCCTCGCCCAGGTCTTCCGGGCTCACGAGACTCCCGCGGCCCTCGCACTCCTCCTCGTCGCCCTCGGCTCGGTCAATATCTTGATCGGGCACGCCCTCGCCCTCGGGGAGCGAGACCTCAAACGGCTGCTCGCCTACTCGAGCGTCGCCCACGTCGGCTACATCCTCATCGCCCTCGCGGGGGTCCTCGCAGCACCATCTGCGGAGGTTGGTTTGATCGCCGCTTCCGGCGCGTTGCTCCACGTCCTCTTTCACTTTCTGATGAAGAGTACCCTCTTCTACTCAGGACGAACCCTCATCGACCGAAGAGGAAGCTCCACCATCGGGGCGTTACGGGGTGTGGGGAGAAGGGAGGTTCTCGGGTTTGTCGCCTTTGTAACCGCCGCGATTTCCCTGGTGGGCATCCCGCCTATGAGCGGGTTCTACAGCAAGTGGCGGATTGCCCTCGGAAGCATAAGGATCTTCGGAGTGCCGCCGGTGGTTGTAATCGCGGCGGGCACGGTAATCTCCATGCTCTACTACGCACGGGTGTTTCATGTTGGGATGGGGGAGACGGCTGGAGCTTTGCGAGGCCGCAGTGGTGAGGCGGCCGGAGCCGGCGGGCCTGAGGGAATGCCTGCTGGAGCGGTTAACGACCGCTCCGGCGCCACCGTTCAGACCCGGACAATGGTGCTGCTTCTCGCCGCTGCGTGTCTCATTCTTGGACTCTTCGGCCCTCTGGTAGAATCCCGCCTCGAGGAGGTCTCACAACTCCTCGCCGACCCGAACCGGTATGAGTTGTTGTTGTTGAGATAGAGAGGTGAGAGCCGCCGGCGACGGGAGCCGCCGGCGATGGAAGGGTCGGACAGAGCCGGGAGCACCGGAGCGCCCCCGGCAGGATTACCGATTCGCGCTACTCGCCCCGGGAGATCGGGAGACCCGGTTCATTGCTCCACTCAATCCACGAGCCGTCATAGTTGCTGACGTCACTGAATCCAAGGAGCGCGTGGAGGACGAAGAAGGAGTGTGCCCCGCGAACGCCACCCTGACAGTAGGCGATGACCGGAGCGTCTCCGCTAATGCCGGCCTCACTGTAGATCTCGCGGAGCTCGGAGGCGGACTTAAAGGTGCCGTCGGCGTTGACCGCCTCGGTCCACTCAACCCAGACCGATGAGGGGATACGCCCTCCCTCGCCGGCACCGCGGGCGACAGTCTCACCGGTATACTCCGCCCAGCTGCGGGAGTCGAGAATAATGGTCTCGTTGTCGATCGCCGATTGCACATCCGAGAGAGTCGCGAGGGTATCGGTTCCGGGAGAGGAAAACTCATACTCCCCTGCCCGTGTTCTCGAACCCATTATGCGGGTATTGTAACCGAGCTCCTTCCACCGGTTCAGGCCACCGTCCAAGAGCCGCACGTCCTCATGACCGTACATTTCCAGGAGCCACCAGATGCGCGCTCCCCACAGCCCGTTGTCGTCGTAGACGACGATGGTGTCCGTCGGGCTGATCCCCTTGGACGCGAGCACCTCGGCGGTCTGTTCCGCAGGGGCGCGCATGGTCGGATACTTGGCAGAACCGTCTTCGAGCTCCGAAAGGCCGATCTGGATTGCCCCGGGGATATGGCCGGTGATGAAGCTCGAGGTGTTTCGAAAATCGATCACCTTGACGTCGTCCTCGTCCATGATACTCCGGAGCTCCTCAGCGCTGATGAGAGCATCGGGGTTTGCGTAGCCACGATCGCTTATCGAGCCGCTCTCCTGAGCCGAAAGCACCGTTCCGGCGAGGAACAGGAGCAGAACCAAAAAGACGAATACACTTCTCTGTTTCATATTACCCCTCCTTACTTGGGTCACTACTGATGTCTGATAACGCACTACTGATTGTAGCATAGTGTGCCGGTCTGTATATCGATAATTCTTTACCGAAACGTCTTTCTCAGACTGCGGCGTTTTCTCACCCCTCCGGGAAAACCAGTGGAGACCGCGCTTCCCCCTTAAGTTCGGCTTGCGTAATAAAGTTAACCATGATTAACTATAGCAAACATCTCTGTAAGGAGTATTCCTATGAGCAAAGCAATTATCATTTACGGCTCGAGCACCGGAGCCACCGAGGATATCGCAAAACGGATCGCCTCGAAAATGGGAGGAGCCGAGGTGATGAACGTCACCCAGTTTAACGAGAGCAGCGCCGCCTCCCTCGGTGACTATGATCTGATTATTCTCGGAAGCTCAACCTGGGGCATCGGGGATCTTCAGGACGACTGGCATGAGAAGCTCGACACCCTCAAGGGCGCAGACCTCTCAGGAAAGAAGGTAGCGATCTTTGGTACGGGAGATCAGTTCGGGTACGGCGACTCCTTTGTCGACGCGATCGGCATCCTCGCCGAGGCGGCTGAGGCTGCAGGGGCGACGATCGTCGGCCATACCAGCACCGAGGGCTACGAGTTCGAAGAGTCCCAGGCTGTCCGGGACGGGTCATTTCTCGGTCTCGCAGTTGATGACACGAACCAGGAAGAGCAGACCGACCCGCGGATCGCGGCGTGGGTCGCCTCTCTCTCCTGAAAAAACGTCTCCGTAACCGGGGTGGTGGGGCGAGGCCCCACCCCTCAGGCGATGGTAGCTTCGGAAATCTGGAAGGCGCAGGGCTCCGTTGCGAGCTCGGTGTCGAGCTTGCGGCGATCATAGCGGGCGCACTGCCGGCATAGATCGTAGCCAAGCATTACCCCCACCATAAAATCCTCCTCCTCGGACATCTCGTTCAGCTTGAGGGTTGAGAATCGGCGCAACGCCTGGATGCACTCGGGGCGGCCGAAGTAGAGATTGTACGTTCCGCCGTCGTCCTCGGAGACGATATACTCGAGCTGCATCGAGGTGAGCAGGCTCTTTATCTCGGCAAGCTCGTCATGGCTCCCGGTATAGAGTGCCAGTGACCGAACCCCCCGCTCGATTTCATAGGTGAGGTGTCGAACAAGGTCCATCGATTCTTCTCCTAACATATAGATAGACGCGCCACCCCGGAGGTGTCGGGTTTCCTGGGGCCGCGGGGCGCGAACAGTTGTATTAGATATGCTCTAAGTTTACCAGAGTTAACTTATATTGTCAAGGTTATCTTTGGGGTAGCCAGTAGTTTCAAAGGGGGACATAAGAAAGAAAAGGGGCGCGCCTGAGCGCGCCCCTCAAGGAGTACAAAGCCTCCCTTTCTGCTGATCTGCTTAGTTCGAAACCATTCGGCGGTACGCCTTCTTGTGATTGGCCCCGGCGCGCTCAAGCTCTCTCTTTGCCTTGAACCGGTTACCCCACGCCTTGAGGGGGCCTCCGCCGACACCGACAAACTCGGTTTCTCTGGTTTTTGCCGGCTCATAGATGAGGTCGAGGATGTGCGCGGCTTCTTTTCCGCCCTTCACCATAGACTCCCGACAAGCCGCGCAGTAGGTAACCATGTGGTCGCTCTCGATCTCCGCGGTTCGGCGACGCATGATCCGCAGGGCAAGTTCGGGGTTCGCCGGAACGACCATACCACCGAATCCGCAGCAGCGAGTCTTCTCCCGGGTATAGGCCGGTTCCTCAGTCGCGTAATCGAGCTCGTTCATGATCCAGCGTATGCCGTCGTGGATCTCCGTCTTGTCCCGGGTCGAGCAGCTGTCGTGGATCGCAAAGGTGAGGTCACTACCCTTGCCCTTACCGGTTACACCCTCAGGCAGTCCGATCTCAGGCAGTATTTCCCAGAGGGAGCGCACCTTCTGATTCGGGCTGTAGGCGCTCATGTTCATGTAGCAGCTCTGACAGGCGACGATTATCTCCTCCGCACCGAGCTTGTCGATCTCCTTCTGGAACTCGGCGTAACGCTCCTTGAACTTCTCGGTTTGTCCCAACGCCTTGGTCGGTTTACCGCAGCACTTGAGAATCGCGCCGGTGTTACCGAGTTTCTCCTGGAGGTGGGTAAACATCTTGCCTACCACTTCAGGATTATGGCTCGGGAGGGAACAGCCGGGGACAAATACCCGCTTGGTCACCCCTTCGGGGGCGGGAACGGTTGTGTTGAAGGGCTTTGAGAAGCCGAGAGCCTGGTGCATGTAGATCACGTCGTGACCCTTCATCGGACTCTTGCCCTTGTTCTTTTCCACCAGGTCCTGGCGGATGCCGCCGAAGATCCCCTGCATGTCGAAGTCCTTGGGACAGGCTAAGGTACACTGCTTGCACATGTTACAGCTGTAGGGTATCTCCGGAGCGATCTCGGGAGCTTCGAGGAGCTCGGTAAACAGCTGCTTCGGACACTCGGTGAACTCCGAGAGCATCTCGCACTCCTTGACGCACTTGAGACACTCACACTTGAGACAGCCCCCGGCCTCTTCGAGAGCCTGTGCCTCGGTAATGCCGAAGTCGTACTCACTGAAGTCGGATACTCTCGCGATCCCGGGTTTCTTGGCGGTCTTGACCCGGTCCCGTCGCGGCGTGTCCTCAGGGATCTCGGTCTCGAGCTTCGACTCGTAGGCGCGCTCCTTGTCCCTGGAAACCTGAATATCCTCGCCCTTAAAGAGCCGGTCGAGGGTGATAGCCGCTTTACGCCCCTCCGCCATCGCTTCGACGGCGATAACCGAGTGGCCTGAGGCGTCACCGGCTACGACGACGTTTTCGAGGCTGGTTGTGAGGGTTTCCGGGTCGACGGTGAACCGTCCTCCCCGGGTTGTCTCGAGTTCCGCCGCGAAGGACGGGTCTGTGGCCTGTCCGACGGCAAAAATGATCGAGTCCGCCTCGATTCTGAGACGATCGTTCTCGTCGAACTCAGGGGCGAACTTGCCCTGATCGTCATACACCCGCACACACTTTTTCAGGTCGATGCCGGTGACCGCGGTCTCACCTTCGATCCGTACGGTGCCTCTCCCGTAGTGGACCTCGACACCCTCCTCGAGGGCCTCTTCGATCTCCCAGTTGTGGGCAGGAGCCTCGTCAATGTCTCCTTCGAGCATGACCAGGTGGACGTTGGTAACGCCGAGGCGTCGGGCGGAGCGCACCGAGTCGAGGGCAACGTTACCGCCACCGATAACGACGGTGCTCTCACCGAGACCTTCATATTTTCCGTGGAGACTTACCTCCCGGAGGAAGTCGACGGCGTTAAAGACACCGGGCAACTCGTGTCCCTCGACGGGAATGACGATACCCTTGTGAGCTCCAACAGCTATAACCACGCCGTCATGCTTCTGCCGGAGCTCCTCGAAGGTGATGTCGCTTCCGATATCCACAGCAAGCTGGAGCTCGACACCGATCTTTTCGAGGATTGTGTATTCGAACTCAATTATGTCCCGGGGGAGCCTGTAGGCAGGTATACCGACCCGAAGCATGCCTCCGACGACGGGAAGTTTGTCGTAGACGGTGACCTTGTAACCTTTTTTGGCGAGCTCGAAGGCCGCCTGAGCACCCGCGGGACCGGCGCCGATAATCGCGACGCTCTCCGGCCGGTCATCCTCGACAAAGGTGTCCCAGAGCTCGGGATTGTCGTAGTTGTCCGCGACAAATCGCTTGAGGGTCGCGATCGACATCGCGCTGTTTATCTCGTTTCTCTTACAGGCGCCCTCACACGGATGAGCACAGACCCGACCGAGAACCGCAGGCATGATGAGCTGCTCCCGGATGAGCTGAATCGCCTCGGTAAACTTACCCTCTGCTATGAGGTTGACGTATCCTTTGACGTCGGTGTGCATCGGACAGGCGGCCTGACAGTAGGCAGGCTCCTCGCCCATACAGTTATCAACAACGTCCTGCATTTTCTGAATAAGGTCGGTATTCATTCGGTACTCCTTTTAAGTCCGTGTTCGGGTTTGATTCAACTACTCTGACGCTTCGGGATCCGCCGCCTCTTCGACAACGGCCGCCACTTTGCCGGCGTTGCGTTTCTTGATCCATCCGGGGATGAGAGAGAGGATGACGAAGAAGACCGCACCTACACCGAGATAGATCAGCGTATTGCCCATGCCCTCGCCGGCGGCGATGGAACCTGCCATGAATGCGAAGGCGACTGCCCCCGGAAGCATGCAGATCCAGGAAACCAGGACGAACTGCAGCAGATTGATCTTTGTCAGTCCGTAGACAAAGTTCTGAACGTTGTAGGGAAAGACGGGCACAAGCCGGGTGATCATGAGCATGCGCCATCCCTGTTCGTTGACGCCGTCGTCGATCTTCTTGAGCTGCGGATTTGATTTCATCCAGCCGGCCACCATCTCCCGGGCGGCGTAGCGAGCTGCGAGAAATGCCGCGGCTGCGCCGAGGGTCGCCCCGGTAACCGCGAGAAGCGCACCCCAGATCGGCCCAAAGACGAAACCTGCGAGCAGTGCCAGAGGGGATCCCGGGATAAAAAAGAGGGCCGAGGCCATGTAGAGGCCAACGTAGATGACAGGACCGATCCAGCCGAGGCCGTTTATCCAGCTGCGCATGGTCTGGATGTTGTCCATGCTGATGTATTCAAACGCGCCGAGCTGCCAAGCGACTACAACACCGACGACGATTATCGCGACAACGGCGAGCAAGCGCCCGACGTTGGACTTGGTTGCACCCTCTGCCATTGGTGCCTCCTGTATTATTGGGGGTTTAACAACATAGTAATGTATATGACGGTGTCTGTAAAGAACTATCGATATATTTTTCTATAATAATTGTAAACTATACCCGGTGTCCTCCACTCTGGGGATGACGCCGGGCTTATCTGTTATATCGCTGAGATCTGTTATATCGCTGAGAGTTATGACGGGAGAGATAGCGTAAAGGAGCCTTTGCCCTACCCCTCCCGGAAAACCCGCAACCCGAGGCGCCATGCCGTGAGTAACCCTCGAGGCGCCCTCAGGCGGGGGACAGGTCACACGCCGGCAAGGATCGCGGCGAACCGCGCCTCCTTGCCGCTTGCGATGCAGTTCCTGCCTATCGCCTCCGCCTCCGCCCCAAAGGGCAGGAGCCTCACGCCGAGACCGGTTTTCTCCCGGATCATTGCCGCGGACTCATCTGTTCCATCCCAGGCGGCGAGGGCGTAGCCGGGAGCGTTGCCCAGGGATCTGGTGAGCTCCTCGAGGGTTTCTGGCTCGAGAAGCATCTCCTCCCGCTGCTTGAACGCCCCCTCCAGGAGGCTATCCTGAATCTCTGTGAGCATCAGCTTGATCCTGTCGGCGAGAAAGTTGACCGAGATCACCTCCCTCGCGCCGGTGTCCCGTCTAAGGAGCGCGACCTGCCGGTGATCGAGGTCCTCCTCTCCGATAAGAATCTGCACCGGTGCCCCTCGCTTCGCCCAGAGGAGCTGCTTCTCCTCGGTGGTGCTGATGGTAGACTCGTCGAGGGCGAGTCGAACCTCCCGGCGGAGGCTGCTTCTGATCTGATGAGCCAACTTTGTAATCTCCAGTCGCCTCTTCGACGGGAGAACCGGGATGATCACCACCTGCTCCGGGGCGACCCGAGGCGGGAAAACCGGCAGTCCCTCTCTGAGGTGAGCGAGCAGGAGCGCCGGGATCAGGTCGGAGGTGATCGCACCGTGATGGATCGCCTCCTGCCCCTCTGTAGCTCCGGCGGCGAGCACGCTGCTCTCCGCGAGGCGCAGGACCACTCCTGCCCCGGTTATCTGGTCTAAGGCGTAGGCGGTACTCCGGTCCCCCTTTTGCCCCGCCGGAATGGCGCCGGCGAGGGCGGGAATCGCGAGGATCTCCTCAAAGTAACGGCGCTGGAGGTCGAGGAGCGTGTAGGCGTCCTCCTCCGTCTCCCCGGCGCTCTTGCGGACCGTGTAGATGTGGTGCTCCGTCGGGGGGGTCCCACTTCTCCAGAGGGAGGCCCGCACCGGCGCTCCCTTGAGGATACGAACCACGGTATTCAGAGAATCCAACGAGAAGGGGGCGAGGCGCGGCTCTTCCTCTCCCTGGGCCTGGGGAAAGACAAAGCCCTCATATCCCGCGACGAGGGCCATCTCGTCCAGCGCCTGCCGGAGCCGCTGCCAGAGCGTAGTGCCCCGGGGCAGAAGTATCTGTCCGGCGGTCTGTTCGCTTACAGCGGCTATCCCCGCATCGGCAATCAGTGACTCCACGGGAGATCCATTGTTTATGGAAGAATCGATAATTTTTTCACGCATTTGGTCAAGCGTAGGTCCCCGGGTTACTGTTGTCAAGCTTTTTCTCGCCGCATTGCCCCTCGGCCGCGACGGCTGGACCCTGAGTTGGCGGCGCAACCGTCTCCTTACTATGTTGTAAACAGAGGCTGAAAGAACAGCAAAGGAAAATAAGTGAGGTACACCATGAAAATGACACCCCTTATCGTGGCGCTTCTTGTCGCGATAGTAACTGCTCCGGCCATCGTCGCTCAGGAGGCGGAATCGGAGAACGAGAATAATCAACAGACCGAAGAGGAAACCGCCGAGAACGGCGAAAACCTCCCGACAGAGGCCGAGCTGGCCGGCGGCGCCGATGGTGCTGTATTGCTCAGGTCGGTAGATACCACCGACTGGCAGATCGTCAGCGTCGCCGGAGAGGGAGCAACCTCCGCAGTAGGCGGCTCGATGATCCGGCTTCGGCAAGGCGGACGGTATCACCTCGATCTGAGGGCTGTGGACAGCGAGGTTCTCCCCGTGGATATCCGCTCGACCACCGGAAGCGTCCTCATCTCCCAGCGGGAGGGAGTCGGTGCCTCCGAGATGGACGGCGTAGACATCGAGGTAAGCGACGACGGAATCACCTTTACCTTGACCGAGGAACTTGCCGAGCAGATCGCAACCGTCCGGGCCGCCCCCTACCCCTCCATGATAAGCTTTCTCTCGGTAAGCTCCCCGGACCAGGCCGAAGAGACGGAGGGTGAAGAGGAGGCCGGCGCTGAGGGCGAGGAGGACTCCTAAGGCAGTCAAGCTGATCCTCCCCTCGTGAGGGTTCGCGCTATCAGGGATAGAGGAGAAGGGAGAAGGTTGCCGATCCGTAGCGGTGGGTCCCGCGCTGCAGGTCAAACCTCCGGCTCTCGAGTACCTGGCGGTAGGAAGCCTCGAGGGCAAGGGAGGCGAGGCGAAGGGTAACTCCTCCGCCGTAGCCCAGCTCCCCGACCAGAGGCTCCGGCGTAATCTCCCCTCCCCCACCTCCACCGGTAATCAGCCGGTTCCAGATCACACCGCGCCCGGCGCCGCCGAGTTCCCCGAACACGCCGATTCCGGGCCGGGGCTCGGAGATCGGCAGTCGAGGCGTTATCTCGGCGGTTCTCCCGAAGGCGCGGGGGAGGTTGAACCCGAACCGGAGCTCCCCGGCGAGGAACGCTTCGAAAAGCACGCTTCCAATACTCCCCCCCGCCGCCGGCAAAATATCGACCGATACGCTCTCTCCCCAGCTGAAGCGCCGGCGCCGATCGACGGAGAGCTGAAAGAGCGGGTGGTTCGCCACCTGCTGCCCCCACCCCTCCGGCTCTCGTCCTCCCCAGGCGTCGTGCGCTCTCTTCTGGATCTCACCAGCCATCGTCACCGGCCCCACTGCCCCGACAGCGAGTTCCGCCGTCTGCGAGACCCGGCTGTCGGCGCGCTGCAGGGCAAAGGCGAGGTACGCCCTCCCCGCGTATGGGCGATCCGCCGGCAGGGGAGAGGAGGTGGTGAGATCCTCAGGCGTGTACATCTGGTGGGTGAGACTGTAGGCGACTCCCGCCCTGCCTGCGGGCAGTCCAAAAGGGAGGGCCGAGGCGAGGGAATCCGCCCAGCCGGGATGGTGGACGACGCTCAAAGCGACTCCGTGGGTGTAGTAACGGTCGGTTCCGCTGAACGGGTTGAGCCAGGGCCCGTCGTTCTCCTGATGGTAGGTCACAGCAAGGGGGCTTGCCGCCGGGGCCGACTCCTCCGCCGGGGCCAACTCTCCCGCGAGGAGGAGGGAGAGAGCAAGGACGACTGTAGCGTTCCTGACCATTAGTCTCGGAAAGCTCCTCCCGCGGAGCAGCGGCCGCCTGAGGTGGGCTACTCGCCGAGGTAGCGCTTCAGGCTCTCGGCGATCTCCTCCTGGGAGTAGACCTTGCCGAACTTTTGTAACGCTCCGTCAAAGGCGTAGCCCGGGGTCCTGTGCACCCCCATTTCGAGGATCGCGTCGCTGTCGGTCACCTTTTCAAGTTTACATGCCCGCAAACCGAGGGGCAAGCGGCGGGTTACCTCGTGCCGGTCCACGCCTCTAACGACGCCCGATGAAGCAGCTTCTAACTTGACAGAATCTCCACACGAGACTGATGTGCCGTTGACACGCTCCGGTTAGGTTACCAGCAATGCGGAGGAGTGATCGAAAACTCGTCATACTTGCCGCGATCGTGGCGCTGCTGAGCCTGCCTCACCTCACCCTGTCGGCTCAGTCCGATGGTCTCGGCCTCGGTTTGTCCGGCGAGCCGGCCACGGATGTCTCTGCGAGCTCCTCGGAGTTTGGTCGATTTGTCCTGGTCCTTCAGGAGATAGAACAGATCCAAAGCGACGCCTCAACCGAGATTGACCGTCTGTTTGCAACCTCATCTCTCGACGAACGGCGATTTCGTGAGATGCATCGACGGATGGAGTCGGAGGATGAAGATGCCCAGGATCGACTGGGAGAGATGGAGAAGCGAGAGTTCGCCGAGTTGCTCACGGGGATCGATGAGATTCAGCGAGATGCCGAGACAGAGGTGGTGGCTGCAATCGAAGAAGCGGGCCTGACCGTCGACCGATTCAACGCGCTCATCCTGGCTGTTCGCGAGGACCGCTCCCTGCGGCAGGCGATACAGCGACGACTACACAACTGAGGAACAGTAAGGAGACCACCAATGCGACCGACCCCTGATGATTTCGGGATCAATCCGGACGAGAGGAGCGAGGTTCTTGAATCCCTTTTGGAGGCCATTGGAGTGCCCTTCCTGGTAGTGGACTGCAATCTCCGCCTGCTGTTTTTCTCCGCCCGGGTCGCCACGCTCTTCGGCCTGGGTCTTTCGGAGGTAGGAAAGCCCCTCGAGGAGGTAGTCCCGAGCGCAGGTCGAGCCGAGGCGGCAGCTTCGGTGGTTGAGGCGATGGAGCACCGCCAGGTCCGCTTTGCGAGGCTGATCATCCGGGACGGATACGCGTACAAACAGAGATCACAGCCCCTCGAGACTTCGAAGGAAGAGATTGCCGGCGCGGTTATAACCTA
Organism: Spirochaetaceae bacterium; assembly: GCA_046541355.1. GTDB lineage: Bacteria > Spirochaetota > Spirochaetia > DSM-27196 > Alkalispirochaetaceae > CAYZHV01. The sequence continues at coordinate 14,871 of JBKHDM010000062.1, forward strand.
CAGCAGGCATCCCGAGGTAACAGGCGATCTGAGAGGAATGGATGAGCTCGTGCAGCTCTACCTCGACCACTTCTCCCACTCCCCTGACCCGGTGATTCGAGTCGACGTTGGCGAGCGCCTGCTCTACGTCAATCGCGCGGCCGCCTCGATCATCGATCTCACACCGGAAGAACTCGAAGGACGGGATATCGGGCTGCTCACCAGGACCGGGGCTATGTCCGAGACGTGGTTCGCGTCGGTCCACCGGGCATTACAGCTCGGGAACGCAAAAAGAGTCGTCCTTCCGGCGAGTCAGGCGGGACGGCAACGGGAGTTTCTCTGGAGGTTTCTGCCGGAGTTCAACGAGTTCGGCGTTCCCGAGGCGGTAGTCTGCACCGCCACCGACGTAACCGACCTCATGAGCCTGGACAGAAACCCCTACTAGTCCCCGATACTGTTAGGGTGATGGAGGTAATAGGCTGCGCTCTGCCCTTACCCGGACGCTGAGCGTCGGCAGTCTGCCGGGAGGCGGTCAGCGAGGACCGCCTCGCCTTCGGTCATCCCAGGGGCGATGATGCTCCTCGTCGGCGTGGAGCTCACCAAGTTCGCCCGGGACATCCGCCTGAGCCTCGATCTGGTTTGCCTCGCCGTGACCGTGGCGGTGGCAGTCTTTACAAACATGGTCTTCGGATTCGACGCCGGCACCGCCGGCGTCGAGGGACGATACGATCGGCCCGGGGAAACGGTTGTCGTCGGCGACACGACGGCCATACCTTCGAAGTATGCTCAATCTACTCATCGTTGCAGTCGTCCTGGCGATCGTGTTCGGCCTGCTGGGGTTCACGAGGATCTCGGTTGGGTTCATGGGTATCGCCCGCCTCCTGTTCATCGTGCTTGTCATCCTGCTGGTCGTGGCGCTTATCGGCAATTTCGCCGGCGTGATCGTGCTGTAACCCCGGAGGCAGGCGGTAGCTGCCAGGGTATCCCTCGGCAGGTCCTGGTTGAAAAGCGGCGTCAGAGGCTGTCGACAAACTCTGCCACGATCGCGTTGAACGCCTCGGCGTGCTCCCAGAACATCATGTGTCCGCCAAGCACCTTGGTTTGCGTCTGCGGCATGTGGCTCTTTAGAAACTCCCGGGCGCTGTCCGCCCAGGGATCCGCCAGGATGTAGAGGGTGGGGCGTGCCGCGTCAAGCTCTCCAGCCTCTTTCAGGTAATCTGCGAGCATGGCGCTCCCCCAGAGCGCCTGGGCAACCCACGTCGGCGTCTGCAGGGAATCCCCGGTGATCCAGTCGAGTTCCTCAGGTTTGAG
>JBKHDM010000063.1:0-15662 GCA_046541355.1 Spirochaetaceae bacterium
GTCCGTCCGCCGGCGCCGGCTGCTCCTGCATCGCGCCGTTGCCTGAAGCGCCGGCGCCGGGATGAGCAACCCTCCTTACGACCCTTTTGGTCTGTAAGGAGGCTCACATGGCAAAGCGAATACCCCTCTTTCTGCTCCCGGCGCTCTTTCTCGCCTGCGATCTCCCCGTGCCCCGGGAGCTCACGGGTGAGCGGGTGCGGGCAGAGACGGCTCTCCTCTACTACGCTCTACCGGACGAGGCGCTCGAGGCGCACCTCACCGACACGATCGATGCCCTTCTGACCTACGGTGACCTGCCTCCGGGGTTCGAGATCCTCGTGCTCCACGACTCCGAGGGGGCGATCACGGTTTCCCGACGAAACAGTTCAGGGTTGACTCACAGCAGTGCCGTTGAAGCGGGCCTGCCGGACCTGCCGCTGCACAACCCGCAGCTGCTCTCCCACGCCCTCGACCTCGCTGCGGAGGGGCTCGAGGCGGGAGCGCTCCACCTCATGCTGCCGGGGCGCAGCTCTTACGCTGATTCTCTCACCCTTGCCTCCTCTCCCGAGGGAGAACTAGACATCGGCGAAATCGCCTCGGCAATCGGGGAGGCACGCCCCGAGAGCCTCGGTAGTCTCACCCTCGCCTCGAGCTACGGCGCCACCATGGGTGTGCTCTACGAGTTGCGGGATCTGCCCGCCGACCTCCTCGCCGCTCCCGACCGCCTCGCCCTCGCCGGGAGCGACCCCCACAGACTCATCGATGCTCTCGCCGGAGGGTCGAGCGTAGTTGCGGCGGTGCTCGACGCCACCGAGGCGAGCCATGTGGGTATACCCGGCTCAGGGATGGGGCGCTACGACCTCTCGCGGGTGGCGCAGCTCGCCGAGGAGCTCGAGGCGTTATTGGTAAGGTTGGAAGGGGAGCTCGAGGATGCGGGGGAGCGTCTCGAGCTGCGAGAGGCGCTCCTCGACCTCGCCTCGGACCCTGGTTCCGAGGGGCCGTCATTCCTGCTTCTCGGCGACCTCGCCCGGAGCCTCTCCGCACGATACCCGGAGCTCTCCGATGCCGCGGGAGAACTGACCGACTCACTCTCCCGGGTGCGCATCGGAGGCTGGTCTGAGAGCGAGGCGGCACCTGAGGTTGCCCTCTATTACGTCAGCCTTGGATCTCAGGGAGAGCCTGATCACCACGCGATCGCCTATCTCCCCGAGGCTTTCGGCCCGCCGAAGTGCGATTTCGTCCTCTCCTCCTCATGGCCGGCTCGGCTTGAATCCCGCCGGGGGATTCTCCATTCCCTCTGGTACGACCTTCTTGATGAAGAGGCGCTCCCATGAGGTGCCCCCACTCACTCAGATCCCCTGCGCTTTTTGTTCCCCTCTACATCATCATCCTTCTTCTGACTCCCTCGATCCCGGCCGTTGCGATGCTTCCCGACGGAGGTGGAGGGGCGGGCCTCGACCTTCCGGAAGAACCGGACCGAGGGCCGAGCAAGTCCGGGAGGGCTCGCCGCCGCTTTTTCAAGGCGATTGAGAAGGCTGCCGAGGAGGTTGAGGAGGCGCTGCGCGCCTTCAACCTCGCAGTAATTGATGAGGGTCCCCTTACCGCCCTCGGTCAGGAGGTAGGAGAGGTTAACGCTCTGACAGGCGCGGCAAGGTCGTCGGTTGAGGAGCTCGAGCGGGAGCTGCGAAATGCGGAGGGGATCGAACCGGAACGTCTGGAGGATGCCCTCCGGGCCGGGGTGCTCATGAGCGAAGTCTCCCTCATCGGCGATCCGGTTCACCCATCTAACGGCGCCCTCCACCACCTGGAACGGGAGTTCCATCTTCCGGTGGGCGATATTGTATTCGACCTGAGTCGACTCCATCGAGGGGACCTCGCCCTGGGACGGCTGTTCGGAAGAGCGTGGTTCGCTCCCTTTGAGACCTTCGCCTTCTATTCCCGGCCAGGAACCGCGGACTACGACGCTCCGGCTCTCGCCGCCCTCGAGGAGCAGCTTCAATCGGCCGCCTCGGCGCTCTCCGAGGAGGCAAGACAACGCTACGGCGGAGTGGACCCCGGCGCGATCACGGCGTATGAGACCGACAGGAGAGCGTTGATCGAGGCTGCCGAAGTAGAGGTCAATCAGGCGATCCGTTCGAGTCGGGAAGCCGTGCGCGTCGCCCCGGATGGGTATGAGTCACGAAGCGTCGACGATCACGGAAGCGCGGCGGAGCTGAAGAGCCGCTCCGAAGAGCTTGGGCAGGAGGTGGAGGCGCTCGCTACCCTTCTCGATATTGACGTGGCAACGGCCCACGCCCTCCTTGCCGCGGTAGACCGGTCGCAACGCCTCAGGGATGACCTCGGGGCGGTGATGAGGCGGGCCGATGAGCACGCCCGGCTGATCAGCCTGAGCGAGGAACGGTCCGCAGAGGCGCTGCGGCGCGGTCTACCCGACCCGTTGCGGGATCTGGGGGTGGGGACGGTAGGAATCGTTGACGAGAAGGGAACGCTCCTGCTCTACCGCAGCGCCGACGGCGCCTGGGGCGCAGGCGAGGCGGTCGCCCTTGGTAAGCAGCAGGATCGTCTCTTCTTACGGAGCGACGGCACTATCCTGCGCCGCGCGCCTGATGGCGTGCGCTATGAGTACGACAGAGAGGGGAGGCTTACCGGACGTTTCGACCGCAACGGTGCAGGCTATCGGCTCAACTGGAGCAGGGACGCTCTCTCGGTCACCGACAGCTTCGGCCGCCGGATCGATATGCGCATCCGTGACGGGGGTAGGGTTGTTGCCGCCACCGCCCCGGACGGGACGCTCTGGCGGTACGAGTATAGCGCCGCCGGGGAACTGAGGGGTGTCAAGCGACCTGACGGCGCTGTTTACCGGTACCGCTTCCGGAGTGGGCCGTCTTCCCGGCCGCTCCTCGAGGAGATAGAAAAGCCCGGTGAAGCCGTTGTCACCTTCAGCTATGACGAGTCCGGGCGCGTCCTCGAGCTCTCGGACGAGGTCGGCGGTCGACAGCGGTTTGAATACGGGGACGGTTGGATGAGGATGGTGGATCGCCGGGGCGGGGAGCACCGGTACCGGTTTTCGCCGCGAGGATTACCCATTGAGGAGGTCACTCCCGCAGGGGGAGTCTGGCGACGTCGCTACGACGGGGATGGTCGGCTGCTCGAGACAACCGATCCGGTGGGAAGGCGGGAGCTTCGGGAGTACGACGGGTCCGGCAAGCTGATTGCCCTGCGAACTTTTACCGGCGGGGAGATCACCTTTACCTATGACGCCGAAGGACGAATGACCCGACAGTCCGATGGCCCCCGGGGAGCGGTTGAGCTGAGCTTCGACAGCCTGGGCAACGTGACAGCGATCCGTGACCACCAGGGAGAACGCTCACTACTGCTAGACGGGCGGGGACGACCGTGGCGGATCATAGATCCGGCGGGAGAGGCCGAGGAGTTCAGCTACGACTCCAGGGGATATGTGTCCCGGATAGGGTACGCCGACGGGACCCGGCGGCTCCTCGAGCACGACATGATGGGAAGGCTGACGCGGGTAGTCGATGAGGAGGATGGTGAGACCCGTTTCTCCTACGATGAGCTCGGGCGCCAGACCGAAATCCGCAACGCCGACGGGACGGTCGAGCGCAGGCGCTACGGCCTGCGGGGAGAGCTACTGCTGCGGGAGCTGCCCGGGGGGGAGCGGCGGGAGTATCGTTACGACGCCGCCTTGCGCCTTATCGAGGAGCGCCTCCCGGACGGCACGATCCGGCGGTACAGTTATGACGGCGAGGGATCACCCCTTTCAGTCAGGGTTGGCGGTCTGACGCTCCATCGGTATGAGCGGGACCTTGCCGGCCGGATAACCAGTGCGTACTCAGGGGAGTTCGGCGGCGGGCAACGCTTTACCTACGATCCCCTCGGCAGACCCCTCACCCATACCGATCCCGAGGGTGCGGTAACCCGCTTTGCCTATGCCGCCGGAGCCCAAGCGACCCGGATCGAGGATCCGACCGGCGCACTCCGGCGGTTTCGCTACGATGAGTGGGGCCGACTCCTTGCCCTCGAGGACCCGGAAGGCGGAACTACAAGCTACGAGTACGACAGCTACGGTAGACCCACGCTAAAGCAAGACGCCGCGGGAGGTGAGGTGCGCCTCATCTATGACCAGGCCGGCACGCTTACCGAGCGCGTCGAGCACAACGGCGGCCGTCGGCGTTACCGGTACGGTCCCCGAGGAAGACTCACCGAACAAATTACGCCGACCGGTGGGGTATGGAAGTACAGCTACACCCCCTCCGGACGACTCGAGGCCGCCCGCTCACCTGAGGGGCGCCTGCGAAGCTACCAGTACGACCAGATGGGCCGGATGGTGAGAGAGCGCTTCTCGGATCTCCTCGAGTTCAGCTACACCTACGATGAGAGCGGCAGGCTCGCCTCTCGCGCCGTGGGCGGCTCCTCCTGGGGCTACCGGTTCGACTATGCCGGTCGTCTCCTTCGGATGGTGGACCCCGACGGCGTCGTGGCCGACTACCAGTACGACGAGCTCGGACGTCTGCTCGAGCGACGGGTCGGGAGGCAAGGGCACCTCGAGGTCATTGAGCGCTACAGCTACCAGGGGGAGCCCGGGAGCATGAGGGTAGAGGGCCCCCAGACCTTTGACCTGACCTACGACCGCCGGGGTAATCCGGTTCTCTATCAGGACCCGGACGGTGTCTCCCGTCGCTACGAGTACGACGAGGCCGGGCGGCTGGAGAGGGTGAGTTCTCCTGACGGGGTTGTTCAGGAGTTCCGCCGGGACCGTGTGGGGCGGCTGGTGGAGACCCGCCATCGGGACGGCTCTGTGGAGGTCTGGGAGCGGGACTCTACGGGACGGAGCACCTCCCACGTCCACAGCAGTGGCGTGAGGATCGAGTATCGCTGGGATCGAGGGGGACGGCTTATCGGGAGACGGGTGGGCAACTCGCCCTGGACAACCCGGGAGTATGATCTGGAGGGCCGGCTTCTTCGGGAGGGGAGTGAGGTGGAGGGCTTCCGGGAGTTTCGCTACGACCGGGACGGGCTGCTGCTCGAGGCGAGGAGCGCCGGGGAGGGGGTTACCTATCGGTATGACTCCGCAGGGAGGCAGGTCGGCACTACCTTCTCCTCTCCTGATCTTCGTATAGCTACGGTATACAACGACCGTGGACAGGTTACCGGGCGCACCTATCTCCCCCTGGGTATCAGTGAAGCTCGCCGGTATACCGATGGCGGGCGCCTCCGGGCCGTCGATTTTGCGGGCAGGAGGCAACTGCGTATCACCTACGACGAGACCGGACGGGAGGAGACACGGCAGTTTGGCGACTTTGGGGAGCTGCGATCGGGGTATGACGAGGTTGGTCGCCTCGAATCGATGGTTCTCCGGACCCGCCGGGAGCCGCGGCCCTACGGCGTCGGCTACGCGTACACCCCAGCAGGTCGCCTCGCGGGTGAAATCTTCTCCGATATCGGCTGCAAGCTCTACGAGTACGAGCCCTCCGGGCGGCTCGGGGTCACACGGTACGCCCTCTTCTCCAGTGAGGCCCCGGATGTGAGACTCTCGAGGGAACCGGGCGGCGCCGCCTACCGGGAGCTGTACCGGCGCCTGAGGGCCCTCGATCCGAGGGCTACCCCGTACACCATCGCGCCAATCGCCTGGAGCGAGGCTCGACGAACCGAGCCCTACATCTATCCAGACCCGGTACGGGAAATCGAGGGATCTGCACCGTTGCAGGTCGAAAGCGGGCCCACCGGTCAGATCGTGGCGATCCGGTCTCCCGAGGCGTTGTCGATGATCGAGGAGGGGCCGCTCCGGCGCCTTTCAGCCCTGACGGTGGAGGGCAGGGAGGGCGAGAGGGTGAGCCGCTTTTACCGGTATACAGCCCCGGATTCGCTCTTCCCCTCGGTCACGGTGAAGCGGCACCTCGGTCCAAGGCTGACCAATCCGGAGGCGCGCCACCGCTACCGGCAGGACGGCGGATCCCAACAAGCCCCCGGGGACGAGGCGGACGAAACATCGACAAACTTCCTCCTCATGGACCAGGAGTACCCGGCGGTTCACGCCTCGCTTCGATCGGTCGGTTCCTCCCGAGGTGGCCCCGGGGGGGAGGGTGCTCAGCAACGGCTTTCCATCGCCGCGCTGGTTCGAGACCAGCGGGGATCTCCAATTTACCAGATAGATGAATCTGAAGGAATCAGCCAAAAATGGCTTTACACAGCCTCGGGAATGCGTATGATGGGAGAGGTCAACGACGAAGCCGCTCTCGGTTTCGCCGGCGGCACGAGTACCGGCCCGCTGCCTTATGTCCGGCTCGGCTACCGCTTCTACGACCCCGCATCCGGCCACTTCACCATGGCCGACCCGTCAGGCCGAGACCTCCACCCAACCCTCTACGCCGGCGGCGACCCGATAAACTCCATCGATCCCTGGGGGCTGGAGCAATACAACATGATCGGATTCGACCGCGCCGCCGAGCGGCTCCACGTGCAGGTCTGGGACGACATGCGTCCGGACCGCCCAATCGAGGTGCTGAGTTACACCGCCTCCAGCCGGGTTCTCACACCCGCCGACCGCGCCTACCAGCCTGTCGCCTTCGATCCTGACGGTCCGGGTCCGCGGGAGGGGTACCACCGCTTTCCCGAGCCCTATCCAGCCTCCCCCGAGGAGGGGTGGGAGGTTTACGACCCCTACCATAGCGAGAATGAGTTTGTTGGCCCGGCGATCAGGACGAACGCGTATCGGTATTTGGACACCTTTTCCAGAGTTCCAGAAACTACCAGGCAGTGGCAAACGAGTGGAGAGGTTCGTGCCCAGGGCTACTTCATACACGGTGGGATCGGTACTACCACCGAGGGGTGCATCAAGATGGCCGACGCAGACGTTATTGAGCTCCAGGAGGTCGTTACCACCGGCAGGGCGAGCAGGCTCTACACCCTCGAAGGAGGTAAACCGGAATGAGAAAAACTACTCAGCTCCTCCTCGCCGCCGGGGTAATAACACTCTTTACTGCGGCGGTCGAGGCGGCGCCGGTACTTGTCTACGAATGGTTCCACCCCCACAACAGGGTGCGCGACGTGCTGCTCATCGAGAGGGACGAGGAGCGCGGCCTCATTACCAGGGTCCGGACCTTTCGCTACACGCCTGAGAGGAGGCCGGTATCCACGGAGGAGCTGCTCGCGGAGGGGGAGCTGATCGCCGAGACCCGTCTACTCGAGGAGAGCGGGGAGACCCTGCGCTACAAGAGAGACACCGGATCCCGGGAGGATGAGATAGAGTTCCGGGTGAGCGATCGCTCCATATTATTCCAGCCAGGCGAGGACGGTAGCCAGTTCAGCTACCAGATTAACCCTGACCGTGTGAGCGCAGACTATGCAAGAGATGGTGAAAAGTTTGCTGAACTGTCGTTCGAATTTGGCTCAATCATCTACTCGAACAGCCTCGGCGATCAGGTATTCCTCGTGGACGAAAGTGGGACGTATCGAGCAGGCATTTGGCGGGTCAAGGATTTACAACAACGTACCCAAGTCACGCTGCGACAAGACGGTTCCTACATCCTGGAAACACCGAACTACGGTGACCCGATACCCTTTCTCAGCCGCCACGAGGTCTGGGCGCGCCCGGGCCCGAGAGTCGATCTTACTACTGCCATCATTAACGGTGCTCTCCTTCCACTCGGCGCCTTTGAGTACCTCTTCCCCTTCTTCGCGCCGACCCCCCAGGAGGTTCTCGCCGCGGCCCGGGAGGGTGAGCAGGGTCGTCGGGCCGAGGACCGTGCCCGCTGAGGGGCTCTACCGGGCCGGCGGCTGGTCGGTCGGCCCGGGCGGAAGCGCGGTCTCGGGAGACTGACTCGCCGGAAACGGCGTGGATTGATACACTTCAGGAGTGGGTGAGTTACCTGAGGCTGTGATTTTTGATGTGGGGGATACGCTGCTGCGGCCGATGAGCTATGACCGGCGAATCGGGGTGGCTTCGTTGCTGGCGGTGGCAAACGGAGAGGCTGATCTCGACGGCGTGGTGCGGTTCGCGGAGGATCTCGACAGAGAACTGGAGGCGCGGTGCGCGCCGGCGAACCTGGAGTTTCCTCAGCGCGCCTTCCATCGACTCCTCTACGGCCACTTCGGCATCACCTTCGATCTCGGGGAGAGTGAGTTGGAGTTGCTCTACTGGCGAAAGGCGCTCCGTTTTGAGCTCGAGCCGGGGGTGCCGGAGGCGCTTCGGGCTCTGGCTGAGGCGGGAGTACGTCGCGCGGTGATAAGCAACACGACCTTTTCGTCCCCGGTAGTCGAAGCGGAGCTCGAGGATAAGGGGATCGCCTCGTTCTTCGAGTTCGTGCTCTCCTCCGCTGATCTCGGAGTTCGCAAGCCGGACCCGCGGATCTTCGAGGTAGCCTCGGGGATGCTCGGGGTTGCCCCGGAGGCTTGCTGGTACGTGGGAAACTCGCCGTTTTTCGACGTCCGGGGTGCGGCGGGCGCGGGGATGCGGCCTGTCTGGTATAATCGCTCCGGGGCATCCTCCGATACGCCGGAGGGGACGATTGAGTTCTCCGCCTGGGGGGAGTTTCGAGACCTCTGGCTTGATGCGTGAACCCAAGCTCTCGATTCTCTTTCTCGAATCGTTTTACGGCGGGTCCCACCGCTCCTTTGCCTATGGACCGGCAAGCCACAGCGAGCATCGTATCGAGGTCCGGGGCCTCCAGGCGTGGAACTGGAAGTGGCGGATGCACGGTTCGGCCGTTACGTTTGCCGAGGAGCTTGTCGCGCCGCCCGAGGGGCGGGGGGACGCGGGAGTGCTTCGGGCCGGCACGCTTCCTTACGACCTGATGGTTGTAACGTCCCTTCTCGATGTGAGTGACCTGGCGCTTTTCAACTCGATCTCCCATCGTCGCCGGTTTTTTCGGGAGGCTGAGGCGTTCCTCCGGAGGCTGCCGAAGCCGGTTCCCCGGCGCCTCGCGGTGGCCGGGGACCGGTACGGGCGCACCCCGCCGATCTTCGAGGAGGCGCGACGCCGTCTTGCCCATCGCATCGTTTACTTCGGATTCCGCGAGGATCATCGGGAGTACCGGAAACTCCTCGCTACTGCGGGGATCGTTGTTTCTACGGCGGTCCAGGAAAACTTCGGGACCTCCGGCAGACTGCCTCCCGGGACGCCCGGGACTGACTGCGCCACCTCTGCCGGCCGGAGCACGCCGGGCGCTACGATGAGCTTTTCCGTCGACTTGTCGCGACAATGAGGGCGGGCGTGTAGAACCAATCCGAATAGAGAGTCTTAGGTGACGATTCACCCCTGAACGTCATACTTTCTATGCATGGCACGAAGAAGAAACCGCAACCTGGGGCTCGTGGTATTGATCGCGGGACTCGCGTCTTCGATCTACGGCTACATCCAGTATGAGAACGCCTCCCGAACCCTCGGGGCGTCGTTGCGACGGGTTTTCGACCAGCCGTCACCGGAGCTGAGTCAGGCGGTGGTGATTGTTATTGCCGGACTGGCGGTCGCTCTGGTGGGGGCGGTGCTTATACTCAGGAGATAAGTAAGGTGGAGAAACGAGTAATCGGTTCAACGGACCTGGAGGTCTCGGTCGTAGGCGTCGGGACCTGGGCGATGGGTAACGATTTTTTTGGCTCTGTCGACGACAGGAAGTCGATCGAGGCGATCGAGACCTCTATCGACAGCGGTGTTAATCTGATCGATACCGCTCCCGCCTACGGCGCCGGGCACGCCGAGGAGGTTGTCGGAAAGGCAATTAAAGGCCGGAGGGAGGAGGTGGTTATCGCCACGAAGGTCGGGATCAATCGGACACCGACGAGCTTCGACCGAAACCTGAGGCCCGAGTCGATACGACAGGAGATCGATGACTCCCTCCGGCGTCTGGGGGTCGACGTCATCGATCTCTACCAGATCCACTGGCCGGATCCAAAGACCCCCTTGGAGGATAGCCTCGAGGAGCTGGTGAGAGCTCGAGATGCCGGAAAGTACCGGTACCTCGGGGTTTCCAACTTCGACACTGCCCTCATGGATCAGGCGCGGGAGCAGGCCGGGATAGTGAGCCTGCAGCCGCAGTACTCGCTGCTGGTCCGGGATGCGGAAGAGGAGCTTTTGCCCTACTGTCGCAAGCACAACCTCGGTGTTCTCAGCTACGGCACCCTCGCTGGAGGCATCCTCACCGGCAAGTACACCGAGATCCCCGAGCTCCCGGAAGGGGATAACCGCGACCGGTTCTACAAGTTCTTTCAGGAGCCGGAGTGGACCGCCGTCCAGGGGCTCCTGAAGGTGATACGGGAGATCGCCGGGCAACACGGGGTTACCCCGGCACAGGTCGCCTCACGATGGGCAATCGAGCAACCCGGCATTACCAGCGTCCTTGTTGGAGCAAAGAATGGCGACCAGGCCGCCGCAAACGCCAAGGCCGGGGAGTTCGAGCTCGACGAGGGAGATTTCGAGAACATTGAGGAGGCGTATCGGCGTACAGTGCTGACGGTCAAATAGCGTGTCCCCTTCCCGGGCAGCGGGCGCCGCCTGCGGGGTGGGGTGTCACTCGTCCCTCACCACCATAAGGTTGCCGCTCGGGTTGGTCCGTATATCGGTGACCCGGGCGTTTCTCTCGGTGACCGAAAGGCTCACGAGAAAGTAGACATCCTCGGTGAGGTTCCTGACGGCGTAAAAACCGTTGCTGTTCTCCGAGACGAAGACGAGAAAGCCGTCTTCCATCCGCCACTCGGTAAACCGAAGGTTCGGGGAGTCGGTTTCGAGGCTCCCGTCGTCATTGAGCACCAGCTCAGCCTCAGAAAGGGCGTCAGTGGCGACGCGATTGCGATACTCATTGATGGTAAAGTCCGAGAGGGTATCCACCCGGAAGAGCTGCCAGGTTCCCGCCATGTCCAGATCCATGGCTCCGTTGTCCTGGGCAACTCCGATGGTCGCTACCAGTAAAAGCATCCCGATAAACAGCAGCGCTGTCTGTTTCATAGGTCCTCCAGAGTGCACATAAGGAGTTTTATCATGCGAGGCTCGCACGCGTTCGTTCTCATAATGCTACTAACCATTGCAGTAGTCCTCGTCCCTTACCTGATTATCGGACAAATTCCGAAATTCTCAGCCTCTTATCTCTACTGGACGGTTATTCCGGTGATCACCCTCCTCATCGCGGTCTACCTGACCCGGGGATGGAGTGAGGATGAGAGGAGGAGATCCAAATGAATGCCGCGCTTGTCTGGGGAGCAATGGTTCTCTGGACACTCCTTTCAGCCTACATCGCCTCCCGAGCCCGCCGCGGTCTCGGCGCCGGCGCCGGCGAGTATTTTATCGGCGGACGACGGCTTCGCGGCTTTGTATCGGGGATGACCTACGCCGCCACGACCTACAGCGCCTTTATGCTCGTCGGTCTGGTGGGGCTTACCTATAGCTCAGGGGTGGGAGCCCTCGGCTTCGAAATGACCTATCTCGTTTTTACCATCCTTCTGCTCCTCGTTTTCGGGCCCCGTTTCTGGCTTCTGGGTAGACACTACAACTTCATCACTCCTCCGGAGCTCCTCGCGGACCGGTACGGCAACCGGGGGATCGCCACGGTCGCCGCGATTATCTCCTTTGTTATGCTCGTCCCCTACTCATCGGTGCAGCTCATCGGCGCGGGACTTCTGGTTCAGGGACTCACCGCGGGGGAGGTACCCTACATGGCGGGGGTTCTCGTAATGGCGTTCCTCTCCGGGTTCAGCGCGATCTGGGCGGGGATGCGCTCGGTAGCCTGGACCGACGCCTTCCAGGCGATCACGATGATCGTCACCTCCCTGGTGGCGCTCTTCTTTATTTTCTTTTCCTCCTTCGGCTCACCGATGGAGTTTGTCCTGAGCGTCGAGGCAAACAACCCCGAGCTCCTGCGATTCGACTGGGACCCCCGGCTCTTTATCGGTATTACCCTGCCTTGGGCGTTCTTTGCCCTCACCAATCCCCAGGTTTCCCAGCGGATGTACGTGCCCGAGGATAAGCGGAGTCTCCGACGGATGATTATCTACTTTTCGATCTTCGGAATCATCTACACCGTCATCAGCACCCTCTTCGGCTTTCAGGCGAAGGAGCTTCTCCCGGGGCTGGAGAACCCGGACAACGCTATGCCCCGCCTCCTTGCTACCCTGCCCACCAGCCTCGGTCTCATCATTTTTGTCGGCATATTCTCCGCGGCCACCTCAACCCTCGGCTCAATCATCCTTACCCTGAGCTCCCTCTTCTCCCGGGATATCCTCCCACGGATCAGAAGCGACGCCGGGGAGGCAACCCAGCGTCGGGCGGGGCAGGTGGCGATCGTGGTGCTCCTCCTTGCCTGTATTGTCTTTGCCTACCTGCGGCCCGGCCTCATCACGATCATCTCGAGTATGGCCTCCGGTGGCCTTCTGGTGATGGCCCCGACGATCATTGGCGCCTTTTTCTGGCGTCGGGCAACGGCGCCGGCGGCCCTGGTCTCGATGAGTGTCGGCGGTGTGATCACGGGGACAATGTACCTCTTTAACATCTATCCCTTCGGTTGGTGGCCCTCGGTCTGGGGGATCGTGATTACAACGATCCTCTTTATCGGTATCAGCCTCGTGACCTCGCCGCCCAAGGGCGCAGCCGCCTACATAGACTGGGTGGAGCGGGAGCTGGTGAGAAACGGATTCAGAGAGGAAAAAAAACGATCACCCCGGGGCCCCGGGAGTTTGTAAACTCCGGCGTTTCCTGCAGGACCGGCTGATTATCACTATACTTTTGGCCGGGGGCCTTTGGCACTGAACCTGTGCAATTGAACCCGGCCGACTGTCGAAATCCTTCCTGTTCGGGGGCGCTATGAACTCACGCATCCAGGCACTTCTCATTTTCGGTGCCTCTCTTCTTGTTTTTGTCGGACTCTCCTTTACCGAGTTGTTCCAGTCCGCGGAAAACCGGATATACGACGCGATGCTGCGAGCAAAGCCGGGGGTGGAGGAACGGGAGGATATCGTTTTACTCGATATCGATGACCTGGCGATCTCGGAAGTGGGCACCTGGCCCTGGTCCCGGGATCGGATGGCCCGGGGTCTGATCTACCTGCGGGAGTTCGACGCCGCTGTGACGGTACTCGATATCGAGTATGTCGATCGCAGCCCCCTGGCCGTCGACGCGTCGGTGCTGAGAAACGACGTGCCCAGGGCGGTCCGCGGCCAGTTTGAGCAGATCGAAGGGAGCGTGATGGAGCTCCTCGACGCCGTCGCCGCCGGTCAAATCGACGCCCAGAGCGCGATGGAGTTTGTCGCCGATATTCCCGGCCTTCACAGCGAGGGACGTGAGCAGCTTGTTGGCCGGATCGAGGAGGTAGCCCAGGATAACGACGTTTTCCTCGGCAACGCCGCCCGGCTCAACGGATCCGCCTACGCCACCATAAATCTCCTCGAGGCGGAGGACCCGGTGGTCCCGGACAACCGCAAAGAGCTGGCGGTGGAGCGGGAGGCGGTCCCGGGGGTGGATAACCAGGCTCCTGAGACAATCAACACCCATGCCGATATCCGGCCGGCAATACCGGCGGTAATAGAGGGCGCCGCAGGCCTCGGCTTTCCTAACGTCATCGTCGACAGTGACGGTGTCCGGCGTAGGATCAACCTCCTCGGTCGCTACGAGGACCACTATTTCGCCCAGCTCGTCTTTCGTCCCCTCCTCGACGTCCTCGGTAATCCCGAGATAAGGGTGACCCGAAATCGCATTATCCTCGATGGGGCCGTCCACCCGGACGAGGAGGAGCCGCGGCGGATGGTGATCCCCCGGGCAAACGACGGATCGATGCTCATCCACTGGCCGAAGGCGACCTTTATCGAGAGCTTCAGGCATATCTCCTTTTACGAGCTCATCTACCACGAGGAGCAGGAGGAAGACCTGATCTTCAACCTCGAGGTAATGGAGCAGTCCGGTTACCTCGGTTTTTACGACGGGGATCAGGAGATGCTTCGCGCCTACGACTACGGGGAGTCGATCCGGGAGGACGTGCTCGCCGGAGGAGACCCGGCAGAGATGGATGAGTTCCGGGAGGTCCGGGACTACTTTTTCTCCGAGGTGGGCAGTTTTCTCTCCGGCTCCACGGAGGAGGCGCTCCTCGGGGAGCTCGAGGCGGTTCTGGAGGACCCCGATCTCCCCGAGGCTGAGCGGGAGGAACTCACCTCCCTCCGGGATGAGATACCCGAGGTCTTTGCCTCGACGATGACAATCTATGAGAACATCATGGAGACCCGACAGAACATCGAGGAGGCGGTGGCCGACGCCTACGTGGTCATCGGCTACACCGGCACCGGCACGACGGATATCGGCGTAAACCCCTTTGAGCAGGAGTACATGAACGTCGGCACCCACGCGGCTATTATCAACACGATTCTCACCGAGGACTTTCTCGACGATCTGCCCTGGTGGTACGCCGCCGGTATCGCGGCAATACTCGGCCTCCTGGTGGCGATGGTGATACACGCTCGCTCCCCTCAGGTCTCCCTCATTATCGGTGGTGCCCTGGCCGTTGTCCTGGTGGTCGGGGCGTATCTGCTCTTCGCCTTCGCTAACCTCTATTTGTACGTCCTTCCGCCCACTCTGACGATCCTCGCCACAACGATCGCGATCAGCATCATCAAGTTTCTCGCCATCGGAAAGGAGAAGTCCTTTCTGCGCAACGCCTTTGCCCACTACCTGTCCAACGAGGTCATCAACGAGATTCTTACGGATCCTCAGAAGCTCGCCCTCGGCGGTCAGAAAAAGGAGCTCACCGCCCTGTTTACCGACGTCAAGGGCTTCTCCTCGATCTCCGAGAAACTCGACCCCCACGATCTGGTCAAGCTCCTCAACCGCTACCTCTCGGAGATGAGCGACATCATCCTCGAGCTGAAGGGGACGATCGACAAGTATGAGGGAGATGCGATTATCTGCTTTTTTGGCGCGCCCCTCGACTTCGAGGATCACGCAAGCCGCGCGTGCCTCTCGGCGATCAGGATGAAGAAGATGGAGCGTTATCTCAACGATCACTTTATCGAGGAGAACCTCTCGCCGGACCGGCTCTTTACGAGGATCGGTATCAACACCGGCGACATGATCGTTGGAAACATGGGTACCCAGAACCGGATGGACTACACGATCATGGGGCACTCGGTGAACCTTGCCGCCCGACTCGAGGGGGTAAACAAGCAGTACGGAACCTGGGTTTTGGTGAGCCAGGCGACCTGGGAGGAGACTCAAGGAAAGTTCGAAGGACGTAAGCTCGACCGGGTACGGGTCGTCGGCGTGAGCGAGCCGGTACGGCTCTACGAACTCCTCGACGAGAAGGGTGCCCTCGATGCTCCTACCCGGCGGCTCTGTGAGGGCTACGAGGAGGCGCACACCTTGTTTGAACAACGCGCCTACGACGCCGCTGGAAAACTCTTTGGTGAGCTCAGCGAGGAGTATCCCGAGGATGGGCCGGTCAAGTACTACCTCGACCGGTGCAAGGTGTTTATGAAAAAGCCCCCGGCGGTGGACTGGGACGGGGTATTCAACCTGACGAAAAAGTAGGACGCCCCCGTCGCGGAGGTTGGCCCCGCCCCGGAGGTTGGCCCCGCCCCGGAGGTTGCCCCCGCCCCGGGGGTTGGCCCCGCCGCGGAGGTTGGCCCCGCCGCGGAGGTTGGCACCGCCGCCGGGCGAGGTGCTGCGGCCGCCGGGGGGGGGTGCTGCGGTCGCCGGG
>JBKHDM010000064.1:0-15283 GCA_046541355.1 Spirochaetaceae bacterium
CCTCCGCCAGCCGTGCGAGTTCCGCCGCGTCCCGTGTCTGCCCCTCGTACTGCAGAACCACCTCCCGATCTGGATTACCGGTTGCGATCTCTCGCTCCACCAGGCGTACGATACGATCACCATGGTTGGAGGGGTTGAGAACAGCGACAACAAAGGGAGAGGTATCGCAGGAGACTGCGACGAGCGTGAAGACCGTTGCGACAACAAACAAAACGAACGATCCAATGCGCCTTCTGAGTCCGACGTGACTGGGCGATCTCATCCCTGAAAAGTGTTACACGCGGGAAAGGAAAGTGCAAGTTGAGAGTTCCCGCTACGGCAGTGAGAGTGCCGGCGTCGGATGCCGAGGAGAGCTGAAACGCGGTCATGACCCGCGGCCCCATCATCCTGGGGCAGGAACTCATTGTGCTCCTAGCATGGATGATCTACTCTTTAGCAGGAATAGCAAAAACAGGTTCTTATTCAGGAGTCGGCATGAAAAACGTTAAGGTGGGTGTGAAACTGTTGGGTGGCTTTACCGTTGTCACGCTTATCGCGATTGTTCTCGGTGGCATCGGCGTTTTTGCTATTCAAGAATTGAGCAGGAATCTTGATCGGCTCGGATACGAGCGCGTACCGGGTATTGTGCTGCTCGGAGACATGAACTATGAGCGCATGGTCATTCGTGGACAGACCCTGGAGGTTTTCCAGTTACAGGGTCGGGATGGCGCTGAGGCTCGGTATCGGGAGATTCTCAATGAGCGCGAGGCAAGTTTTGCGAATATGGATTCGGACCTCGAGGAGTTTGTGGCGATTCCACGGGCAACCGAGCAAGGTCGGCAGATTGTTCAGCGCCTGCAGGACGAGTACGATGCGTGGCGCGAAAGCTACATTCCCATCGATGCGACAATAAACGAACTCGCGGGAGAGACGGACCCCGCGTCGCAGGCAGAACTGCAAGATCAGTATCGAGAAGCGGTGGAGTTGATGGTACCTGTGTCAGATCGAATGGGCAGTACCTTCATGGAGCTCATTGACAACAATGTGGGCAACACCCAGAGTCAGGTCGAAGAGTCGGTCGCCGGCGCCGCCAACCTCCGGCTTGTTAATATCGCCGCCATGGTGGTGGCTGCAATCGTGGCGATGGCGCTTGGATTGGTTCTCACCCGGGCAATTACCAAGCCGGTGTTCAAGGGTGTCACGTTTGCCCAGGAGCTCTCCCGGGGTAATCTTACCGCCTCCTTAGAGGTAAACCAGAAAGATGAAATTGGTGATCTCGCCGGAGCGTTGCGGGAGATGCGTGACCAACTGGTAAGAGTTGTGGGAGATGTGCAGAGCGCCTCCAACAATGTCGCCTCGGGTAGTCAAGAGTTAAGCAGTAGCGCCCAGCAGATGTCTGAGGGCGCCACCGAGCAGGCCGCCAGCGCCGAAGAAGTATCATCCTCGATGGAACAGATGAGTTCAAGCATTAATCAGAACTCCGATAACGCCTCCGAGGCGGAAAAGATTTCCCAGAAGGCCGCCCGGAACGCCGAAGAGGGTGGCCAGGCGGTCAACGAGACCGTCGAGGCGATGCGGCAAATCGCTGATAAGATCAAGATTATCGATGAGATTGCTCGCAACACCAATCTCCTGGCGTTGAACGCTGCTATTGAGGCGGCCCGTGCGGGTGAGCACGGCAAAGGTTTTGCGGTTGTGGCAAGTGAAGTACGTAAGCTCGCCGAACGTAGTCAGGTTGCCGCAGGAGAGATTGCCGACCTGTCCAGGAGTAGTGTCGAGGTTGCGGAACAAGCCGGTGCAATGATAGACGGAATCATCCCCGACATTCGTAAGACCGCTGATCTCGTGCAGGAGATCAGCGCCGCGAGCTCCGAGCAGAATAATGGAGCCGAGCAGATCAACCAGGCGTTGATACAGCTCGACCAGGTAGTGCAGCGCAACGCCTCAGCCTCGGAAGAAATGGCGTCCATGTCTGAGGAACTCAGCAGCCAGGCGGAGCAACTGCAGAACACCATGGCGTTCTTTACCCTCGATGAACGGAGTCGATCCGTCCGGGCCAACCGAGCGGCAGAAACTGGAGAACGCGTAAGACCAACGTCGGTGTACGCAGGCAGTGGACGTCCCGGGGCGAGTGCTCATAAGCAAGCACCGAGCCGGAATCAGGAGACCGGGATTGCCCTGGCCTTGGAAAACCGGCCCGGGGTGTCCCAGCGCAACGGTGGAGAGGATTTCGACGATGTCGACAACGAGTTTGAGAGCTTCTAGAGACGGCGCAATCAGTGATCCGCCGCAACAGCTGATCAGATGAAACGTCTAACCTAGGGTCGCGACGCTTGCGCCTGGTCACAACACTCTAATTGAGCAGCGACACCGCTGATCGTGGAGAGGTCGCTGGAGAGTTCGCTTACGATGTGTGACCGCACGCCGGGCGCTGTTTTACTCTTCCATGTGGACCAGCTTTGTTAGCTGCCGCCGGGTCAGATCACCCATAGTAACGGCATCGAGAAAGCTGTCATCCTGGTGATGGTATGCGAGAGCTTCTCCAAGCTGGGTAACCCGGTCGGGCGTCGAGATACGGTCCTTACTCATCGTGGTGAGCAGATCATCGACCCGGGACCAGCCGACACGCATCCGCCGGGCCATAAAGGATCGCTCCTCCTTCTGGTACTGCCGGATCGTACTCGGCTTGAGGAGGTCCCATATGAGCCGCACCACCGACTCGTTCTCCTCGTAGAAATGGGGGAGATAGACCTTCATATCTCCCTCGTAGCTCTGCTGGTCAAAGTCTATCGCCCGGACCCTGATCTGGTTCATATCGAAGTCCTGGGTTACGACGATGACGTAATTGTAACTGCGCATGTCACCGAGCAGCTTCGCAAAGCTCCGCTCGGCAAACTTGACGAACTCCTTCGCCATCCGCACCCGGGTCTGCTCGGTACTGAGGTTGTGGGTTTTGAGAAATATATCTCCGGGAACCCCGGCGATGTGCTCCTCCACAAGCGTCGCGCCCTGGACGAGAAAGTCGACGGTGTTTGGCGCCAGGAGGTGCTCGAGCTCGAGACCGTAGAGGCGGGAGGCGTCGGCGACCTTGACATAGTAATAGTCGTGGTTGTCGTTGTATCTGTTGACTACCCGAATACGAAAGGGCTTGGTGTTCCCAAAGTTGCAGTACTCTACGCGGCTGATGTAGAGGTGATCGGTAAAACCGGGGTCGTCCGGGGTCTTCAGATACGCGTAGATCTGGGTGAGCTCCCTCGAGAGCTCCGGCCAGTCCTGCTGCGGGTAGATTACCCAGTCCCAGTAGGTGTGGTTGCCCTCGTCGGTCCTAAGAGGAAACCCCTCCTGGAAATTGAGAAGATCCTTATAAGCGAGGTCGAAGGGCGCCTTGCGCCCGTAGCGCCCGAGATAGCTGTCGAACTCCTCGGTAATCGGAAAACTCGGCTTCTTCGCCTGTATCCGCACAAAGGCGCTCTTCGGCATTTTTCGCATCGTTTCCATCTCGTTCACACGCAATCCCCGGGGGCAATATACTGCGCAGGATCGCCGGTGCGGGGCAAGTTTGAACAGCCCTGAGGGTGGCGAAAACGCTTGCTTTCCCTTCCCGGTCTAGGGAACTTCTCCAGGCATGGTTTGTACACGTCCACGGCGTCTGCCGCTCCTTCTGCTTGTGATCGCTCTCTCAACAGCCGCCCTTACCGCCCAAAGCAGGACACGCTCCCTCGAGGAGATCTACCTGCGCGCCCGGGAGCTCGACCCGTCGATAGAGGCGGCGGAGCTCCGAGTCGCCCAGGCACGTCTGGAGTCGCAGAGCAGGTGGAACCGATACCTGCCGTCGGTGGAGCTGGGAACCTCTCTGTCCCGCCGCACCACCAGCGACGGGCCGGAGTGGAGTGGTTCACTCTCCGCCTCCGCGGCCCTCGCGCTGCCGAGGGGAGCGGCAGAGGAGGGGGAGCGGCTCACCGTGGCGGAGGCTGCGGCGACGGTTGAGCTGCGGCGACTGGAGTCGGAGCTGTTGCGGGAGGTCAGGGAGGAGTACTACGCCCTTTTGCTCGCCCGGGAACGGCTCAGGATCGCCGAGCGAAACGGCGAACTCGAGGCGCAGCGGCTCGAGCAGGTTGAGGTGCTCTTCGAGCAAGGGCGCGCCTCGGAGCTCGACCTCCTCGAAACCAGGTCCCAGGCGCTGCGCCGCCGCCCGGAGATCATAGGCCGCCGGGAGGCGCTCCTTCTCGAGCGAAACGGGCTCGAGGCGCGACTTCGCCTCGAGCCGGGAGATGAGCTGATCCTCGAGGGAGCCGAGGAACTCTCGACCCTCACCGAAGCGCTCGCCGCCGGTCGCTACGAGCCCCCGGGGGTCGAGAGGGTTCTCGCAGGCTCCCACCGCATCGAGGCGCAGGAGCTCGAGGTGCGACGAGCCCGGGCTCAGGAGGGCGTCACCGTGGCGGAGCGTAACCTCCCGGGAGTGAGCGCGAGCTACAGCTACTCCCCCTCGGTCAGCCCTCCTTTCGACGGCGAGGGGTGGGGTTCCGGGGCGACCTGGGAGACGGGAACCCTCTCTTTTCGCCTCACCCTGCCGGTGACCCCCTTTGTCCCCGGCTCCCGGGAGTCTAACGCAGTCATCGCGGCGAGCCGGGAGGTTGAGGGCAGGGAGATCGAGCTCGCCGAGGCGGAGCGGGAGGTGCGACTGAAAGTGGAGGAGCTCGGCGCTCTTCTTAACTTCTCCCTCGAGAAGATCGAGGTCCTCGAGGAGGCGGTCGAAATGGCCCGTACCCTCTACGAAGAGAGTCAGGAGATCTATGAGTCCGGCGGCGTGGAGCTCCTGGACGTCGAAAACGCTCAGGCGGAACTCGAGCAGGCGGAGCTCGATCTCCTCCAGGAGCGGTACAACACGGTAGTGCGCCTTGCGGAGCTCGAGGCTCTCGCCGGGCGCAGATCGATACGGGAGTAACGCGATGAACCGGAAAGCAAGAGGCACCCTTCGGTTGTCTATCTTTTTTTTGATTGCCTCCCTCTCGCTCCTGGCGCTTTCCTGTGCCCCCGAGGGGGGCGATGAGAGGGAGGGCGAAGAGCCCCGGGGCGAGGCGACGGGGCAGGAGCGCTCCGGGGGCGGGCCTCCCCCTGGAGCCGGCAGGGGCCGGGAGGGGGCGCAGGAACTCGGGGTTGCCGAGGAGGGCTCGAGAAGCCGCACCATTCAGGTCGCCGGCAGGCTGAGGCCCCGGGTTCGCATCAGCCACGACACCCCGGTGAGCGGCGTGGTGCGGGAACTGATGGTGGAGTCCGGGGAGCGAGTCTCCCGGGGTGACCCGCTGTTCACCGTTGAGCGTATCGCCGTGGGACAGACCTTTCGCCCGGTGCCGGTGGAGGCACGGATCGACGGCGTTGTCTCGGAGGTCCACGTACAGGTGGAGGAGGAGCTCACCCAGGGTTCGGAGGGAGTGACGGTTGTCAGCGGAGAGGACTACATCCTCGAGGCGCGGATAAGCGACAAAGACGCAACGGACATCCTCGTCGGCCGGGAGGTCCTGGGGCGCACCTCCGGGGGGGATGAGGTTGCGGGAAGGCTTATCGCCAGGGGCCAGGAACCGGACTACGAGACGGGCCTGTTTACCCTCACCTTTCAGTTCGATCAGGACCCGGTGGTTTCCATCGGCACCTTTCTCTCCATAGAACTTCCGACCCGGGAGATTCCCGGGGTTTTCGTTCCCCGGGAGGCGGTAGACCGGCGGTACGGCCGCTACTTTCTCTGGGTAGTCGATGAGGAGGAGATGGTGATCACCCGGCGGGAGGTGCAGGTTGAACAGAGCATCGGCGAGGAGGTCCGAGTCGAGGGGCTCTCCCCGGGAGAGCGGTATCTGGCAACCTTGACCGGCAGAGAGCGGGAGGGTTCCCCTGCTCCCGGCTCGGGCTCCGGCTCGGGACCCGAGAACGGCGAGGGTCCGGGAAGGGAGGGGTAGCTGCGATGGAATGGCTTTTCCAGCGACGCAAAGTGATGCTTCTGCTGTTTTTTATCCTTGTCGCCGTCGGGGTGGCCCTGGTGGCTCTCCTGCCGGTGCAGCTCTACCCTCAAACCCAGCGGCCGAGAATCTTTGTGAGGATAAATCACAGCGGCTACTCGGCGGTCGACTTCTCCCGACGTTTCGGGGATGAGATCGAGAACAGGCTGCTGGCGACCGACGGGGTGGACTCCCTCCAGGTGGAGTATCAGAGCGACAGCAGCGACTTTACCCTCACCTTCGACTGGCAGACCGACAGCGATACCGCCCGCTCCGAACTCGAGAGCACGATGAGCGGGATACGCTCGATCCTCCCGGCGGCGATCCGGGACGATTACTTTATCCGGAGCTTTGCCGGTGAGAACGCGGGGTTTCTGCTCCTGGGGATTCGCTCCCCTTCCACCTCGCCGGAGACGCTCCACGCTATCCTCAAAGGTTCTATCGAGTCGGATCTCAGCCGGGTTAATGACGCCGAGGAGGTTGAGATCCTCAACATCGAGGACCTCGAGGTGGATGTTCTACTCCGGCCGGCAACCATGCTCGACTACGGCCTGACGATAGGGGACATCGACCGCGCCCTCCGGCAGGGGTACCTGCCGGAACCGGTGGGGAGCCTCGAGGACGGGGACCAGGAGTTCAGCGTCCGCTACGAAAAGGGTATCGACGACCTCTACGACATCGGCGGGATCGTCGTCGCCGACCGTGGGGATCTGCAGGTACGGCTTCAGGACGTTGCGGAGATCTCGATCGACTACACCCTCCCCTCCCAGGCGCTGGTGGTCGACGGCGAGCCGTCGATCAGGATCAACGCTACACCGAAGGACGGCGGAAATATCCGGCAGATGTCCGAGGATATCCGCGTGATCGTCGAGGAGGCGCGGAGCGAGGGTGTCCTGCCGGCGGATACGGAGCTTCAGTTCTACGTCGACCCTGCGGAGTACATCAACCAGTCGATCCGAAATGTGATCCGCTCAGCCCTCCTCGGGGCAGCGTTGGCGATGGTGATCGTCTTTCTCGCCCTCGGGGAGGTGCGAAACACCTTCCTCATCGGTATCTCCCTGCCGGCCACCCTGATCCTCGCCTTTATCCTGATGTACGCGTTCGGTGTCAGTCTCAACCTTATCTCCCTCGGCGGGATCGCCCTGGCCGTGGGGATGGTGATCGACTCGGCGATTGTCGTCATCGAGAACATCCACCGTCACTACCTGGAGGCCGACGCCGTTAAAGACCGCGCCTCCCTCGGCCGGCTCATAGCGACGTCGGTGGCGGAGGTGCGCGCTCCGGTTATCGCCTCGACAGTGACAACGATTCTCGTGTTTCTCCCTATCTCCTTTACCGCTCCCCTGGCGAACGCGATCCTCGGCGACCAGGCGAGCACGGTTATCTTCGCCCTCCTCTTTGCACTCCTCGTCGCCCTGACCCTCCTGCCCCTCATCGCCTTCGGGATGTACAAGCCGAAAGGGGCCGGCGATTCGAACGGGCCCCGCGCCTTCGCGCGCCTCTCCACCGCGGGGATGGAAAAGCTCACCGCGGGGTACAGAAAGGTCCTCAAGGCATCGATCGCCACACCGGCGAGGGCGGCCGCGGTGGTGATCGTGCCGTTTCTGCTTCTCGCCATTGTGCTTCTCGAGCTGCTGCCCCTCATCCCCCGGGAGATCATCTCCCCTCCATCGAGCGACCGTATCGTCATCTTTTTCCGCAGCGGTGAGGTGACCGATCGTGTCGAGATCGTCGAGGAGGTGGTGCCGCGGATCGAGGAGCAGGCACGGGAGGTGTCGGGAGAGGATATCCTCGAGACCTACGCCCTGGTCTCCGGGCGATTCAACATCTTTTTTGTCAATCTCCGATCCGCCGAGGTAGCCGACGAGGTCCTCGGAGACCTCCAGCAGACCTTTGTCTCCGACAACACCTTTTATTACAACGTCTCGATGTGGGACCCGGCGGAGCTGCCGCTGCCACGGACCAACGATCTGCAGATCAGTCTCCGGGGGGAGGATGAGACGGAGGTTGTCCTCTACCTCGAGGAGCTCAGGGATCTGGTAAATGAGAGCGGCCTCTACGGCCGGGTCTTTACAGACCCTCCCACAGGGCTCAACGACGAGCTTTCGATGACGGTTCGCCGGGAAGTGGTGGAGGGGTTCCCGGAGATTACGGCGGACGGCCTCGTGACAACGGTGAGCCAGATCCTCCGGGGTACGAGCTCCATCGAGTTCGAGGAGGGGGAACAGGAGGTCACGGTGGCCGCGGGGTTTCCCGACACCGCAATCGGCGGTCGGGAGTCGCTGAGCAACTTTCTCCTCTCCACATCCGAGGGTGTTGTCCCCCTCAAGCACTTTTTTGACTTCCGGGAGGAGCAGGGGGTCGCCGGTATTGCAAGCGAAGATGGAGAGCGAATCTTTCGTCTCTACGCCCGAATGCCGAGCGGGACCCCCGCGTCTCGGCGGCAGGAGTTCGAGTCACAAATACGCTCCGTGGTCGACCGCTCCCTCTCCCTCCCCTCGGGCTACGCTATCTCCTTCGACAACCCTCAGTCGGAGCTCGATGAGGCGATCCGATCGCTCATTGTCGCCCTCGGAGTCTCGGTACTCCTGATCTATCTGGTCGTCGCCTTCCAGTTCAACTCGCTCCGGATACCCCTGGTTATCCTGGTCACCGTACCCCTCGGCTTTATCGGGGTGGTGGTGAGCCTCTACATCTTCAACTCCACCCTGAGCCTCAACTCGCTTTTAGGAACGATCCTCCTCGGGGGTATCGTGGTGAACAACGCGATTCTGATGATCGACTTCTACGAGAAGATGAGCGACCGCCACCAGAGCAGGTTGGACGCCCTGGTCCACGCCGCGGGCCTCCGATTTCCGCCGATTCTGATCACCACCCTCACCACCATCCTCGGGATGCTTCCCCTGGCAATCGGCCTCGGTGAGGGTTCCAACATCGTCCAGCCCCTCGGTATCGCCGTCTCCGGAGGGCTTCTGGTCTCCACGACCTTTACCCTCTTTGTGGTTCCGGGGATTCTCCGGTTTATGCGCCGGCCCGCTGCTTAGGCTCGAGGGGGCGAAAGAAACCTTTGGCCCCCGGCGGCGGACACAACTATATTTTGGAGCATGAAGAAGAAGATCGCCTACACCCTGCTGAGTATCGTTATCGTCGCCGCTGTTGGCGCTCTTGGCTACCGCGGTTACATCGGCATGGTAGCGGGAGACGGCGAGATCTCCCGGGAGGTCCAGGCGGACCGCTCCTTCAGCGACGAAGCTGAGGCGCGGGAGACCGGAAGCACCTCGAGCATTATCCAGTACGGGGTCACCTCCGGAGAGAGCGGAGAGTCCGTAGCCCGCTTTCTCATCCTCGAGCAGATTTTTGGCCGGGAGAACATGGTTGAAGGTACAACTCGTCAGATCGACGGCTCCTTCCTGATCAACTACCTCGACTCCACCGTGAGGGTCGGGCAGTTCGAGATCAACGTCCGGGACATCGAGACCCGGAGCCTCGATGTGAACATCTCCGAGCGAGGGTGGACCGACGGGGAGCGGGACGTAGTGATCCGGGGACAGATCCTTGAAAGCGGCCGGGATGAGTATGAGTTTTCCACCTTCGACCCGGATAGCGTAACCGGGGTACCCGACTCCTTTGATATCGGCGACACCCTTGAGCTGGTGGTTACCGGAGACCTGACGATAAAAGGGGTAACCTCCGAGGTGAGCTTCGATATGGAGCTCAATCTTGACTCCGAAGAACAGATTAGCGGCTTCGCCTCGACCGAGATCCGCTGGGCCGATTTCGGTATTACCGTGCCCTACGTCGGCGGCGGCTCCGACGTTGACGCGGTAGCCGACTCGGTGGAGTTGCAGCTCGAGTTTACCGCCGAGGAGGAGGGCCGCCTCGGCACGCTCCCGTCAGAACGCCCGGCTGCCTGAGTCCTGTAGCCGACCCTTCCGCTACCAGAGAGCGTGCAGCCGGAACGAGCCGGTTGCGCCGCCGCCTGTGCCCACATACCATATAGTCTATGGCCAAACTGCAGACCCGGCAGATCGTCGAGAACGCCGTATAGATGGAAACAGATAGAGCGACGACACCTGCAACTGCCCGGACCCCAAGGGAGTTCGTCCAACTGCCCCGAGGTAAGGCGATCCTCTACGCCACGGCCCTCAAACTACTTGAGTGGTCCAGGGCGTGGCGTTACCCGATTGCGGCCTCCGGAGACTACGAGGAGATGGGGTTTCGGGATATCCTCTACTGGATACACAAAACGGAGCACCACATCACCCGTCCCCAGCGGGGCTCGCAGCTGGCCTCCTACTTCCCGGAGCATCAAGCCCTCCCCCGGCGGTTCCCCGAGGATTTCGAGGTCGAGGCTGAGCTTTCGATCGCCGCGGTGGGGGATCTCATGGATCACGAGTATCTCAACCACTCTGCCCGGCTCTACCGGGAGATCGGTGAGACGCTCTTCGGTGCCGATATTTCCATGGCGAATCTGGAGGCGGTCGTACTCGACGAGCCCTCCGAGGCGCCACAGTTCGACGGTCGCAGTGCGCCTCGTCTGCGTATCGGAAGGGAGACCCTCGACGTTCTCACCTCTCACGCGGGTCGTCGCTACGATTTTCTCTCGGTGGCGTGCAACCACACTCTCGATTTCGGCACCGAGGGGATCGATCACACCCGGAAAGCCCTCGAGAGCCGGGGGATCGCCTACCACGGCACAAACGCCTCTGCCGAGGAGGCAGGCAGGGCGGCTCTTCTAACCAGGAGAGGCATCAGCGTGGCCATTATCTCCCACACCTTCGGCCTCAACGGCTGGAGACCGCCGCCGGATCGACCCTGGGCAGTCAATCGGACCAGACTCAATGAGAGCCCCGAGGGGATAGATCTCTCGCTGATGCGGCAACAGATCGCCGACGCCCGCCGGGGGGGAGCGGACTTCGTCATCGCTCAGCTCCACTGGGGGATGGAGTTCGAGCACTACCCGAGGGTCGAACAGATCGAGCTTGCCCACACCATCGCCGAGGCAGGGGTTGATGCGATCCTCGGCCACCATCCCCACGTCCTCCAGCCCTGGGAGCTCTACCGCACCCGGCGTGATCCTGAACGGCTTGTTCCGATATTCTACTCCCTCGGAAACCTCACCAATCCCTTTCGCGACCCGAGGCTCTGCAGGAGCCTCCTCGGGAGGATGACTCTCTCAAAGGGACGGAGGAGGGACGGATCGGTATCCACCTACGTGACCCGCCTCCAAAGCGATCTGGTTGAGCAAAGCGTTGATGTAGACGAGAGGCGCGTCAGTCTCGAAGCAAAGGAGTTGCAGAGTGAAGATAGATGATAGAGGGGATGGAGAGGCGGTTGTCCTGATCCATGGGGCAAACCCGGTCTCCTACTTTGATGAGCTACTTGAGGCGCTCGAGGCCCGCCACCGGGTAATCGTGCCCGAGATGCCGGGCTGGGGGGATAGCCCGCCCCTACCTGAGGGCCAGAGCTTCGAGGTGACCGACCGGGCCCTCCTGGAGCAGCTGGAGGAGCTGGGTATCCGCCGGGCGGCGCTTCTCGGCTACTCCCTCGGTGGATGGCGCGCCCTCGATCTCGCCCTCTCCGGGACCCTCGAGGTCTCTTCGATCTACCTGCTTTCAACCTTTACCGCCTCACCGACCGGGGAGATCAGGCAGCTCTATCGCAATTACGCCGACCTCGCCCGCTCGGGGGCTGATCTGCGACCGGCGGTCCGGGAGCTCTATCTGCCGCCTGAGTACGCGGCGGCTCACCCCGACATCCACGATGAGGTTACCGACTGGGTTAACGCCCTGCCCCAGAGCGTCTTTGCCCTCGAGCTCGCAGCGGTGGCAGAACTGCGGGATCTCGTACCGGAACTCCCGGCTCTCGAGGTACCGGTAACCGCCCGTGTCGGAGCTGCAGATATCGCAGCGCCCGAGGAGTGGAGTCGTAGTATCATCGATGCTGTTCCGAACGGCCGGATCGAGGTGGTCGAGGGGTGCGGCCACGTCCTGCTCTACGAGGACCGGGATGCAACAGTAGCATCCGTCCTCAATGCCCTCGACTCCTGAACAGGTGAGGCGACCGTCCGCCCTCTACCCGGCAAACCCGGCGTGCTACCGTTTTCCCGTGGCCCCAGCTCCTCCCGAGGCAGTCCTCGAGGCGATCCGTCGGCTTCAGCCGTGGCTGCTCCAGTTTTCCGTCGCCGAGTCTATCGGTCTTCCCGAGGGTTTCTCGCCGGAGTACGGCCTCGATCTCTACTTTGCCCGCCGGGCTACCACCCGCGGGATGCCCAATATCGGTCTCGAGACGGTGGAGGATCAACTCGAAGCGTTCGGCAGAGCACCCCTCAAGGAGCAGGGGCGGGACATCTGGTGGGGCCGGAAAACGTAACCGAATTGCTCGTCCGCGAAGGCTACAGCGTGCGGAGGATCATCGAGACGGCTGATCTCACAGAAGGAGCGTCTTCGGGCGCCGGAGCTCTGGAGTGACAGCGAGAGCCCAGGTGCGGCGGAATATCCTTACCGCCCGGTTTGGATTCGGGTATAGTGGCTACCGGATGGGACAGCACCGTAGATGAACAGCAAGTCACAGGGTGAATCAGTCGAGGAACTGCGAGCAGAGATCGAGCGACTGAAGCGGGAGAACGCAAGGCTCAAGGCGATAAACGTCGAAAAATGCTACTCTTTTTCCTGAAATGCACTATAGTAGCGCACAGACAGGACACAAACAGAGATGGATAACGAACCACTTCCTGAGTCGGTCGATGAGCTTAGAGCCGAGATCGAGCGACTGAAGCGGGAGAACGCAAGGCTCAAGGCGATCAACGTCGAATCGGTGGGCATTCTTTTCTTCGATATGGAAAGTACCTTTCTCGACGCCAACGACGCCTTTCTCAAAATGATCGGGTACGACCGGAAAGCTCTTGTCCGGGGGGAACTGCGATCGGATCTGGTCACACTGCCGGAGTGGATGCCCCGTACCGCCCAGGTCTTTGAAGAGCTCAAGGAGACCGGACGGTTCAAGCCGTATGAGAAGGAACTGCGACGTCCCGACGGCAGCCGCTGGTGGGGACTGTTCGCCGGAGCAAAGATCGGCGAGAACGAGGCGGTTGAGTTCGTAATCGATATCACCGAGCGAAAAAAGGCTGAAGCTGAGCGGGAGGCCGCTCTCGAGGCACAGGAGCGGCTCATGCAGGAGCTCAACCACCGGGTAAAGAACCATCTGTTTATGGTTGCTACCCTGGTCTCCCTCAAGGACGCGACAATCGGCGATGCGGCGGACCTCTCGGACATCCGGGGACAGGTCAACACGATCGCCCACCTCCACGACAAGCTCCACGAGAACAGGGCCGTCACCTCCGTCGCTATCGGGCCCTACCTCCGGGATCTCCTCGCGGGGCTCTTCTCCCTCTATTCCGGCCCCCGGGTTGCGGTGCGTGTCGACGTCGGTGCCGAGGAGCTAAAGACCTCGACGGCGGCGGCTCTCGGCCTGATCCTCAACGAGCTCGCCACCAACGCCATGAAGCACGGCTTTCCAGGCGTTGAAAGCCCCCGATTCACTGTGGCGTTACAGGAGGGAGCCGACGGCTACCTCCTCACGGTTGAGCAGAACGGCCGGCCCCTCGAGGCATCCATAATGGAATCTCCTGCAGAGAACTCAGGCTTCGGTCTCGTCATGGCCCTGGTGGAGGAAATCGGAGGCGCCATCGAGATCGAGGAGCGTCCGAATCCACTTTTAAGGATCACGATTCCCGCCTCCGCGGTGGAAAGCTCAGGGAGCTGAGCGTTTCCATGGTAGCGGACGTTGAGAAGATCGAGGCAGACACGGGTGGTGGATACCAACCCGGCGGATCACCTGTCCAACGGCGTATACACAGCAGGCGACGCTTCGTGTAGTATGGGCGACCGATGAGTGAGCCCGAGACGCCGCCGGGGGGCAACTACGCCTTCCTCCCGCATCTGCTTCACCTGGCAGTGCCGATAGCCCTGCAGACATTTATGATGACCGCTCTCAACTTCGCCGATACCTTTATGGTCGGTCAGCTCGGAGAGGTGGCGATAGGCGCGATCGCCCTGGGAAACCAGATTTTCTTCGTCCTGATGCTGCTGCAGTTCGGCGTCGGCGGGGGCGGGCTCGTCTTCTCCTCCCAGTACTGGGGCAGGGGGGATATACGCGGCGTCCGTCGCGCTCTCGGGGCTTCCCTCGTTTTTGCCTTCGCCGGAGCCGGCATCTTTACCCTCGGTGCCGTCCTCATCCCCGAGGCGCTCCTCCAGCTGTTTACCAGGGATCCCCGCGTCGTCGAGACCGGCACTCCCTACCTGAGGATCGTAGGGCTGAGCTATCTCTGTACCGCGGTGAGCATGGCCTACACCCACGCTTTGCGGAGCATCGGAAACACAAAGCTTCCGATGTATGCTACAGGCATTTCCATCCTCCTGAACATTCTCGGTAACTACATCCTCATCTTTGGCGTCTTCGGCTTTCCCGCACTCGGGGTAACCGGGGCGGCAATTGCGACCGCCATTGCCCGGCTTATCGAGATGGGTATTATCCTGTCGGTGGTCTACCTTCGTCGCAGTCCCGTGGCGGCGAGTTTTCGGGAGCTCACCGACTGGTCCGCGGAGTTTGTAAAGCGGTTCGTCCGCCGCGCCTCACCGGTTGTGGCCAACGAGTTGCTCTGGGCAACAGGCTTTACGATGTATACCGTGGTTTTCGGACGGATGGGAACGAGCTACCTCGCGGCGTACAACGTTGCGGACACCGTCGGGCGGCTGCTGATGGTGATCTTTATCGCAACCGCCCAGGCGACGGCGGTGCTCATTGGAAACGAGATTGGCGCGGGACGCAAGAGTCTCGCCGGACAGTTCGGTGCTACCATCATGCATCACGTTCCGATCCTCGCGGCGGTTGTGGGAGCGGCGGGGTTTTTCCTCCTCGCCCCGGTTGTACCGAGGCTCTTTTCGGTGGGACCGGAGGTGCAGCTGCTGGTACGGCAGTTCACCCGCCTCTTCTCGCTTCTTCTGATAATCAAGACGGTTAACCTCCACATCATCATCGGGATTCTCCGGGGCGGGGCGGACACGACCTTCGCTCTGATCATCGACATCGCGCCTCTGTGGCTCATCGGCGTTCCCGCGGCGATAGTTACCGGCCTCGTCCTCGACCTGCCGGCACAGATGGTCTACATCGCCCTGAACGCCGAGGAGCTCACCCGCCTCCTGTTCGGCTGGCGTCGGGTACGCTCGGGGCGCTGGGTTCACGACATTACCGACGGGGAAAAGCCGCAACTCCCGGGAATCGAGGCCGCAGGCGCCCCCTGAGCGCCCCCTGAG
>JBKHDM010000065.1:0-15129 GCA_046541355.1 Spirochaetaceae bacterium
TTGACGGCCGCCACGTCACTTTCGGGGAAGCGGAGTAATCAGGCCGAAACTCCCTCGACAGTTACACTCGGCGACTTGCGCGCCTCGGTGGAACTATGCCGGATATCGGGGATGTCCCGCGACGCAGGCCTGCCCAGGATGATTCTCGCTGATACTTCGGTCCGGCTTGACCACTTCAGAAGCCCGAATTCACCGTTTTCTGCGGCTCTCGACTCCGGTCTTATCGCTCATTACACCGGATACACTGCTCTGGACCCACGATAAGCGTCTTAACCGCATTGCAGACAAGCTTGACGTTTCATACGACAAAAACATTGTGCCCAGGAGAGCGGACAATGAGTAACGACTTGAACCGCCCCGAGTTTCCCGGAGACACAAATCTATGAGAGGATTGTGTTATGGGGAAGCAAAACAGGTATCCCGCATAGCTGCGGGAACGGCCGGTACGGCTGGTATTCGACTCTGTGTAAGAGCACGGGTCTCAGTGGGCGGCTATCCCCTCGGTGGCGGAGAAGATTGGTTGCACGGCTGACAGAGTCAGGCGATGGGTACGCCAAGCCGAGAAAGATCAAGGCCAACGGTCCGGGTTACGCTCGAGTGAGAAAGAACGGATGAAGGAGCTCGACCGCCGACGCAAGTAATAGTCGATTACGTCGACGACCGGCGCGAGGTCCATAGAGTCGAGCCGATCTGTAGCGTGTTGCCGATCGATCAGATGTTACGGCCGAGCACCGGGGACTCCTAGGACAATGCGCCTCCGGTAGAGTTCGATGCCACCAATTATGACACGGCGGAAGCTCCGGCTACAGTAGCTCGACTTGGATAAAACGGTCTCCGGAGAAACCGGGGCGGTTCACCCCTCTTCGATCAGGGCCTCACCGATGAGGATTGGACGGACCTGATGAACGACCTGTCCGACGGGCTCGACGGCATCGACCTCACCTCCTGGGACCTCTCTGCCTTCGAGTAGCAACCATTACTTTTACGTTCGGCTAGGTACGCTCAAGCCCGCCTCTGGAGGCGGGCTATTCTGGTTTTCCCTTCCGCCGCGCCCGGAGTTCGTCTCCCTCCAACCCTCGGCCTCCTTGCCCCAACTCCGACCGACCCTGTATGCTTCCCCCATGGGTGAAATCAAGAGTGCCCTCGAGCTGGCGCTGGAACGTACCAAGGATATCAAGGGTGACCCGGAGGCCCTTGCCCGCTACGAGGCGAAGCAGGACGGAAAGCGACTCCTGGCGAAGCTGCAGGAGGAGCCGGGTTTTGACGTCAAAAAGGCGATCAAGGCGGTTGATAAGCCGAAGCGGCAGTGGGTCCGGGAGGGGCTCTTCGAGGTTCTTCTCACCTCTATCAACCTACCCACGGACCAGGGCGACCTCGATCGTCTTACCCCGGTGGAACGGGGGCTCGCAGGCGTTATCGATGACCGACGAGACCTCTCCGAGCTGATGGAGCAGGTCCGGGGCCTCTTTAAGCAGTACCTCGACAATCGGGAGCAGCTGATCGAGTCGATTCGATCCCAGTACGAGGGTCGGATTCGGGAGCGGGAGCAGCAGCTCGCCCAGCAGTACGGCCGGCAGATCCGCCTCGACCCGAGCTCCGATCCGGAGTACCAGAAGGCTGTACAGCACCACCTCGGAGGGCTTAAGTCCCGGTACGACCAGGTGGTTACCCAGGTCCGGGACCAGCTGCGGCAGATGTTCCACTGACCGATGGGATGATCTCCTCCGGCGACGGGCTCAGACAGGGCGAGCGACGCTACGTTACGGTTCTGTTTGCCGACATGAAGGGGTTTACCGATCTCAGCCGGCGCCTCGACCCGGAGGAGATGGACCTGCTCATGGGACGAGTCTTTGGTCGGTTCGAGGCGATTATCGCTGCCTACGGCGGCAGCGTGGAAAAGTACATCGGTGACGCCCTCGTGGCGGTTTTCGGTGTGCCTAAGATCCACGAGGACGACCCGAGTCGGGCGGTCTACGCAGCCCTGGACTTTCTCGACCAGCTCAACAGTTTACGCGGCGAGACCCACCTCCGGGGGGTCGGCTTTCGTATCGGCATCAACACCGGCCTCATCACGACGGGAAAACGGGGACAGCAGGAGGTTGTCACCGGCCACGCGATGGCTGTGGCGGCACGGCTCGAGTCGGAGGCGGATCTCAACTCGGTCTTTGTCTCCGAGGCGACCCGGGAAAAGTGCGGAGACGACTTTCTCTTCTCCCGGCGGCTGCTTCTAACGTTGAGCGATGCCGGCGAGACTGTGGCGGCCTACCGGGTGCTTCGACGGATCCATGCGCCCCCGGTATCGGATCTCCCCTTTTTCGGGAGAGATGATCTCCTCCAGGCTCTCACCCGCCGTTATCTGCGTCGGGGAGGGGGAGAGACGATCGGGGCGACGCTCATCGGTGAGGCTGGTATCGGAAAGACCCGGATCGCCACCGCCTTTTTGGAGAGTCTCCGGAGGTTTCCGGAGTTCGACTCCCCGGTGCTCTACGCCCGGGCCCGACGGTTCAGAAGGCGAACCTTCGCGGTGATCCGGGACCTCATCCTCTCCGGGCTCGATATGGAAAACGGAGCCGAGGATGCCGGGGAGGCGGAAGCGCTCTCCAGGCTCCCGGGCATCACCCCGGAGCAGGGCAGGAGTTTCGCCGGACTCATCCGGGGAGAGGCTGAGGGCGAAGAGTCTGAGACCTTTCTCCTCTTCTACTCGATCCTCGAGGAGCTGTGCGCCGGCGGGTCGGGCAACTACCCGCCGATCCTCCTGGTGGATAACCTCCACCACATTGACCGGCCGAGCGAGGACTTTCTCGCCTTCTTCTTTCAGAACACCCGGCACCGCCCCTTTCTCCTTGCCACGAGCCGGAGCCGAAAGGTGATGGAGCTGCCGGTTGTCCGGGAGACCGAGGAGGTGGAGGTGCCTCCCCTCAGACGCTCCGAGGCGCGGGAACTGCTGAAGGCGCAGCTCACCTCGATGAACGGGAGTCTCGAGGACGAGCGGATCGAGGAGATTCTCAACGTCGCCCAGGGCAACCCTCTCTTCATTATCGAGTACGGCCGGTACGCCGAGATCGGCGGCGCGGAGCTTCCCACGACGATCCAGAGTATCTTTCTCACCATCGTGGACAGCTATGGCGAAGAGGAGAAAGGGTTCCTCAAGAAAATGTCTGTTTTCGCCCACAGCTTTACCCCCGAGGAGGGCCGCTTTCTTCTGCACAGGAGCGGCGGCGACCCTGACCGGTTCGAGGAGCTTGCCTCGTTTTTTCTTTCCGAGGGGGTCTTTTACCAGGAGTCCGGGGCTTTCTTTTTTCGGAACGACGCGTTCAAGATGGCGGTCTACTCCTCGCTCCTGAACCACAACAAGCGGATCCTCCACCGTGCGATAGCCGACCTGATGCTCCAGGAGAACGCCCGGGAGTACCTGCGGCTGATGCACCATCTCAACAGGGCCGGGGCGTACGAGGAGCTCGAGCGGATGATCCTCGAGACCAAGGGGACGGTGGTCCATCTCGAGGCGGTACGCTACATTGACGCCCTCCTCCACCAGCTGACCGCGGACCCCTCGAGGGTCGAAACGACCCGGATCGCCGACCTGCTGTTTCTCAAGGCGGCGATCTACTTCAACAACGGGCGAACCGAAGAGGCTGACCGGGAGCTCAAGGCGATTCTCTCGGCGGCGGTGCAGGAGCGTAACTACGCCTACGCCGCGAGGGCGTACCATATCCTCACCGCCTACAACATGAAGCTCTGCTCCTTTGAGAACGCCGAACTCTGCGGCCGAAAGGCCCTTGCCTACTACGACCGAAGCGGCCGGAAAGGCAGCGCCAGGCTCGACGTACTGCGCAACATGGCGGTCTCCGAAATGCTTCGAAACCGGGAGGAGCACGCCCGGGAGCTCGTCGCCCTGATCCGGGAGCGTGTCGGCCCCGAGGCGCCGGTCTATCGGGCGGCTCTCGGTGAGATCCTTCTTCTCGAGGGGTCCTACGGTGAGGCCCTCGACGCGTTGAACCTACCGGGACTCGGAGAGGACGAGGAGTTGCGCCGAAACGCGCTGTTCCTGCGGATACGGGCACACGCCGAGCGATGCGACTACTCCTCCCTTCTCTCCGAGAGCTCCGCCTATCTCGAGCTTGAAAGTGGCGGTGCCGTGGAGCTCTCTCAGCTCTACGCCTATCGCGCGATAGCCCTCGCCTCGGAGCAGGAGCTCAGCGAGGCGTCTCTCAGACAGGCGGAGTTCCAGAGCTTTCGGGTTTCCAACGACCTCGACCGTCTCGACGCGATCCGCACGGTTGTGGAGGCGCACCTAATCCTCGGTAATCTCGAGCACGCCGAGCGGCAGAGTCGGGAGGGGATTACCATCGGCCTGAGGCACTCGAGTTACTATCCTACCTTCTCCCTTCTGGTGATGGCCGCGGAAATCAGCCTCCGGGGAGGCAGAAAGGAGGCGGCGCTCTTTTTTATAGAGGAGGCGAGCTTCTACGTTACCGTGCGACCGCGACTGAGACAGCGGGACGTGGCGGCCTACTGGTTTCTGCGCTGGTCCCTCGAGCTCGAGGGGGACTCAGCCCTCCTCACCGCCCGGCAGATCCTCGCAGAGGAAGCTCGGGCGATCGTCGAGGCGGGGGAGGCTACCGACAGCCCGCTGCTCCGCGCCTTTATGGGGCAGCGCAGCTTTGCCCGGATCGAGGGTGCGACCGCAGCGAACCGGGGTTCTCTGTAGCGATTCGTTGTTGCACACCCTTCGGCCCACCGTTACTATTGCGGCGATGGACTACATCGAGATTCTTCGGAAGGTTCCGCTTTTTGCGCACACCAGTGAGCGTTTTCTCCGCGGTCTCGCCCGCTCCTGCCAGGTGCGCAGCTTCTCCTCCGGAGCCTACCTGGTTGAACAGGGCGAATCGGGGGTTGGGCTCTTTATCATCACCTCCGGCAAGGTCCGGGTGGAGAAAAAGGGCGCCTCGGGAAAGCCGCTGGTAATCGCGGAGCACGGCCCGGGTGATGTTATCGGTGAGATGTCCGTAATCGACGGCGCTCCCCGGAGCGCGAGTGTCCTCGCCCTCGAGGAGACCGAGACTCTCGCCCTTGCCTCCTGGTCCTTTAACGCTTTTATGGAGAGCCATCCGGAACTTGCCCTCGAGATTCTTCCGGTGGTTGTCCGCCGTTTCCGGGAGACCAACGATAAGCTTATCGAGATGATGAACAGCTGCGGTTAACAGCTCCGCCCGGGCGGAGCTCTCCCCCCGGGTGTGGAGAATTAACGGGACAGTTGCTATACTTCCGGCGGTGTCAAGTTACGACTACTACATCTGGATACGCTCCCTCAGCGACGGCCTGCGGGTTGTTCTGCCCCTTCTTATCGTGGCAGCTTTGACGGTCGGCGGCCTGATCGGCTGGCGCTGGTGGCTGCGCTCCCGCCATGGCGACCCTGAGCGGGTTGCGAGGCTGGAGCAGCAGCTTTCGAGACTTGAAAAGCGTGTCGACACTCTGGAGAAACGCGGCAGGTAACCGGCGTACGCTGATCTGCCCTGCATCAGACCGAAACAAACCGTTAGACTCACGAGGAACCAATGTCACTGAACTGTGGAATCGTCGGACTTCCGAATGTAGGGAAGTCCACAATTTTCAGCGCCCTCACCGCCGCTCCCGCGGAGGTGGCTAACTACCCGTTCTGCACGATCGACCCGAACGTCGGGGTCGTCCATGTGCCGGACGAGCGACTTGCGAAAATCGCACAGATAATCCCGACGGAGAAGATAATCCCGGCGGTGGTTGAGTTTGTCGACATCGCAGGGCTTGTCGAGGGCGCCTCAAAGGGCGAGGGGCGGGGTAACCGGTTTCTCGCCCACATCCGTGAGACCGATCTGACGATCCACGTTGTTCGCTGTTTCAAAGACGAGGGGATCACCCACGTAAGTGGCGCGGTCAATCCTGTGGATGATATCGAGACGGTAAATCTCGAGCTCGCCCTCGCGGACCTCGAGACGGTGGACCGACGACTCGCCCGGCTGGAGAAGGAAAAAAAGGCGAACGACAAGGAACAGGCGAAGCGCGCCGCAGCGGCGGAGCCGGTGGTGGCGCGGCTGCGGCAGGCGCTGCAGGCGGGCAACGCCGCCCGGACCGTCGATCTAACCCCGGAGGAGCGGGAGCTCGTCCGGGAGCTGCAGCTCATCACCCTGAAGCGGACAATCTACCTCTGTAATGTCGACGAGGCGGGCCTCGAGGGGGATAACCGTTTTGTCCGGGAAGTGGAGGAGTTCGCGACGAAGGAAGGCTCCCAGTCGATGAAGATCTGCGGCAAGCTCGAGGCGGAGATCGCCGAGCTCGCGGATGATGAGGAGCGCGCCGCCTTTCTCGAGGAGGCGGGGCTCCGGGAGTCGGGCCTTCACCAGCTGATCCGGGAGGCGTACCGCGCCCTCGGCCTGCGCACCTTCTTTACCGCCGGGCCGAAGGAGGTCAGGGCGTGGACCTTCCGGGAGGGGGCAAAGGCGCCGGAGGCTGCGGGGGTGATCCACTCCGACTTTCAGCGCGGCTTTATCAAGGCTGAGACCTACAGCTGCGAGGATCTCTTTGTCGCCGGGTCGGAACAGCAGGTGAGGGCGAAGGGAAAGCTCCGACAGGAGGGCAAGGAGTACCTCGTCCAGGACGGTGATGTGATGAACTTCAAGTTCAACGTCTGAGACCAGACTGCCCGGGCACGGGCCGCCGGCCATAGGCGCAGGCCGCCGCGGGGGCGCAGGCCGCCGGCTCCAGGCGCAGGCCGCCGCGGGGCGCGCCTACTCCCCGAGGTCGCTGTCCTTTGCGGCGAGCAGCGAGCTGTAGCGACTGCCGAACTGCCGCCAGACAAC
Source organism: Spirochaetaceae bacterium (assembly GCA_046541355.1). Taxonomy (GTDB): domain Bacteria; phylum Spirochaetota; class Spirochaetia; order DSM-27196; family Alkalispirochaetaceae; genus CAYZHV01. The sequence continues at coordinate 6,837 of JBKHDM010000065.1, forward strand.
GAAAAAGAGCGAGGCGATTACCGGGCCGATGAGAAATCCGATGAGCCCGAGCCAGGCGATACCGCCGATTGTGGCGAGAAGAGCCATCGCCGGGTGGAGGCCCGATCGGTCGCCGAGGAGCTTCGGTTTGATCACGTTCTGGGTGATCGCAACCCCAACCGCTCCTGCCGCAATTATGAGCAGCCCCGCAACCGGTCGCCCCGAGGCGATCTGAATTATACCCGCAGGAAAGAGCACGAGGTTGGTGCCGATCAGCGGTATTATCGAGAGAACGACGGTTATCGCCCCCCAGAGGAAGGGTGAGGGGAGACGGAAGATGAGAAAGAGAGCCGTCGCGAGAGCACCCTCGAGCACGCCGATGATGATGGTGCTTATGAGGGTGGCGCTGGTTGTATTGAAGGTCTCCTTCGTTATCTGCTCGATCTCCGAGTTAGGCAGCGGCAGGGTTCGATAGATTCGTTCCTTGACCCGGGCGCCGTCGAGGAAAAGAAAGAACATCAGAACCATGACGATAACACTGTTAAAGATCGCCTGGGTAGCATTTGCAAAGGAGCGCTGGGTGAGCTCTACCAGGACGTCCGAGCCGGTGGTGACGGCGTCGCGGATAATCTGGGTCAGCTCGAGATCCGGGAGCTGGTCGGAAAAGCGGTTGAGGAGGGGTAGCTCGTCGATGGCGCCGACACTGATGAGCTCCTGGATAGTGTCGGCGATCTCAGGCCATCGGTTCCGGACGGTTGAGACGCTCGAGGCGAGCTCGCCGTAAATGAGCAGCCCTGCGAGGCTCACCGGGACAGCGACGGTGACAATGGCGATGAGAAGCGTCACCGACGCGGCTATCCGCTTTTTCTCCCCGCTGCGCCGGAGGATCTTTCGATGGATGCCCCCAAAGATGTTTGTCATCACCAGGGCGACAAAAATGTTGAGGATGAAGGGAGCCATCACCTGGTAAAAGGCGATGGTGAAGGCGACAAGAACGAGGATGAACACTCCCTCCAGCAGGTATCGGTCGCTATCTCTCATGTGCCGCAGTATAATCGCTTCTCCCGCCTTCACCCAGTCCGGGAGTGGCGTGTTATACTGCCGCTTTTGGAGGAGGCTGTAGTTGACGTCCATCGATTTACCCCTGCCGCCTAAGCGAAAGCTCGAAGAAACCTACGAAAACCGCTATCCCCTCTACGAGAAGGCGCTCTTCGAACTCCATCGCAGGCTTCGGGAGGAGTTAAAGCGACGCGCTCTGCATCCGACGATCAAGTATCGGGTAAAGAGCTTTCACAGCTACTACGAGAAACTGCTGCGCCGGGTCCGCCGGCAGCCGGCAAGCGCCCAACGGGTGGAGCTCAACGATCTGTTGGGCCTCCGGGTGGTCTGTCCCTTTGTGGAGGACCTCACCGCGGTGGAACGGGCGATCGGCGAGGCCTTTGAGGTTGTGGAGGTCGAACGGAAGGGTTCGGAGTTCAGTGCCCAGGAGTTCGGCTATGAGTCTACCCACTGCCTGGTAAGGGTGCCGGCGGATATCAGGGACAGCTTTCATCTCCAGGAGTCTCTCCTCTGGGAGGTGCAGCTTCGCACCATTCTTCAAGACGCCTGGGCCGAGGTGGAGCACGAGCTGATCTACAAGGCGGAGTTTGCCCCCTTTGACGAACCCCTGCGACGAAAGCTCGCCGCCCTCAACGCAAACCTCACCCTCTCGGATATCATCTTTCAGGAGATCCGGGACTACCAGCGGCAGCTCCACGCCCAGCTGCTCACCCGACGGGAGGGTTTCTGGCGGCAGGTCCGGGAGGAGGCGCCGCTCCCGGCTGGAGACAAGGACCCGGCACCGTCGCTGTCGCCGCCGGCAGCGGCAGAGAGCGGCGGGGATACAAAGCCCCCGGGTGAGGGAGCTCGACCCGCTGCGACTCTGCCCCCGGGTGAGGGAGCTCGACCCGCTGCGACTCTGCCCCCGGTACCCTCCTGGATCGAGGGGGAGTTGCCCGGCAGGGAGTCGATGGACACGATGCTCCTCAAGGCACTCCACGCCCACAACCGCAAGGAGTACGACCTGGCTATCGAGATCTATACCGACATCCTCGAACACCAGCCGAAACCTCACATCCGGGGGATCGTCCACATCCATCGCGGGATGGCGCACTACGCCAAGGGCAACCTCGAAGAGGCGATCAAGGACTTCTCCACGACCCTCGCCTATGACACCAACTCCGGAAAGGCGTATTTTTACCGTGGTGTCGTACACCGTACCCGGGGGGATCTCGAGGCGGCTCTCAAGGACTTTTCAACCTGCCTCGACTTTGATCAGTACAATGCCGACGCCCTCTACGCCCGGGCTCTCGTCTACGAGGGATTAGCGGACCCCCAGGCGGCGGAGGCGGACTGTCGAAACGCCCTGAGTGTTGAGCCGGACCACCGGGACGCGAAAGCGCTGCTCAAGAAACTGACAGCAAAGGAATGACAACAATGAGACGAGCACACCTGTTTGCAAGCGACAACACCGCGACGGTTCATCCTGCGGTAATGGAAGCCCTCGCCCGGGCGAACCAGAACCACGAGATCTCCTACGGGGATGACCCCTACACCCGGGAGGCAGAGCAAAAGATCCGGGAGCTCTTTGATGCGGAGTTGTCGGTCTTCTTCGTCTACAACGGCACCGGAGCCAACGTTCTCGCCCTCGCCTCGATGGTCCATAGCTGGGAGGCGACAATCTGCACCGAGATCGCCCACCTCTACTGTGACGAGACCGGTGCGCCGGAGAGGATCACCGGCGCAAAGCTGCTTCCGGTTCGCCCCCTGGCGGGCAAACTCACCGTCGACCAGCTGCGCCCCTTTATGGGACGTCGCGGCTTTGAGCACACCTCCCAGCCGAGGGCGGTCTCCCTGACCGAGTCGACGGAGGTTGGAACCTGCTATACCCCTGAGGAGATCAGGGAGATCGCCGATTTTTGTCGGGAGGAGGGCCTCTACCTCCACATGGACGGGGCGAGGATCTCCAACGCCGCGGTCTCTCTCGCCGACCGACGGGGCTCGGGGAGCGAACCGAGGCAGATGTTGCGGGAGATCACATCGAGAGCGGGGGTGGATGTTCTATCCTTCGGGCTGTCGAAGAACGGTATCATGTTCGGCGAGGCTGTTGTCTTTTTCCGGCAGGAGCTCGCCGCGGCGGCCCGGTTTCTTCGCAAACAGGCGACCCAGCTCAACTCCAAGATGCGTTACATCGCGTCTCAGTACACGGCCCTGATCGAGGACGACCTCTGGGCCCGAAACGCCCGGCACGCCAACGCTCTCGCAGCCCGGCTGGCGGATAGGCTTACCGCCGTGGAGGCGGTCGAACTCGCCTATCCGGTGGAGGCAAACGGTGTCTTCCCCTCCCTGCCCGACCGTGTCATCGCTGCGCTCCAGGAGGAGTGGGGCTTTTACACCTGGGAGCCCGAGGCCTCCGTCGTCCGCCTGATGCTCTGCTTCGACTCCACCGAGGAGGATGTCGATCTGTTCTGCGACGCGGTCGAGGGGGTGGGCTGATGGAGCAGGGCGGTTTCGACCTCCAGGAACTTAGACTGCTCTACCAGGGGGACAGGGAGAGCTTGAGGGAGATTCTCGAGCTGTTCAAACAGGACGCCTTGCCGAGGTGCCGGACCCTCGAGACTACCATTGCCTCCGGGGATAGCTCCTCGGCGATCAAGGCGGCCCACAGCCTGGCAAACCTCCTCGGAGCGATTCGCAACACAGGGGGAGCGGAGGCTGCCCGGCGGTGCGAGAAGGCGCTGAGGGCCGCTGATTTCGGAGAGGCGAAACGCTGGAGGGAGCGGGTAGATCGGGCGGTGCAGGAGTCTCTCGACGCTATTGAGGCTTTCGGTTAGAAGCTTGCCCGGCGCTCCGGGATCGGGCGGACCTGCTGCCCTGACTCTGCGAACTCCCTGCTGAGAAACAGGCCGCAGAAACAGTGGCCGTAGTCGACCTGGTCCGGGATGTTGTAGTCGCAGGGACAGATAATATCCTTGTCCGCCTGCCGGTCGCCCTCCCCGTCCCGACAGGGGCAGAGAAAGTAGCCGTAGCGGTTGTAGTTGGTCTGGAGGCCTTTGATTATGTCCGCGAGGAACGCACCGTCCGGGTTGACGACCCACCCACGGTATTCGGCGACCTTGTAGACGAACTGCCTCGTCTCTGCTTCTGTTTTCCGCTTATTGTTCATGGAGAGTCAGGATTGGCGCAACCCGAGAGCCGACTCCCACTGGTCTTTGGTAAATCCGGTAAGTGCCCGCTTGTTGTCGACAACAAGAACGGGGAAGACTACGAGATTGTCGAACTGCGACTTCAGCTCGCTTTTGACCTCCCGTTTGACTTCGATGTCGAGCTCATCGAGATAGATATACTTGAAATCGACTCCAGAGTCCGAAAGGAAGTCGATCCCCTTTTTGCAGAAAGCGCAGGTCGACAGAGCGTAGAGTACGACCTCGTGCTCCGTCCTCGAGCCCTCGACGTGGGTGAAACTTAAAGAGTCGATGACACTTCCCATGGCAGAGAGGATAGACCCAATTGGCTCACGGGTCAACGGAACCGACTCTGCTGGTAAGCCGCTCGATTGTGAGGGGCGCGGAGCCCTCGAAGTGGTTGTTCACGTAGATCACCACATCTACCCCGCGACTGAGCAGGTCGTTGGTCATTGCCGCGATCTCGTCGAGCTCTCCGTCCCGGGGGTCGGCGAGGCTGTTCCATCGTTTGCCTGTAGCTTCTTCGATCCCCTGCCGGTCCCAGCCGAGGAGTCTCAGAATCGTCTTGCCCTCGATCCGTGGTGCGAACCTGCGGTAGGTCTCGGCGGCGGAGGGCATGTAGTAGCCGTGGGCAAAGACGTGCGAGAGCCCCCGCTCCCTGAGGAACTCGAACCAGCTCGCCGTGAGATAGTTCGGATTTCTAACCTCTAGGGCGTAGGGCCAGTCCGGGGGCACCTGCTCGAAAAACGCCCCGAGCCGGTCGACGAGCTCGCCGACCCCACCCATCTTCTGCTTGTTCAGGTACTCGAACTGGAGCATTACCGTCTCAACCTGGCCCCGCATCGGGGCGATCCGTTCGAGAAACCGGCGCATGAGATCGGGGGATAGAAAGTGAGGATTCTCTTTACCCGCATCCCGGGAGGCGCGGCTGTACAGATGGGTGAGGGTTACGCTGTTGGGAGCTTTGATCCCGAAGCGGAACTCCCGGTCCACCGCCTCGAGGTAGCGCGCTACATCCTGCGGGTCCGGTAGCCGGATCGCATCCTGTCCGAAGAGAGACCAGAACCACTGGTCTATCTCCACAGATCGATACCGGGTAGCGTACTCCCTGAGGTAAGATGCCGGTTCCGGTGAGGAGTAGACGATGTCCACCCAGGAGGGAAATTTCCAGCTGCAGCTGCCTATTGAGAGCGGCATGGCCCACTATAGCTGCAACCGCTCGATTTGACACCCCTCTATGCCGCTGGTATAACCACCTGAATGGCAGCTACCAAGGTGGTTATTGTAGGGGCTGGAGCCGTCGGCTTTCAGCTCGCCAAGCAGCTCATCAGCGAGAACAAGGATGTGGTGCTGATCGAAAAGGACCCCGAGGTGGCCCGATTCGTGGCGAGCAAGCTCGACTGCATGGTTGTCACCGGCGAAGGCAACAAGATCGAGACCCTTCGCAGGGCGGGAACCGACGGGGCCCGCTACTTTATCAGCGTTGCCGACTCCGACGAGGTAAACATGATCGCCTGTGGCATCGTCTCCTCGGAGTTCAACGTGGAGTACAAGGTAGCCCGGGTCCGCAGTGTAGAGTACGCCGAGACCAAAATCTCCCAGAAGGGATTTCTCGGTATCGACTACCTGGTCAATCCGGAGATCGAGGCGGCCCGGGCGATCATTCGGAGCATCGAGCACGGCGCGGTCAGCGACATCATGCTCTTTGAGCGCTCGAACGTCCAGATTCGTAACATTACCGTCGACCGTCTCTCTCCCTTTCAGAACAAAAGCCTCATCGAGATCGATCGCAGTATCGACGTCTCTTTTTTAGTCGCCCTGGTTCTCCGGCAGAACCGCTTTATCATCCCCTCGGGAGATACGGTGATTTGCGAGGGGGATATCCTCTACATTGCCGCGAAGGAGGACGCCCTCGACCGCCTGTTCTCGAGCATCGGTAAGCAACGAAGCGGCTTGAGAAGGGTGGTTATCGTCGGCGGCGGAACCATCGGCACCCTCGTGGCCGAGTCGCTTCTCGGGGTAAAGCGGGAGACAGGGTTTATGCGCCGGTTACTCACCTCTCTGAGCCCCTCTTACGGGAAACGGAGCGTCAAGATTGTGGAGCGGGACTATCGACGGTGTAAGGAGCTCGCCGACCGGTTTCATGACGGGCTTGTCATTAACGCGGACATCTCCGACGAGGGGATATTCGAAGAGGAGCATTTTGCGAACAGCGACCTGGTGATAGCTACAACGGACAACCAGGAACTCAACATCGTCACCGCAATTTACGCCAAGAGCTTCGGTATCAAGCGCTCTATCGTACTGGTAAACAAGGGTAACTACTCCGACATCGCTACCCACCTGGGGATCGACGTAGCGGTAAGCCTTAAAAACGCGATGGTAAATACGATTCTGAAGTACGTGCGCCGTGGCAACGTACGCAGCGTTCATAGCATCTCCGACGGGCAGATGGAGGTTCTCGAGCTCACGGTGGAGTCAAACAGTCGGGCCGTAGGTAAACGGGTCGAGGATCTGAACCTTCCAAAGGACTCCCTGATCGTCTCCATCTCCCGGGAGAGCGAGACTCTAATCCCCGATGGAAAGAACATGATCTACGATGACGACCATATCATCCTTCTCACCGAGAAGTCGAAGGCCGAAAAGGTCGAGTCCCTCTTTACCGCCGCCCGATGAACCTTCCCCTTGTTCTCAGAGTCGCGGCGATACTCATGCTCATCGTCTCCGGCTTTATGCTCACCCCGGTTATCGTAGCCCTTGCCTACGGTGAGTACTGGACGATACCGGGCTTCCTCATACCCGTGGCCGTTACGCTCCTTCTCGCCTCCGGCTATCTTATGGCCACCCGCCGCGAGTACGGTTTGCTCTCCAACCGCGGCGGCTTTCTCCTGGTATCTCTCTCCTGGATCCTCGCCTCGGTGGTCGGCGCCTTTCCCTTTATCCTCACCGGGGCGGTGGGCTCCTACGTCGACGCTTTCTTCGAGACGATGAGTGGCTTTACCACCACCGGAGCGTCGATCCTCACAGAAATAGAAGGGCTCCCCCGGAGCGTGCTTTTCTGGCGGAGTCTGACACACTGGCTCGGGGGCATGGGGATTATCGTACTCACCGTCGCGATCTTTCCGCTCCTCGGTATCGGCGGTCTTCAGCTCATCAAGGCGGAGGCGCCGGGCCCTACGGTGGACAAGATCACCCCGAAAATCACCGAGACCGCCAAGATTCTCTGGCTGACCTACATTATCTTTACCGTGGCCCAGGTTCTGCTGCTCCTGTTAGGGGGTATGGATCTGTTCGACGCCCTTACCCACACCTTCGGCACCCTCGCGACCGGCGGTTTCTCGCCGAAAAACAGCAGCGTCGGCCACTACGACAGCGCCTATATCGATGGAGTGATAACCGTGTTCATGATTATGGCGGGGATCAACTTCGCGCTCTACTTCAAACTGATCACCCGTCGATTCGTCAGTATCCGGAGAGACACGGAGCTCAAGGCGTACCTCGCCTTTTTCCTGCTGTCAACCGTTGTGGTAACCCTCTCCCTCCACGGGGAGGTCTATGCGGGAGTCGGCGAGAGCGTGCGCTACGCAGCCTTTCAGACGGCCTCCATGCTCACCACCACAGGCTACGCCACCGCCGACTTTGCCGGCTGGCCGGCGGTCGCCCAGGTCGTCCTCTTTCTCCTGATGTTTATCGGAGGGTGTGCCGGGTCCACCGGCGGGGGGATCAAGGTGATCCGGATCGTAACGCTCTTCAAGCAGGGTCTCAATGAGATGAAGTTTCTCCTCCACCCTCGGGCGGTCTTTCGTATCCGTCTGAGCGGAGAGCCTGTGGGTAAACACATCGTCTACGCCATCTCCGGTTTCGTATTTCTCTATATGTTCCTGCTGCTTTTCACCACCGGGGTCGTCGCCGCAGCGGGCAACGACATTCTCACCTCCCTGACCACAGCCCTCGCCACCCTCGGTAACATAGGTCCCGGCTTCGGCGCGGTTGGTCCAACCTTCAACTACTCGTTTTTCCCCGACGGCTTGAAGCTCTACCTGAGCGTGGTGATGATGCTCGGCCGCCTGGAGGTCTACACCGTGCTGATT
>JBKHDM010000066.1:0-15067 GCA_046541355.1 Spirochaetaceae bacterium
GGGGGCGCGGCTCAGAAGGGGCCGTAACCGACGCGAACCGCCAGGGCGAGGACGAGGGCGCTCATCCCGAGCATGAGGAGTTGCAGCGGGAGGGTCCAGCGGATCCAGCGCGGATAGGAGACTACCGTCAGGCTGAGGGCGATCAGCAGGAGCGCGTTGGTCGGATAGACCACGTTGCTGAAACCGTCGCCGAAGCCAAAGGCGAGGACCGCCGTCTGTCTGGTAACACCGACCAGGTCGGCCAGGGGCGTGAGGATCGGCATCATGAGAAACGCCTTGGCCGAGGCGCTCCCGATAAAAAAGTTCATCCCCAGGGTCACGGCGTAGATCAGGAAGGCGGAACCGAGGGGCCCTGCCTCGGAGATCCGCCGGCTCGCGAGGTAGAGGACGGTGTCGGTGATGCCGCCGTTGTCGACGATATGCTTTACGCTCATCGCCATCATCACCAGCACTGCCCCCGGCAGCATCTGCGCCGCCCCGGCGAGCAGCGTCCTTCCGATCCAACGGGGAGTGCGACCACACAGGAGTCCGGAGCCTATCCCGCCGACGAGAAAGAGCAGCGCCATCACCGGAAAGGCGAGAACGGAGATCGAGGGGACCCGGGAAGAGAGGATGATAAAAAGCACCGCTATTGCCATGGTCGTGCCGAAAAAGCGCAGCGCCCTCGAAAGGTGCGCAGGCAACGGCTCGACAGTTGTCCTCACCTCCCGTGCGTGGAGCTCCCGCAACGGGGCGTCCTCCTTCCAGACGAGGGAGGAGCCCGGCTCCCGCTCCAGGCGCCTTGCGTAGCTGCGGACGAACAGGAGCAGCGCGAGGTAGACGATCAGAAAAAAGATGATCCGGAGCCAGGCGCCGGAGAACAGGGGGAGCTCTGCGATGGTCTGGGCCACGCCGATGGTAAAGGGGTTGGTAACCGCGGCGGAAAAGCCGAAGGCGAGGGGCAGAAGGCTCATCCCGAGGCCGGTCAAGCTGTCCCATCCGAGCATGTGGGCGAGGGGCACCACAAAGACGATAAGCGGCACCATCGCCTCGAAGATCCCGAGGACCGCGGCGCAGAGCATGAAAAACAGCTGCACCACCGCCATCAGAAGAAACCGGCGATGACGAAAGCGGTGGACGACTCTGGTGAGAAAGGCCGAAAGGATCTGAGCCCGCTCGAGGACTGTAAAGGCGCCGCCCACAAAGACGAGAAAGAGAATGATCGTAATGAGGGTGATATTGCCCTCGGCAAAGAGCACCTCCACCGGTGCGGTAAACCAGCGGTAGATCGGGTAGGGCGCCTGCTCGACATAGCGAAAGCTACCGGTCACCACCTCTATCCGACCGTCGACGAGGACACGGTCGTAGCGCCCCGCGGGTATGAGTCTTGTGAGGATGCCTGAGAGGATCATCAGGGAGAGGATGATCCCCCCGGCGAAAAAGAACGCCCGCTTTCCAATTTTGATGGAACTCGCCTCTCCGGCACGGCTGCTCATACCATGTCCTCCACTCCGCAGGTTGTCCGAATGAGATCGGTGTAGCAGTGCAGGGCACGCTCGATGTTCTCAACTGATATACGCTCGTCGATGTTGTGAACCCGGCCGAGCTCCCCGGAGCTCATCACCATCGGCACGAACCGGAAGATCGCCTCGCTCACCGGGGCGTACGCCGCCGAGTCGGTTGAGCCTGTCATAAGGTAGGGCAGGACGGGCGTACCCGGCATCTGTCGGGCGAGGACCTCCTCGAGACGGGTGAGCCACGGGTGGTCCGCCCGGCTCGCCTCGATCGCCGGTATGTTACCCCAGGAGCCGTACAGCTCCACCTCGATACCGGGATCCCCCACCACCCGCCTTATCCGCTCGACGGCGCCCTCGACGCTGTCTCCGTGGAGGAGCCGAATGTTGACCACCGCCTCCGCCGCGTCGGGCAGGACGTTTTCCGCGGTTCCCGCGCGCACCATCGTTACCGCCTGAGTTGTCCGGACCATCGACTCGGTCCGGGGGTTGCCGGCAAGGTTCCTCAGGATAAGCGGGTTGGTCACCGGTCGCAGGCGAAAGATCAGTTCCTGGAAACCGCCTAGCTCCCGGCCGAGGGCGGTGAGAAAGGCGTGGACGGTGGGGGTCATCCGGCGGGGAAAGGGGTTTTTCTGCAGCCGGCGGATCGCCTCGGCGAGGCGGGTGACGGCGGTCTCTCTCGGTGGCGCCGAGGCGTGGCCGCCGCTGCCGGATGACCTGAGACGAAGGTTGATGTGCCCCTTTTCGGCTACCCCGACCATCGCCGCCGGCCCGGCGAGCCCGTCGATGACGCCGTCGACAATCGCTCCCCCCTCGTCGAGGACCCATGCGAGGCGTTCCTGATGGTTCGCGAAGTAGTTTACGATCGAGGAGGCGCCCTCCTTTCCTCCAATCTCCTCGTCCCCGCCAAAGCAGAGGTAGACGGTACGCTCGGGCACGAACCCCTCGGCCAGCAAAAGCTCCACCGCCTCGAGGATGGCGATATCCGAGAGCTTGTCGTCTATCGCTCCCCGCCCCCAGACGTAGCCGTCGGCGATCTCGCCGCTGAAGGGCGGGTAGCGCCACCGTGACTCATCCCCCGGCGGCACCACGTCGAAATGGGCGAGGAGCGCCGCCGCCGGGAGCTCCCGGTTGCGTCCCTGCCAGCGAAAGAGGATCGCCAGTTCTCCCACCTCGATCTGCTCGAGCTCCCGGTGTACCATCGGAAAGAGATCCTTCAAAAAAGGGGCCCACCGACTGAACGCTTCCCGGTCCCGTCGGGAGGTGTCGGTGTAGGAGACAGTAGGGATCCTGATCCCCATGCTGAGCTTCTCCGCTGCCTGAATCATCCGTGACCTCCCCTCTTCTCTATAGTGTGACCCTCGCTCCGGTGGCGAGGCTGGTTGCGATCCCCTCGAGGACCCGCAGGTCCGCCAGAGATCGCTCGGTGGAGTAGGAAGCGCGCGTTCCGGCGGCAAGGCACTCGGCGATCTCCCGCCACATCAAAGCGCTCTCATCCTCCATCGGGATCCTCCGCTCGTCGATGCCGCCGTCCTGCCGGCGGATCGTGATCGTGTCGTTTCCAACCTCCGCTGCGCCCTCGTCGCCTCTGACAATCAGGTAGTTGTGGACCTCCGGGAGGTAGCCGGAGTGGGAGAAGAGTCCCAAAAGCCCCCCGGGGTACGTGAGAATCGTCGCGATCGTGTCGTACTCGCCGTAGCCCGGGCGGACGTCGGCCCCGGAGGAGGTGAGACTCTCGGGAGGTCCAAAAAGCATCTGCCCCAGGGCGATGTTATGAATACCGCCGTCAAAGATGTTGCCCAGGGGAAAGGCCGACTCCTGCCGCCACGGGGTGTCACCCCAGCTGCGCCGGGCGGGGTCTTTTGCTTCCTTCAGGCAGGCGTGGGCTACATACTCGAAGTGGAGTACCCGCCCGAGCTCTCCGGACTCCATGATCTCCCGGAGGAGGGGGATTATCGGTTTGTGGGGAAACTGCTCGAGGATGTAGACATTGCCTCGACTCTGGGACTCCGCCTCTATGAGCCGCCTCGCCTCCTCGACGCTTGTGGCCATCGGCTTTTCCATGATCACCTGCTTGCCCGCCGCGAGAACCTCCATAGCCACCGGCGCGTTCATCGGGATCGGGGTGAGAACCACCACCGCGTCTACCGCCTCGCTGCGGATAAGCTCCCGGTAGTCGGCAAATACCGCGGCCTCGGGAAACTGGGACGCTCCCTTCTGTCTGGTTTCTTCGGAACGGGCAGAAAGGGCTGTAACCTCAAAGGTTTTGCTCATTCCTCTGATAATGTCTCTGTGGGTCAAATCCCAGATAAGGCCGGGACCGATTACCCCGAGTCTGATAGTTCTCATGAGGGGGATTGTAGAAGCTTCCTGCCCCGGTGTCACTGAAATTGACCAAACCTCGCCTAGGAAGCTATTATGAAGGGAAATTCGGTTAAAAACCGACAAAATTGTGCAGGTAGCGCTTGGATGGCTGTTCGAAAGACAACTCAGGCTAACAGGGAACGCATCATCGCGGTGGCCGCCAAGCTCATCATCGAGCGGGGCGTTGCCCACACCACCCTCGCGGACATCGCCGTCGCGGCAAATATCTCCAAAGGTACCCTCTACTACTACTATCCCACCAAGGGCGACCTGATTTTCGACATTGCCGACCGGCACGTGAACCGGATGACCGAGAAGATCTTCCGGTGGATAGCCGACAGCGGTCACGGACAGTCGCCGGATAAGGTGATCCGCATGGTTTTTGACACCGCCCTCCACTCACCAACCCGAGGGCACATCCACCTCTACCTCATTCAGGAAGCTCTCGCGGAGAACCCCTCCCTCCGGGGGCGGTTTATCGAGGCGTACGCCCGGTGGCGGCAGCTCATCGAGGATGGTCTCGCCCGGGTCTCCGAGGAGCGCAAGGAGCACCTGGTTGGCTCCCGGGTACTCCTCGCGGCCCTCGACGGCTTTCTGATCCAGCGACTCCTGGGGGTTCAGGAGATCGCCTTTGACGAGATATCCTCCTTTTTTGCGAGTGCCCTGAAGTGACGCGCCGGCTGTGAACCGCATTCTCTTTGAGGCAGCGGAGCTCTCCGCCGACGGGACGGTGGAGTTGCGGCGAAACGACGAGCGCTCCCGGCACATCCGTACCGTCCTCAAGGCGGTGGAGGGGCAGAAGCTTCGCTCCGGCGTCGTCAACGGTGAGGCCGCGACGGCAACGGTAGAGCGTATCGATGAGAGGCGCATACTCCTGCGCCTCGCAAGGCAGCACGACGGCGTGCTCCCGCCCGCTCCGGTCTCCCTTATCCTCGCCCATCCCCGGCCGATTGTTCTCAAACGGATGCTGAAGGATCTCACCACCCTCGGCGCCGCGGAGATTCTCATACTGCCCGGAGATCTCGGGGAGCGCAGTTACCTCGAAAGCTCCCTCTGGGAGGAGCAGGGGTACCGTCGCCACCTGGTGGACGGGGCGATGCAGGGAGGCTCGACCTATCTGCCCGAGGTGCGTCGCTTTGGAGGGCTCACCGAGGCGTTGGAACGGGTAACAGGAAGGTTGCGCCTCCTGGCGGACGAGCGCGCCCCCGCCACCGGGAGCCTCGAGGGGGTGGTTGCCTCCGCCCGGGCAGAACAGGGTCATGCGACCCTCGCCCCTGCGGCGACAGGGGCGGTCGGTCCCGAGCGCGGCTGGAGCGACCGGGAGCGGGATCTCTTTCGGCAGGCGGGGTTCACCGCGGTCCGGCTCGGAGCGAGGACCCTGCGCAGCGAAACCGCCGCAACGGTTATGACGATGGCCCTGGTGGGGCTGTACGTTAGGTAATGATACAGATGGAGTGGAAACAATGCGAGTACTGGTTGTGGACGATGAACGGTCCACCCTTATTCTGGTAAAAGGCGCCCTGGTAAAGCGGGAGCACGAGGTTGTGACCTACCAGTCTGCCGAGGAGGCGGTCGAACGGGAGCAACTCGACAGCTTCGACTGCATACTCTCAGACTACTTTATGCCCGAGATGAGCGGGTCGGAGTTTCTCGAGGCCGCCAAGCGGGAGGCGCCGACGGTGCCCTTCGTCTTTCTCAGCGGAAACGACGACCTCGACAGCGCGGTCAAGCTCGTAGCCCAGGGAGCGGCGGACTACATCCTCAAGCCGATCATTGCCGAGACCCTCCTGTTCCGGGTCGAGAAGGCGGTGGAGGCGGCTCGAAACGCCCAGCTCATGGATCGGATCGAGCAGGAACGGGAGCTTCTGGAGCTCGAGAACAAGAAACTGGTCAACTGGCGTAATCTCTACGCCTCCAAGGACGCTCGACAGACCGAACAGATGATCCGTCTGCTCTCCCGCACCATCAACCAGGCCGGCGGATTTATGTGGCTCGACCTGCTGGAAAGCAGCGTCGAGAAGCTCGAGGACGGAAACCTCAAGATATCACCGGACCTCGTAGAGATGATCGTGTCCTCCGGCAAGAGTCAGCGGCAGATCTTCGACTACATCACCTTTGTCGGGGAGATCGATACGGTGGAGCTCAACCCTGAACCGGTGAGCGCCTCGGCCCTCCAGGAGATGGTAAGCGGACTCGCCGAGGGGCGGTTCGGGGAGCTTGCAAAGACCCACGGTCGAACGGTTAGAATGATGGACAGCAGCGGTGTCCCCGCGGGACGGATCGAGGTCGACCCTCGTTATCTCGAGAAAATCCTTTTCGAGCTCACCGCAAATGCGGTAAAGTACTCCCCCGAGGATAGCCCGGTTTTCTTCTTTGTTGAGGAGGAGCGGGACAGTGTCGTGCCGGCCCTTTCGATCTCGGTTCGAAACTACACCAAGGACGCCACGACCCGGGACGCTCAGGGCGCAACGATACACGGTATTCCCTACGATTACTCCGAACTGGTCTTCGATCTCTTTTTTACCATCGAGGGGTTTCCGGTTCGGATTGAGGAAGAGGAGTGGAGCGACGGAACCGGCCTCTACCTCGCCCGGCGGCTTATCCGGCGACAGGGCGGCTGGATCCGCAACTCAAGCGGGGTGGACTACTCACGGGGTGAGAGTCGTCCCTTTGTGACATTTCGCATTTCGTTTCCCATTACCAAGGAGTAGGCAGGATGGCGAAGAAAGTACTCGTGGTTGATGATTCAGTATCCATGCGGCAGATGCTCTCGATGATACTCACCTCCGGGGGATACGAGGTAGTCCCGGCCCAGGACGCCAAGGAGGGGCTTACCAAGCTCTCCGATGAGCTGTCGGCGATCATCACCGACTACAACATGCCCGGGATGAACGGCGTCGACTTCATCAAAGAGGTTCGCTCAGGGTCGATTGCAAGTACCAAGCCGATCATCATGGTGACCACCGAGTCGGAGCAGACGAAAAAGGACGAAGGGAAGGCCGCCGGCGCCACCGGATGGATAACCAAGCCCTTCGACAAGTCCCAGCTTCTCGAGGTGATGGAGAAGATCACCGGTGACGTGGAGTTCTGATCAATCGATGGTGGGTAGAGCTGACAGGTTCAATGGCTGAAATAACGGTAAAGCGCTCGGGAAAAAAGAAGCTTCTCCTCCAGGGCGACCTCACCCTCGAGAATCTTTCCGGCCTCAAGGATCGTATTCTCGAGAAGGAACTGCCTGAGGACGCAACGATCGACCTCTCAGGGGTCGCCCGGTTCGATCTGCCGGGCCTGCAGTTTCTCTACGCCCTCAGGGGAAAGGGGCGCACCCTCCAATCCGGGGAGAACGGAGATCGCTTTGACCGGATGGCCCGGTTCGCCGGTCTCACGCCCCTGAGCGGCGGCGGGGGGGAGCGATGAGCGGCGACGCCCTCGAAACCTTTGCCGCCGAGGCCGCGGACCTCCTCGAAAGCTACGAGGCGGCTCTCATGGGCCTCGAGGAGGGAGAGGGGGAGGTGCAGGAGCAGGTGGCAAGCGCCTTTCGCAGCCTCCACACCATCAAGGGCTCCGGAGGGATGCTCGGCCTCGACCACCTCGCAGGCTTTGCCCACAGACTCGAGAACTTCTTTTCGGCCCTCCGGGAGGGAGAGGTCGAGCTCACCCGGGAGGTCGTCTCCCGCGGCCTTCAGGCTAAGGACCACCTCGAGGCGTTACTCCAGGAGACGATCGCCGGCAACCAGGAGGAGCTCGATAAGCTCAGCGGGGAGGGGGAGGAGATCCTCGCTTTCTTTGAAGAACGGCTCGTCGCCGCAGGCCTCGGCGGTGCGACTGCTCCGCTCTCCGGCAACGTCGAGGAGGCGGCGGAGGAGGAGGATCTCCCCGGCGATGGCGATCGCAGCCGCTCCCTCCCGGATCACCCCGGCGCCCCCGAGGCAAGGGGGCGCACCTACCGGATCATCTATCGCCCCTCGAAGGATACCTTTACCCAGGGGTTGCGCCCTCTGCAGCTGTTAAAGGAGCTGTCGGACCTCGGGCAGTGCACGCCGATCGGCTTTATCGGAGATATTCCGGAGTTCGAGAGCTTCGACCCTTCGGCGTGTTACCTGCGATGGACGATACTCATCACAACCACGGCGAGCCCGGCGGACATCGAGACGGTTTTTATCTTTCTCGACGAGGAGTCGGAGCTCCGGGTCGAGCGTATCGATTCGCCTGAGCTCCTCGATGACGAGGAGGAGTACGCCCGCCTCGGAGAGATCCTTGTCGAGCAGGGAGAGATCGAGGCGAGGCAGCTCACCGAGGTTCTCTCACAGCGCAGCCGCCTCGGGGAGCTGCTGGTGGAGCGGGGACTCGTCGAGGTGGAGGCGGTGCGCTCCGCCCTTACCGAGCAGCAGGTCATCCGGGAAAGCCGTCGCCGGGAGACCACCACGACGAGCCAGTCCACCATAAAGGTGCGCACCGACCGGCTCGACGAGCTGATCAATCTGGTGGGAGAGTTCGTCTCCCTCCAGGCGGCCCTCTCCCTCAAAGCGAACATGAGCCAGGACAGCGAGGTCACCAGCCTCTCCGAACGCCTCGACCGCCTCGTCTCGGATCTCCGGGACCTGTCGATGGAGCTCCACATGGTGCCGATCGAACTGCTCTTTCGCCCCTTCCGGCGCCTGGTGCGAGACACAAGCGAGGAGCTCGGCAAGGAGGTGGAGCTCGTCATAGAGGGCGCCGACACCGAGCTGGACAAAAACCTGGTGGACCTGCTCAAGGACCCGCTCATGCATATCGTGCGAAACGCCATCGATCACGGTATCGAGACCAGGCAGGAGCGCACAGCCGCGGCCAAGGAGGGGCGGGGAGTGATAAAGCTCACCGCCCGCTACACCGGTGCCTTTGTAACAATCGAGGTGCGGGACAACGGCCGGGGACTCAACCCGCAGCGGATCCTCGCCAAAGCGCGGGAACGGGGGCTGGTGGCGGGGGACGCCGAGGAACTCACCCCGGAGGAGATCGTCTCCCTCATCATGCAGCCGGGCTTTTCTACAGCCGAGCAGGTGAGTGACCTCTCGGGACGGGGCGTCGGAATGGACGTGGTCGCCCGAAACATCGAGGGACTCGGCGGCTCGGTCGCCGTTGAGTCGAGCTACGGTGAGGGGACTACCGTTCGCCTTCGCGTCCCCCTCACCCTTGCTATCGTCGACGGGCTCCTCTGCCGGATTGGGGAGGGGTACTACCTGATAAACCTCTCCTACATTGACGAGTGCGTCCAGTCGGACCGCCTCACCCGGGCCGGGGGGGATACCTTCGAGTTCAGGGGTCGCATCATCCCTCTCATGGACCTGCGGCGATACTTCGAGACTCCCTCGGACGGGGAGAGTCAGGTGGTCGTCGTCTCCGTGGAGGAGCGGCGAGTCGGCCTGGTGGTCGATGAGCTCCTCGAGAACTTCCAGTCGGTCATAAAACCCCTCGGGCCGCTTCTCAAGGGCGCCGCGGGGATATCCGGTGTCGTCTTTCTCGGCGACGGTACTCCCGCCCTCATGCTCGACGTGGACTCCCTGGTTCGCCGATCGGCGGTTCACGTCTAAATTGTCAAAGCCCCTCGCATTGCCTACAATAGCACCATGCCAAACGGCGACCTTCCGGAACACGCACACCTTGTAGGAATCAAGGGTAGCGGCATGTCCGCCCTTGCGGAGCTCTATCACAAGAGCGGGGTCGCCGTTACCGGTTCGGACACAGGCGAGGTCTTTTACACCGACGCGGTCCTCAAGAGCCTCGGGATCAGCTACAACGAGGCGTTCGATGCCTCGAACCTCCCGGAGCAGTGCGACCTGCTGGTCTACTCCGCAGCCTACGATCCCGACACCCATCCGGAGATACTAGCCGCGAGGGAGCGGGGGCTCCCGATCAGCAGCTACACCGAAGCCCTCGGACGGTACAGCGCATCGAGACCCTCCGTCGGGATCAGCGGGGTCCACGGCAAGACCACCACTACCGCTCTCGCAGGCACCCTGATTGACGCTCTCGGGCTGGCAGGCTCGGTCCTCGCCGGAAGCGCCGTCTCCGACTTTGGTGGTACCTCGGTCCTCTACCGGGGGCAGGATTTCTTTGTTGCCGAGACCTGCGAGTACCGACGCAATTTTCTCGACTTTCGCCCCTCGGTCGTTGTCATAACCAACGTCGAGGCGGACCATCTCGACTACTTTGCCGACGGCGAGGATGTTGCCGACGCCTTTGTCGAGTACGGCTCCCTCCTGCCCGAGGGTGGTACGGTGATCTACTGTGGTGAGGACCCCGGGGCGAGGGAGGTCGCCCGTCGCCTCGCCGCCGGCAGGAGGGATCTGCGTTTTATCGGCTACCGACGGGATGGCCGGGAGGCTGCCGAGGGTGGTCCGGGCGAGGAGGTTCGCATTATCGCCGAGGAGAGCGAGCCTGGTCGACTGCACTTCGGGATCGAGGGGATCGAGGCTGCCTTCGCCCTCACTGTCCCCGGACGGCACAACATTCTCAACGCGACGGCGGCGGTGATCGCCGTCGGAGTCATCGCAGGGATGCGACTGGAAACCGACTGGCGCCGGTTTATCCGGGAACGGGGGCAGCTGGTGGCCGCGGCTCTCCTCTCCTTTTCCGGCTCGAGGCGGCGCAGCGAGGTTATCGGCGAGGCTCGGGGGGTGCTGATCATGGACGACTACGGCCACCACCCGACGGAGATCGAGGCAACGCTCGAGGGTCTCAGGGAGTTCTACCAGCCCAGGCGGCTTATCGTCGACTTTATGGCACACACCTTTACCCGGACCGCCCGCCTGCTGGACAGCTTTGCCGTAAGTTTCGATGCCGCCGATCTGGTTGTGATAAACGAGATATACGCGTCCGCCCGGGAGCTCTTTGACGGCACCATCGGCGGGGCCGACCTCGCCGCGGCGATCGGAGCGGCTCACCCCGGGGTTGTCTACCGGGGAAGCCACCAGGAGGCGGCCGAGTATCTGTACAATCTCGTGGAGCCGGGAGACCTGGTTCTCACTCTCGGAGCTGGTGACAACTGGCGGATCGGCAGGCAACTTTTGAAACAGCTTCAGGAGGAAAAGTGATCGGATGAAGAGCATGACCGGCTACGCCTACAGGGAGGAGCAGAGGGATGGCCGCAGCTACACCATCGAGGTCAAAGCGTGGAACAACCGGTATCTCGACGTCTCGGTAGGCCTTCCTCCCTTTCTAAACCCTCTGGAGCCGCGCATACGTGAGCGGGTCTCCGCACAGGTCCGGCGGGGGAAAATCGACGTCTGGATCAAGCTGAGAGAGCTTGCAAGCGACCCGAAGGTCTCCGTCGACGCCGGCGCCGCGGAGGCGTACCTCGGGGCTCTGCGGAAGCTCAAGGCGGAGACCTCCCTGGAGGGGGAGATTCGCATCGAACATCTCCTCGCTTTCGAGGGGCTGCTCACGGTGGAAAAGAGCCGGGACCTCGAGGCGATCTGGGCCGAGCTGCTGCCGCCCCTCGAGGATGCCCTTGCGCAGTTTGAGGAGGTCCGGGAGCGCGAGGGAGCGGCCACCTACCAGGACATCGCCGGTCTTCTCGAGCGGATCGACCGGGAGGTAGGACAGATCGACACCAAGGCCCCGGAGCTCGAAGAGCGCATTCTCTCAACGATCCGGAACCGGTTCCGCGAGGTCCTCGGGGAGCAGGCGGAGGAGCAGCGCATCTACGCCGAGGCTGCCTCCCTGATGGTAAAGCACTCGATCCACGAGGAGGTGTCGAGGCTCAGGGCGCATCTCGAGGCGTTCCGCCTAACCATGCAGGAGAACGAGCCTGTGGGAAAGCGCCTCGACTTTATCTGTCAGGAGATGAACCGGGAGATCAACACGATCTCCTCCAAGTCGATAGAAGTCGATATTCATAACAGCGTCATCGAGGTCAAGGATAATCTGGAGAAGATCAGGGAGCAGCTGCGCAATGTGGAATAGCGACCCCCGGCTCAGGGATGATGAGCATCTGCGGGTAGCTATCTCCGGCCGCAGCGGCTGCGGCAACTCCACGGTAAGCAAACTGGTCTCGGAGAAACTCGGGATCAGGATGATCAACTACACCTTTCGCAGTCTCGCCGAGGAGCAGGGGGTCAGTTTTGCCGAGATGCGACAACTCGCAGAGGAGGACCCTCGATGGGATAAGCTCGTCGACACCCGGCAGCGGGAGATGGCGCTTCAAGGCTCCTGCGTCCTCGGTTCACGCCTCGCTGTCTGGGTGCTCCGGGAGGAGGCGGACCTCAAGGTGTTTCTCGACGCCTCCGAACAGGAGCGGGCCCGCAGGATTATGGGACGGGAGGGAGGTACCTTTGAGCAGAAGCTCCGGGAAACCCGACAACGGGACTACAACGATCACCAGCGCTACCTCAAGCTCTACGGCATCGACAATAACGACTACGGCTTTTGTGATCTCATAGTCGATACTGAACGGCACGACCCCGAGGAGATTGCTGAGCTGATTGCAGGAACTGTTCGATCTTTAAGACCGCGCGATTGAGGTCGTTGTTAAAGGAGTAGCGGACCTCCGTGGTTCCGGGGATTCGCGGGTAGCTGTCTATAGATTGAATAAACTCCGGCAGTCGGGAGTCGAGCTCATCCATCGTGCTGTAGGTCCCCCAGCCGGAGAGCTCGAGCATCCGGGCGTTTAACAGTTGCTCGTACTGCCCCGCCTGGGGCACGACAAACACCGGCTTTCCGAGGACCATCGCCTCACTCATGAATTGGTGCCCCGCGCTCGAGATCACCCCCTTGCACCGGCAGAGGTAGTCGAGGATGTTCTTGTTCGGGTCCGGAAACACCTCCACGTTATGCACCGCCAGCGCCTTGAGTTTTTTGAGCATCACCTTGCGGTAGCTCGGTTTGAGGTAAACGACGAAGAAGTCTTCCCTTCCCCGGGGCAGCGCCTCGAGTTCCGGCCGGACAATCGGTCCGACGTCGCCATCGTAGAAGGAGACGATAAGTTTGCGCTGGTACTTGCCCATCAGCATGATCGAGATGAGCCGGGCGAGCATCGACTCGATGGAGAAGCTCCTGTCCCTGAGTACAACCGAGGGGTGGTTAATCTGAAGGATCGGCATACCGAGGCGGTCGGCGGCGTAGGGGAGGTAGGGGTCGTAATCGGAGATAGCCGCCTGCACCCCCTCCCGCCGCAGGGTTCGGGAGAGCCTGGTAACGTCGGTGGGAAAGCGCAGGAGATTGCCGAGGTTTGCCACCACGGTTGAGGCGATGACGATCCGTTCCCGCTGTTTTACAAAGCGGAAGTAGGGGATCGGCCGGAGCTCCACCTCTCCGAGATGCTCCCGGATAAAGCCGTTTACGTTTGTCGGACAGAAAATCAGGAGCTCGTATTTTCTCGAAAGCACCTTTGCCAATGCGACTGTCCGCGCCGCATGCCCAAAACCCTCGCCAGTACAGGAGAGTGCTATTTTCATGGCACGGTAACATTCGCAAGGGCCGGTTAGGAACCGGTAAAATCACTGTGAGAAATCAGTCAAACCGTGCCTGCCGGCGGGGTATTTTGCGTTATATTCGGGTTGGGAGGTAATTGTATGTACAAGAGAATCGCCACCCTTCTCGCCCCGGCCCTCTTCTTTGCGGCCACGGTGACGGCCCAACAGTTTCCTCGAGGTGCCGAGCCACCGACCCCGACCGCTCAGCTACCCGAGTCTTTTGTCGACCAGAGCTCCCCGTTGAACACCGGGAGTTTTGCGACAGATTTCTCCCGGGCAACGATCTCATACGTCGATGTCGTCGCCGGAGGCCCGCCGAAAGACGGTATCCCCGCTGTCGATCGACCCCGTTTTACCACCATCCGGGATGCCCGGGAGTGGATCGAGGACAGGGAGTCGGTCTTTCTGGTGGAAGTCGCCGGGGAGGCCAGGATCTATCCGGTCCAGATTCTCATGTGGCATGAGATCGTTAACGATACCGTCGGCGGCCTGCCGCTGACGATAACCTACTGTCCCCTCTGCAATACCGGCGTCACCTTTGTCCGGCGCTACGACGGGCGGACCCTGGATTTCGGGGTATCCGGTCGCCTCAGATTCAGCAATATGCTGATGTATGACCGGCAGACCGAAAGCTGGTGGCAGCAGGCAACCGGCCGGGCTGTGGCAGGAGAGTACGCCGGGGGGAGGCTCGCTCGCTACCCGATGGTGATGCTCGGTTTCGAGGAGGCGAGGAGCAACTGGCCCGCAGCAACGGTGCTCTCACGCAACACCGGACACAACCGCGCCTACGGGCGAAATCCCTATCGCGGTTACGACACCTCCGACCGTCCGTTTCTCTATCGCGGTCCGACCATCGATGAGCGGTTCGACCCGATGACCCGGGTGGTAATGGTGGAGGTCGAAGGGGAGCAGGCACCCTTTGCCTATCCGGACCTTGCAGCCGAAGGGTTTGCACAGCAGCAGGTAGGGGGCAAGTCGATTGTACTCTTTTTCGACCCCGACACGGCGTCACCCCTCGACAGCGACACTGTCGCCGGCGGCCGGGATGTCGGTACGGCCAACGCCTTCTTTGCACGCTACCAGGGCGGGGAGCTTACCTTTCGCTCAGTGAGGGCCGCAGTCTATCGGGACCTGGAGACCGGCAGCCGCTGGAACGCAGGGGGCAGGGCGGTCTCCGGGGAGCTCACCGGAACGCAGCTCGAGCCGGCGGAGACCGTTCAGCACTTCTGGTTCTCCTACGTCGCCTTCGAGGAGTAATCTGGCTGCCGGGAACCGGATCGTTGTACCTTGAATCAAAGAGGTACCAACTATGAAACTACTACAACGCGAGATAGCCCTCTCCCCCAGGGTTCGAGGCTTTCACCTGATAACCCGGGAGGTGGAACAACAGCTTCCGGAGCTTTCGGAGATCCAGCAGGGGGTAGCTTACATACTCATAAAGCACACCTCCGCTTCCCTCACCCTCAACGAGAACGCCTCCCCGGAGGTCCGGGATGACTTTGAGTCGATCTTTAACCAACTCGTCCCTGAGAACGAGCCGTACTACCGCCACACCCTCGAAGGCCCCGACGACATGCCCGCCCACGCAAAGGCGTCGATCCTCGGCTTTAACCTCACCCTCCCGATCACCCGGGGCCGCTTTAACCTCGGAACCTGGCAGGGGATCTACCTCTGCGAGCACCGCGAACGCGGGGGATCGCGAAAACTGGTAGTCACGCTTATCGGCAACTGAGGTCCGGGGCGGCACCCTGGGGC
>JBKHDM010000067.1:0-14909 GCA_046541355.1 Spirochaetaceae bacterium
TCGGCGACCCGATGCAGCAACGGGCGGCATTTTGCCGGCCGGATAAAAACCCCTGCCCCGTAACGCTCTACACTCGAGTGACCGCTACAAACGGAGGATGACATAGTCCTTTTTGCCGGATATTTGTACATCATTACTTTCCAATACGTTAGTGTTTTTTAATTTGCATAAGCATATATTACTTCCATACTTATGGGTGGAGGTCTTCCAGAAATGAAACGCGCTCTTCTTATCGGGTTGATGGTGCTCTCAACGACGGCACTCTTTGGCGACTGGGGTGTAGAGTTCAACGTGGTCTGGCCCTTTGTACCGGGAGTTCGCATCTACACCGCCAAGGTAACCCACACCCTCTGGGAGGCAGATGAAGCTTCCGGAGAGATAACCTTCGGCGTCCTTATCCGACCTGGTACTCGGGATAACGAGGCGGCGGATCTGTTTCGTGAATACGGGATCAACCTCGGCTACCGGCAGTACTTCCTCGACAAGGCGCAGGTCGAGCTCGCCCTCTACCCCTCCTACGCGATAGAAGTGGGTAACAGCGTGGATGGCCTCGACTATCGCGGGTTTGCCCTTACCGGTGAGTTGTACGGAGGCTACCGCTTTGACCTTACAAACGACCTTGACTTCAACTGGTACCTTATGCCCCAGGCGGGTGTCGGCTATACCGTTATCTCCGACCTCGGGCCGGCTGAGGAGGCGGAGTCTCCGTTCCCGGTGCTTAATCTCCAGGTGGGCGGGCGCTTTTAGGCGCCCCTCCAGACCCGAAAGGCCGGGTCAGATCTCGCAGGGGCAACGGCGACTTCCAAAAGTCGCGGGAGAGCTGTCCGGGAGCGAGTTCTGATGGTTGAGGAGGATTGCGAAGCTTTCGGTTGCCCAACAGTGCCGTATCCTCGGAACTTCAATTGAGCGGTACGAGGTACCGGCGATCTTCGACAGCGAGCGGACTCATTGGGAAGTGGACTACCCTGCTCCAGGCGCGAGGTACCAGGCACTCGTATCGCAAGAGCCCGTGCCGCCGGCGGGGTAGATAGTACCGGGGAAGAACGCGTTAACCAGTTGGAAATCTCGTCTCGACCTCTGAGCGCGGTTCAAATGGCGACGATTTGGGTTGCGCAAAACGCGAAATCGGACTTTACTTACTGTAACTACCTTCCCGGTAGAGATTTGCTCGATTTTCATCCCCAGAGTGGAGGACAGTAGGGGAAAGATGCGACGGGCGTTTCTGCTCATCCTCATGGTTCTCCCTCTCGCCCTTTCCTGGGGACAGCAGGAGGGTGGGCAGAGGGGAATCGAGCGGTTCCGCAACCCAACCGTACGGACCGGTATCGGCCTCGGCATCCAGAGCGTCTCCTTTAACGTGGACGAGGCCGGTCTGAGCAACAACCAGATAAACGTCTCCCCGAACACGCCGATCCACCTCCTGATCGGGGCGGAGTGGCGAAGTATAGGTCTCGCCCTGCGCCTCGACCTCCCCCTTTCGGACCGGGAGGTTGAGGAGCGGGGGCGCACCCAGTTTGTCAACTTCCAGTTCCAGTACTTCGGGGATCAGCTTGCGGTGGACCTTGTATACCAGCTCCACCAGGGGATGTATGTGGAAAACCCTTCGAGCTTCGATGAGGAGTTCAGCTCCATCAAGCTGCCGGACTTCGCCCTCCAGACGATCGCCGCCAACCTCCTGTGGGCGCGCAATCCGGAGTACTCCCTCGCTGCAGCGTATAAGCTCAACGCCCGCCTCCCCCGTTCAACAGCGTCCCTGGTCTGGCTCGGCGGGGTCTCAGGCATCTGGTTGCAGGGTCCGGGGGGCCCGGCGAAAGGGATGCCCGCCGCCGCGGGCACCGTGGCCCAGGAGGACGTCTACTTTATCGCCCGGACCGTTGCAGCCGGGGCCGGAGGAACCGGAACCCTGCAGCTCGGAAACTGGTTCCTCGCGCCCCTGGTCGGCATAGCCTTCGGACCGCAGCTTGTGGACTACGCTGCAGTCGGTGATTCCGGTCTGCGCTGGACGGTGGCACCTCAGCTCGTCGGCAGGCTGAGTTTCGGCTACAACGGAGACAGCTTCTTCGCCGCCTTTGTCGCAAGCGCCGACTTTCGCAACGTCCTGGTGCCGGACATGGACGCTACCCAGGGCTCCTACCTGGTGGAGATAGTTCTCGGTCGCCGCTGGTAGCCCTCCCCTACTCCGGAAGCATGATACCGAGCAACTCCCGCACAACTTTTGCCGCGACCGACGCGGTAATACCCGCCTGGTCCCGCAACGGATTGAGCTCCACAACGTCCGCGGCGATAATCGGCCCCTCTAGGGCGTGCAGAATCGCAAGAAGCTCCCGCACGCTCATCCCTCCAGGCTCGTGGTGGCTCACCCCCGGGGCAAAGGCGGGGTCGAGAACGTCGAGGTCCACCGAGAGATAGACCGGCCCGGCCGGCAGGGACTCGACCACGCGGAGTAAATCAAAATGGCGCATCTCCAGCTGTTCGACCCCAAACCTCTGCGCCTGCTCACGCTGATGGCGCGTCAGGGAGCGAACCCCTATCTGCACAAGCCCCGAGGCGGCGCCATCCTCCATCACCCTCGCGAAGGGTGTGGCGTGAGAGTAGCGATTACCGTCGAGGACGTCGTAGAGGTCGCCGTGAGCGTCGAGATGAACGATCCTCGCCGGACCTGCTGCCGAGGCGACCGCCCGGATGAGCGGGTAGCTCACCGAGTGGTCGCCACCGATAGCGAGGGGGATACCGCCACGGTCGAGAACCGCTCTCGCCGCCTCCTCGATCTCCCGCCGGTAGCCCGGCTCGCCTGGAATGTCGAGGTCACCGAGGTCCATCCAGCCCCCGGGGGGAGCTACCTCCCGACCGGCCTCGGTGAACCAGTTGCCCGAGGCGGAGTAGAGCACCTCCCGCAGCCGTGCAGGGGCGAGGGCCGGCCCCCGGGCAAAGGAGGAGTTGGCGTCAAAGGGGAGACCGAGGAGGGCAACCGAGCCGCCCTCGAGGGCGGCGAGACGAGAGTTGAATCCGGCCACTGTCGCTCACCCGGTAAGCTTTGAGAGGTCGAGGTCCGGGCGGAAGTGGAGGGTCCGCTGGGGAAAGGGGATCTCGATTCCGCTTCGGTCGAAGGCCGCCTTCAGGCGCCTGCGGTACTCCCGGCCCACCGTCCACTGCTGGACCGGCCTGGTCTTGATTCGCCCTTTAATCACGATTTCGTTCGCCCCGAAGGCGTCGACGCCGAAGACCTCCATCGGCTCAAGAATGAGGGCTGAGAACTTCTGGTCCCCTCGCAACTCCTCATCGGTCTCCCGCATAACCTGTATCACCTGGTCGATATCGGAGTCGTAGGCTACACCGATGTCAAAGACGATCGCCGACCACTCCTTGGTCATGTTGGACAGGGAGTTGATCTTGCCGTTCTGGACGACGTGTACCGTACCGGAGAGGTCCCGAAGCACGATGGTTCTCAGGCCGACATTTTCCACGACTCCTCCTGTACCGTTTATCACAGCCACATCTCCCGCACGAACCTGGTTCTCCAAAAGCAGAAAGAAGCCGGAGATGAAGTCCCGTACCAGCTCCTGAGCCCCGAAACCTACGGCGAGGCCGAGAATACCGGCACCGGCGATAATCGGAGCTACATCAATCCCGAGCTGTCGGAGGAGCAGCATGAGGAGAATGAGCCAGAGAAACACCTTTATGACCGACCTGAGGATGCCAAAGAGTGTCTCGAGCCGCTTGTCGAGCTCTCCGCCCTCCTCGAGCGCGCCGCCACGCTGGAGCCGTCCGAGGACCATCGGGCGAAGCCGCTTCAGCAGAACATTTGCAAGACGCATCACCACCGCGGCGATGATAAGAATGAGCAGCAGTCGGGGTAGTACGGTTATGAGCCAGGTAAAGCCGTCGGTGGCGAGCTCCTCCCAGAACCCCGGCGTCAGCAGATTCTCCATAGTAACTCCTTCACTTTTGAAATTTGAATATCCCCTGGACGAGAGATCAGCCCGTGAGGTCGAGTTCCCCGGTCCCGGGGCTGCTGGGTGTACCCCCGCGCCTTTTGTAGCTCTTGTTCATGCTGCATAGACGTCTAAACTAGCCGGTTACGACCGGCAGGGCAACCGCCCTCACCTGCTCCCGGACAAGGGGCGTGAGATGAGCCCCTCGACTTCGAGGATCTATGCCATCCGTTGGGATAGATACCCACTACCGCCGATGAGTGTCCACTATTTGCCCCGGGTATCGAGAGGTCGTACCATTCATCCATGCGAAAGATCGCGAGACGGGCGGTTCGACTACTTCTCGGCGGCGGGCGGCTCGTTCTTTTTGCCGCAGCCCTCTGGACCCTCTACATCGAGCTCGGAAGGTTTCCCACCGACCGGCTCATCGAGCCTCTATCAGCTCTTTCAGGCCTCAGGATCGCCGGAGTGGTCGGGCTGCTGCTTCTCTCCTACCTGATGGCTTCGGTAACCGAGGCGCTCGCGGGGCGCTACGGCGGCATCCGGCTCAGGCCGGGGCGGGCGACCCTCGCGGCACTCATCACCGTGGGTATCACAAACAGCGCAAGCTTTGGACTGCTCACCGGCAGCGGACTGCGCTACCGCCTCTACAACGCCTGGGGGCTCACCGCCTTTACCACCACCAAGGTTCTCGTCTTTACAACAACCACCTTCGCCCTCGGATACTCGGTTCTCACCGGTGTCGGGCTTCTATCCCTCCCCGGGGGCTACACCCTCCTTCCCTGGGTGCCCGAGGCACTCCACCTGCCGGCGGGAGCGGTTCTGTTGGCTTCCCTGCCGGCCTACGTGCTGTTTGCCTTGCGCTACCGGGCGGGGCTACGCTTCTTCGGGATCCGGCTCTCTCCACCGAAGCCGGGGGAGGCGGCGCTCCAAGCCCTCGTCGGCGTAGCCGACTGGTTTGCCGGAGCGACCCTTCTGTTTCTCCTTCTGCCCTCTTTCGGCATCGAGAGCTATGGAATCCTCCTGACAGCGTACGGGATTGCGATTCTCGCGGGTATCGTAAGTGGACTACCCGGTGGTATCGGCGTCTTCGACGCACTGTTTATACTGATTCTCAGTAGGAGCTTTCCGGTTCCCGAACTCGCATCAGCTCTTCTCGCCTACCGCCTCATCTACTTTGTAGTGCCCCTTTTCATTGGGCTTGCCCTGCTGTTCCGGCGGGAGCGGATCACCGAGGCCCCGAAGCTCTCCGAAGGGACCCTACGATTCGGTCGGCGGGTGCGCAGCGTTCTCCCCTCCCTGATGACCCTTGCGGTCTTTTTGTCAGGGGTTCTTCTGCTGCTCTCAGGAGCGACACCGGGACGCCCAGCCCGGATCGCGGGAATTCTCTCAATCCTGCCCCTGCCTGTTCTGGAAGCCTCACATAGTCTGGCGAGCGTTCTCGGCCTCATGCTGCTCTTTCTCGCCCGGGGACTCCAGCGCAGGTTACTGGTCGCCTGGGTCATGACCGTCGCGCTTCTGCTGTCGGCGACGGCGGCTACGGCACTGCGGGGAGGTGGACTCGAGGTGACCGCGGTGATGGCGACCACCCTCATCTCCCTTCTCGCCTCGAAGCGTGACTTTTACCGGCGCTCGAGGATAGTGTCGGCTCCCCTCCCGGGAGGTTGGATCGCGGCGATTATCCTGGTCCTCCTCACCACCGGTTGGCTGACGGTATTTGCCAACCGGCCGGTCGCGCTCAACCGCTTTCTCTGGCTCGAGGTCTCTCCTGAATCCGACGTTGCCCGCTCCCTGAGAGCCCTCGGGGGCGCCGTCGCGGTTGCGGCACTCCTCTTTATTGTCCGGGCCGTTGGGCACAGGATCGTCCCGAGACCGGGAGAGCCTACCGCGGAGAGCCCGATTGTCCGACGGATCGTGGCGGCCGGCGAGGCGACCTACGCACATCTCGCCCTCCTGGGGGACAAACGGTTTCTTCTCGATGAGACACAGAGCGCCTTTATCATGTACGCAATCACCGGCCGCAGCTGGATCAGCATGGGAGATCCCGTCGGTCCCCGGCAGCTGTGGCCGGAGCTTGTCTGGAGGTTCCGGGAGCTCAGCGACCGGATGGGGGGCACGCCCCTCTTTTACGAGGTGCCTCGAGAGAGTCTGCCCCTCTACGAAGACATCGGGCTCACCTCCTTACCGATCGGTGAGGAGGCGCGGGTTGATCTGTCGAGCTTTACCCTCTCCGGGAGGGAGAATCACGATCTTCGAAGCGCCCGCAACCGTATGCGCCGCGAGGGGTGGGAGTTCCGAATCCTCGAGGCGGAGGAACTCGAGGGTTACCTGCCCCGCCTCAAAGCGGTTTCCGACGCCTGGCTCGCGGCGAAGGGGGGCCGGGAGCGTGGATTCGCCCTGGGCGTTTTTGACCCCGCCTACCTGAGAAACTTTCCCATAGCCGTTGTTGAGCGGGACCAGGAGGTGATCGCCTTTGCAAACCTCTGGGAGTCGGCGAAACGGCAGGAGGCTTCCGTCGACCTCATGCGTCATAACCCCGAGGCGCCCTCGCAAACCATGGACTTTCTCTTTGTGGAACTCCTCGAGCGGGAGCGGGAGGCGGGGTTCAGGGAGTTTAACCTCGGCCTTGCTCCCCTGTCGGGGATGGAAGAGGGCGAGCTTGCTCCCCTCTATCACCGCCTCGCGGGTCTGCTCTTTCGCCACGGGGAGAACTTCTACAGTTTCCAGGGACTGCGGAGCTACAAGGAGAAGTTCCATCCCCGGTGGGAGCCGCGCTACCTGGTCTCACCCGGCGGCTTCGGACTGCTCACGGGTCTGCTGAGTCTGGTGAGGCTCGCCACAACGAGGAAGTAGACAGATTCTCGGTTTGGGGCGTAGAATTCAGTAAGGTCGGAAGCGTTTAAGCAGTGTACGATTTTTCAACGGGATTCGAGACATCCACTACCGAGCTCTATCTCTTTCTCGGCATCCTGGCAGCCTTCGGGATCGTCGTGATCCTTTTACAGCTGAGAAAACCGGGATCAAAGAGGAAGAAAAAGAAGGAGTCTGAGCGGGAGCCGGTGCTGCAACGGCGTCGGCCGTCACCGGAGTACCGGGAGGAGATGGTGCTCTCCCCCCGGGAGAGCAAGGTCCTCGAGCGCCTCTCCTGGTGTCTCAAGAACCCGAACAACAAGGAACAGCTCCTGGAGAACCAGTCCCTCTTTCTCCGCGCCTCCCGCAGAGCCCTCCGGGAGGGGATGGTCACCGAGTCCGACCTCTACCGCCTCAGTAACCGGATAGGCGTGAGCTTCGAAGCGCTCCGGGCGAAGCGGCACCACAGTACCGTCGTCCCCGCGGGCGCACAGACCTCCGTGGCGGACCGGGAGATGCATATGGCGACCGGAGAGACCCTCCTGTCCGACGATCAGACACTTCGAGTACGGCTTCAGCGTGGCCACTCGAGCTTCCATCGGGGCAACCAGGTGGAGTTGGTCTGTAACGGCGAGGAGGGGATGTATCGTTTTTTTTCGAACGTAAAGGGACAGGAGGGAAAGGTACTGCTCCTCGAGCACTCAAACCACGTCGAGCACGTCCAGAGGCGCAAGTACCGCCGCCGAAAAGTGCAGCTGCCGGTGGAGCTCTCCCTGAGGGCGCTCGACGACAAACCTCTCACCTCAAAGACCGTCGACCTCAGTGCGGGGGGAGCGGCGGTACGCAATCCGAAAAAGCGCTACGTCACCGGAAGCGAGCTCGAGGTGGTGATAAATCCCTCCTCCGGCTCGCCGTTGACCATCCCCGCCACGGTGGTGCGCAGCTCCAAACGGAACAAGGTCATTCACCTGAAATTTGGTCGTCTCGACGAGCAACAGCAGCACCGCCTCTTTCGCATGCTCTTTGCCGTCGGCTCCCGGTGAGGACGCAGCCGGAGTCTCCGGCAGTGACGGCGCCCCCGGGAGGAGTCAACACTCGCTCAGGTTGACCGGAATACTCACGGCGAGCCCTCCGGAGCTGGTCTCCTTGTACTTCTCGTGCATGTCCCTCGCCGTGGCCCACATCGTCTCGATCACCTGATCGAAGGAAACCTTGGCTTCTTCGGGCCTGCTTACCAGGGCGAGCTCGCTCGCACTGATCGCCTTAACAGCGCCCATGGTGTTACGCTCGATGCAGGGAATCTGGACGAGCCCGCCAACAGGGTCGCAGGTGAGCCCGAGGTGGTGCTCCATCGCGATTTCCGCCGCCATCAGAGCCTGCGCCGGTGTTCCGCCCCGGGCCTCGGTGAGAGCCCCGGCAGCCATCGCCGAGGAGACTCCGATCTCCGCCTGACACCCTCCCATGGCCGCCGATATGGTTGCCCGCTTCTTGAAGATCGAGCCTATGTCCGCGGCTACCAGGAGAAAGTCCACAATCTCCTTCTCATCAACCTCCGCCGGACCGAAACAGACGTGGTAGAGCAGGACAGCCGGAATTACTCCGGCGGCTCCGTTGGTCGGGGCTGTCACCACCCGTCCGAGGGCGGCGTTCTCCTCGTTGACCGCCAAGGCGAAACAGCTTATCCAGCGAAAGAGCTCTGAGTTGGAGTATGTACCCGATCGTATCCGTTCGAGCCAGGAGAAAGGGTCCTCCGCTCCTCCTTCCGCCGGAGGCAGGAGATCCTGATGCATGCGGTACGCCCGGCGGGCAACGTCGAGCCCCCCGGGGAGTACCCCCGAGGTGTGGCAGCCGCGGAAGGCGGCGTCAACCATCACCTCCCAGACTCGGAGCATCGATGAACGAACCTCGTCCCGATCCCGCCAGCACGCCTCGTTTGCCCGGACCATCTGGGCGATGCTCATCCCCTCCTTCCGACAGTGGCGCAGCATCTGTGCCCCTGTCTCGCAGGGATAGGGAAGCGGTCGTCGCGGCGGCCGCGAGGAGCCGCTTCCCTCCTGTTCTCCCTCGGCGATGACAAAGCCGCCTCCGATGGAGTAGTAGGTCGCCGCCTCCCACTTCCCTTGGGAAGAGGCGCGAATCACCATCCCGTTCGCGTGGCCCGGCAGCCGCGCCTCCCGGTGAAACTGGATATGCTTGTCCACGTCGAAGGCAACGGCTCTGCCGAACAGCTCAACACTCCCCCGAAGCCGCAGCGCCTCGAGGAGAGCGGGAATCTGTCGGGTGTCGACGCTCTGCGGGTCGGCCCCGAGGAGGGCAAGGGCTATCGCCTTGTCCGTGGCGTGCCCCTTTCCGGTGAGGGCGAGAGAGCCGAACAGATCGACCTCTATCCCGTCGATGCCCCGGTCGCTGTATCTGGAGGAGTGTTCCCGGATCCACCGCTCCACCGCCCGCCACGGGCCGAGGGTGTGGGAGCTCGACGGCCCGACGCCGATCTTGAGCATGTCGAAGGCGCTGATGGCAGGCATGGCTCATCATACCCGGGACTCCCGGGGTTGTCACCGGCCGCCGAGGGTCCCGCCACTCGGCGCCTTGATTGTTTCTCCTCCCTCTGCATAGCTTCTAAGACGGGCGGGCAACCGCTCCAAACGGATAACCAGACATGAAACGAGTTACAGATTTCTACAACGCGATGCAGGCAAGCGTCCCGCTCAGGCGGGATCTGGTGAACTACGCACTGATGGATGTGAACAAGCCGACCAGGGTTGCCGCTCTGAGGCGCATTCTCCAAACGATCAAAGAGAGCGGGAGGGACGAGGAAGGGCGGATAACCGTGGAGGACGAGAAGGGCAGGCCGATTACTCTGAAACCGGACTACGAGGTGTCGGAGCTCGAAAAGGATATCGCCTACTTCGAGGAGGGGGAGTCCTGGTTCTACGACTCCCTCGCCGCTCGGGGGCTCGGCGAGGAGCTCAAGGAGCTGGTCGACGTTCTCTCAGCCGACCGGTTCGACACCTTCGTTACCGACCGGGACGGTACGGTTAACAACTACTGCGGCCGCTACCGCTCATCGGTCCAGTCCGCCTACAACGGCGTGTTCCTCAGTCGCTTTGCCTCTCGCCTCCCCCGGCAACCGATCATTCTCACCTCCGCCCCCCTTATGGATACCGGTATCGTCGACCTCTCGGTGCTACCGGAAAACCTCTACCTCCTCGCGGGGTCGAAGGGGCGGGAGTACCGTGACAGTCGAGGCTCCCGACAGCGGATGCAACTCACCCCCGGGGAGGAGCAGCGGCAGGCGGAGCTCAACAGCCGTATCGACGCCCTCCTCGAGAAACCGGAGAACGGGATTTTTGCCCAGATCGGGTCGAGCTTCCAACGCAAGGTTGGCGAGACAACCGTGGCACGGCAGGATGTCTACGGTTCGGTTCCGCAAGCGGAATCCGAGCGCTTCCGGGGAGAGGTGGATACGCTCCTGAAAGAGATCGATCCGGATGGGAGCTTTTTCTACCTCGAGGACACGGGAAAGGATCTCGAGATTATTGCAAAGTCCGGAGCGTCGGGGCGACACTTTACCAAGGGCGACGGAATCGCCTTTCTCCTGAAGGAGGTAAACCAGGAGGCTCGGGGGGCGAGGCTCCTGGTCTGTGGGGACACATCCTCGGACCTCCCGATGGTGGAGAAGGCTGTCGAGCTCGGAGCCGAGGTGACCTCGGTCTTTGTAACCGGCGACCCGCAGTTGCGCAAAGCGGTGGGCGGAACCGGAGCGAGGGCCGTTTTTGTCTCCGAACCGGACACCCTGGTGGGTGCCCTCAATCTCCTCGGCCAAAGGGGTATGGGATGAACGGATTCGAGTTGAAGGGAGCGATTTTCGATCTCGACGGGGTGATCACCGCCACAGCCCGCTCCCATTTCCGGGCGTGGAAGGCGACCTTCGAGGGCTTTCTGAAAGAGACGAACCGCGAGGATAACCCAACCTTCACCTACGAGGATGACTATATCCCCTACGTTGACGGCAAGCCGCGCTACGACGGAGTCAAGGCGTTTCTCGAATCCCGGGGGGTAGAACTGCCCTGGGGAGACCCCTCGGATGAACCGGGAAACGCCACGATCTGCGGGGTGGGAAACAGAAAAAACGGCGCCTTCCGCAGGACCGTGGAGGAGGACGGGGTGGACCTCTACGACTCCACCCTGCGCCTCGTGCGGGAGCTCAAAGCGCGGGGCGTGAAGGTTGGGGTCGCCTCGTCGAGCAAGAACACCGGTTTTGTCCTTGAGACCGTGGGACTGAGCAAGCTGTTCGAGACGGTGGTAGACGGGGTGGTCTCCGCACAGATCGGGCTCAAAGGCAAGCCCGCTCCGGATATCTTTATCGAGGCCGCCGATCGCCTCGGCCTCACCCCCAGGCAGTGCATGATGGTCGAGGACGCCTACGCCGGAGTGGAGGCGGGGCGCAACGGAAACTTCGCCTTCGTCCTCGGTGTCAACCGGGAGGGCGACGCCGAGGGGCTCTACCAGCGAGGAGCGGACCTGGTGGTCAAGGACCTCGAGGAGGTATCCCTTCGGGTAATCGACGACTGGTTCGACCGGGGGATCGACGAGGACTCATGGCAGCTTTCCTATTACGGTTTCGACCCCGACTCCGAGCGGCTCCGGGAGGCGCTGACCACCAGCGGCAACGGCTACGTCGGTGTCCGGGGTGCCTACGTTGGCCGGCCGGCCCTCGGGGAGACGCACTACCCCGGGACCTACCTCGCCGGACTCTATAACAGAGCAGCCACGGAGGTCGGGGACACCGAGGTGTTTAACAACGATTTCGTGAACTGTCCGAACTGGCTGCGGGTCGACCTCTCCCTGGCGGGGGGAAAACCGCTCACCCCCGAACAGACCACGGTGATCCGGTGGGAACACCGCCTCAACATGGCCGAGGCGACCACCTCCCTTCTGGCGGAGTTTCGGGACGAGGATGGCCGGGAAACAAGGATAGAGACCGCCCGGTTCGTCAGCATGGACTCCCCCCATCTCGCGGTGCTTCGCTACACCTTCACTCCTCTGAACTACTCAGCCGATGTGAGCCTCACCTCAACCCTCGACGGGGAGGTCACCAACCACGGGGTCGAGCGCTACCGCCCCCTGGAAAGCCGCCATCTCGAGGAGGCTGAGACCAGAGCGACCGGTGGAAACATCAGACTCGAGAGCAGGACCCGAAACTCCCAGATCACCGTCTCCATGGAGGCGCACCACGAGCTCTACCGTGACGGATCACGCCAGGAGGTCGAGGGCCAGGTGCGTGAACACGGCTCCCGGATCTCCGAGTCTTTCAGCTTCCCGGCGCAGGAGGGACGAGTCTACGAGCTGCAAAAGGTGGTCTGGATAGCCACCGACCGCCCCTGGCCGATAGAGCGCGCCACCATGCCCCGCCTCGAGGCGCTCAAATATGAGGAGCTCGCGGCGAGCCATCGAAAGCGGTGGGAGGCGTTGTGGAAGGTGGCCGACATGGTTGTGGACGGTGACCGCTTCGTGCAGCGGGCGAGCCGGCTCCACGTCTACCACCTTCTGGCCACGGCCTCGATTCATAACCAGGAGATGGATGTCGGACTCCCCGCTCGAGGGCTCCACGGAGAGGCGTACCGGGGGCACGTCTTCTGGGATGAGCTGTTTATCGCTCCGTTCTTCAATCGGGTAGTGCCGGAGGTTACGCGGTCCCACCTGCTCTACCGGTATCGCCGCCTCGAGGAAGCCCGGGAGATAGCCCTGGACGCCGGCTTCTCCGGTGCCCTCTACCCGTGGCAGAGCGCCGACACCGGTGAACGGGAGAGTCAGCGCCTCCACTATAATCCTCGCTCCGGAGAGTGGGACCCCGATCTCAGCAGACTCCAGCGTCATGTCTCTATCGCCATCGCCCACAACATCTGGGAGTACCACTACACCACCGGGGACCAGGAGTTTATGAACCAGCACGGCGTTGAGATGCTCCTGGAGATCGCCCGGTTCTGGGCGAGCACCGCCACCTGGGAGGAGGGCGACCGGCGGTTCCACATAACGGGAGTCATGGGGCCTGATGAGTTTCATGAGAAGTATCCGGACCGGAGCTACGAGGAGGGAGGCTTTCGGGACAACGCCTACACCAACGTCCTGGTCGCCTGGCTCCTCGACCGGGTCGCCGGGGAGTTCCGAGCCCTCGAGGATCCGGTCCGGCAGCGGCTCAAGGATAAGATCGCCTTCCGGGAGGAGGAGCTCGAGGAGTGGGAACGGATCGTGGAGGGTCTGGCGGTTCCGATCGATGAGGAGGGAATCCTGAGCCAGTTCGAGGGGTTTCGAAAGCTCCGGGAGCTCGACTGGGAGGGTTACCGGGAGAAGTACGAAGACCTGCGCCGTATGGACCGGATTCTCAAGGCCGAGGGCGATTCACCGGACAACTACCAGCTCACCAAGCAGGCCGACACGCTGATGATCTGGTACATCCTGACCCCCCGGGAGGTGGCCGAGCTGCTGCGGCGGATGGGCTACTCCATACCGGATCCCCTCGAGCTGTTGAGGCGCAACTACGATTACTACCTCCCGCGAACGAGCCACGGCTCAACCCTCAGCTACGTCGTCCATGCGGCGGTTCTTGCCAATCTCAAGGGTCACCAGGAGGAGAGCAGGCGCTGGTTTCTCGAGGCGATCCGAAGCGACATCCACGATACCCAGGGGGGAACCACCCTCGAGGGGATCCACTGCGGCGTCATGGCCGGCTCCCTGCAGATCATCATCGACAACTTTACCGGCCTCACCATCACAGAGGATGAGCTTACACTCTCACCGGCTCTTCCGGAGGCGTGGACCCGGGTCGGCTACAGCTGTCGCTGGAGATCCTCTCTGCTCTCGCTCTCAATTACCCGGGAGGAGGTATCGGTAGCCCTCGAGGGCGAGGGTAGTACACCACGCACGCTGCGCCTCGCAGAGGAGGCTGAGCCCCTCACGCCGGGCGGAGAGGTTCGTCTCCCCTACTCCGGAGGCTGACCGGAGCTTTCTAGAAGGCTCTCGGGAAAGCCGTATACCCACTGCCATCCTGCGAGGATGAGGGACTCCGGCCGGTACTCGAAGTGCATGTTGTCGAAAAAGAGCCACTTGCCGCCCCAGATGAACCCTTCAGCCTCAAAGGCGTCTATTACCGGCTGAGGCACCCCCCATCGCCGGGACATCGGCAGTCGCCACCACCGCTCGCTGCCGCTTTGGGCCGCCCAGAGCCAGTACGCCGAGAGTCCGCGATAGCTGAAGGGGAGAAGGTCTACGGCTACCCCGTAGCTGTGATAGCTGCGTCGATTGGTACCGGCGATGTTCCGCCAGTTGTATCCGTGAACATCCCGGAGCTCCTCGATAAAGAAACCAACCGCCTCATCTGTCTCTGCTACCCTGAACAGCCGCTCCTCCACCCTGGCGAGAGGCTCCACCGCCAGGGGGTGGACCCGGGTGGAGTGACCGAGAAACTCGATCCGTTCCATGACATCCTCAGCCTCCCCTCGGGAACTGACCTGGTATAGCTTGTCAAGAAAGCCGTTAAAACGACTGCGCTGGTCCCGCTCGCCCCGGTTGGGCCCGTCCATGAGCCGCGCTTCGAGCTCCTCGGATATCTCCCGTTGTAGAGGCGGCCCGACCCGATAGGAGTCGTAGAATCGAACCCCCGAGTACTCCTCGGCGGCCCCGCGCACCTCCCGCGGCAGGAGCCGTCCGTCGGCCCAGTAATACCAGACCCCGTCCATCCGCAGCGCCCACTCCCCCTCCCGAAGGGCTATCTCCTCTATCCGCTCGGGGTACGCCTCGGCCATCGCCCGGACCTCGAACTCGCCGGGGAGTCTTTCACCAGGGGTGGTCGTTGGTAAGCTCTGGGGAATCAGCGTTGGTAGGACTGTTAGAAAAAGCAGCACCGCAACGAGGCTCGGCTTCATGTGTGGAAATATACTACGGCCGGTGGAATCAGGGGAGTAACAATTCGTCCCCGGAGGTGAGGCACGATACCCCCAGGGCGGCGGGACCGGCCTGGCGCCGCGGGACCGGACTTGGCGCCGCGGGACCGGCCTGGCGCCGCGGGACCGGCCTGGGGGGCGCACAGCCCGATCGAGAGCTTTCCGGGCACTGCGCCCCCGGATC
>JBKHDM010000068.1:0-14089 GCA_046541355.1 Spirochaetaceae bacterium
TGAGCAGGCGCCGCAGCGGCTCACCGTACCCGCGACGGGGACTCACGGTACAAGGAGGGAGAGGATGAGCTGCGTTACCTGGCTGAAGGGGATAATCGGCACCTCAAAGCCGACCTGGGCAATGAGAACCGCCAGGAGGAGGTAGGAGCCGTAGCGGAAGTAGAGGGAGCTCAGCTTCGGATAGCTTCCCTGGAGGGCCATCCCGACCAGTTTCGATCCGTCCAGGGGTGGTATCGGAAGCATGTTGAAAAAAAAGAGCATCCCGTTGATCACCGTCACCAGCAGGAGCACGCGAAACAGCGGCGCCTGCGGAGAGCCTGCAGCCTGGAGATAGAGCCGGGCGATGACGCCGGTGACCCCGGCGATCAGGAGGTTGGAGGCGGGGCCGGCGACGCTGACGAGTACGAGGTCTCTTCGAGGAGAGCGAAGGCGGCGGATATCGATCGGAACCGGTCGCGCCCAGCCTACCCCGACAACAAGCAGCATGATCAGCCCGGTGATGTCTATGTGGCGAAGCGGGTTGAGGGTGAGACGGCCCTGCTCCCGGGCGGTGGCATCCCCGAGGGCGAGGGCTGCCCTGCCGTGGGCCCACTCGTGAAAGGTGAGGCTCATCAGCAGCAGGGGCAGGAGAACGGCCACCTGGAGAAGGGGCATGTTCAGAATCACCTCGACTCCTCCTGCAACACCCGCCGGGCGAGACTGAGCATCCGCCGCTCCGTCGTAATGAGCTGCACGCCGCAGCTGAGACCGTCGGGCAGGGGGAGGGGAATCGTCAATGCCGGGAGTCCCGCGAGGCTTGCGAGGCTTGTCAGGCGGATGATCTCCACCCTGAAAGCTTGGTCCACCTCTTCCATCAGCGGCGCCGACCGGTGGACCGCGGGCATCGCAATCCCCCAGACCTCCGAGAGGAGTTCATCGAGCAACGCCGCTACCTTCTCCTCGACCCGCCGGGCGTAGGAGAGCTCACCCGCCTCCCAGTGGCGGGAGCGGTCAATGAGGCGCCGGACCTCCGGGTTGTAGCGCTCCCGGTACTCCTCGAACCAGGGGCGGTGCACCTCGAAGGCCTCGCAGGAGCCGATCACGTTGTACGCCCAGAAGGACTCCTCGCTTACCGCCTCAAGACGCCGCCGCAACCCTCGAGCCTCTCCGCCCTCGATAAACCAGTGCGACAATCCTCGGCGAAAGGTGGCGCAGGCGGCGGATACCTCCTCGGTGAGAGAAACCCGCTGCGGGGTGTACCAGAGCAGCCCCGCCTCCCTCTCTCCTGCCTCCCCCGGGGGGATAAGCGCCTCGAGGAGGGCGAGCATGTCCTCCCGAGTTGCGGTAAACCAGCCTGCGGTGTCGAAGCTCGCGGCGAGGGGAAAGACCCCCTCCCGGGCGGTGTCATCCGGGACGCCCCGGTAGCCGTAGACGCCGCAGAGCGCCGCGGGAACCCGAATCGAGCCGCCGGTGTCGGTTCCGAGGGCGACGGGGATAACGCCGCTGCCGACAATCCAGGCGGAGCCGCTCGAGGAGCCCCCGGAGATGCGCCGGGGGTCTTTGGGATGCGGGCAGTTTCCGGTGTGGGGATTAAACCCGTCGAGGCCGTAGGCAAACTCGTTCATGTTTGTCCGCCCCACCGGAACCATACCGAGATCCCGGAGGCGGCGGATTATGAGGGCGTCCTCCGGGGCGGGGACTCCGATCTCCTCGAGGAGGACCGAGCCTGCGAGGGTAACCATCCCACGCTGGTCAAAGAGATCCTTGATCCCCAGGGGAACCCCGGCCATCGGGAGCTCTCCGGAAAGCAGCCGTGAGTGCTGTTCGAGGGACTCCTCGTCGATCCAGCGACGGACCGCCTCGCGCCAACCCTCGACTCCCGGCGCCTCGAGGATGGTCCGGCTCCACCGGGGAGGGTCGCTGGTAAAGAGGTTCTTCCACCAGGAAAAGGAGTTCATAGGCGAGACTCTACCGCATAGACCGGCCCTGTCAACAGCGATGCCGCCGGTCCCGGGGACGCTCAAACAGTTGTGGTGGAGTACTCAGAATTTCTGCCGATAAAAACACCAGATATGGTGGTAAGCGGTTGAAGGAGGAAGTCGCCTGCATTATATTGCCAATTTAGTTGGTCAAGTTAATCGACGACTAACCAAAGCTGAACAATACGGGGAGGGAAGATGGCAGTCACACAGGTGGTGAAGCGAGACGGCACGCGGGTGCCCTTTGACTCAGGCAGGATAGAGGCGGCTCTGGCAAAGGCGTTTGAGGCGGCCGGGGAGCAGGGCGTGGAGACAAAGCTTCCCCGGGTTCTCGACGCTATCGTCCGGGAGATCGAGGCTCGGGGGAGCGAGGAGTACCCCGGGGTAGAGGAGATCCAGGACATTGTCGAGCGGCAGCTGGTAAAGCAGGACCTGTACGAGGTTTCAAAGCGCTACATCATCTACCGGGCAAAACGGGCGGAGGAGCGTGAACAGCGAGGGGAGCTCGCGCGCCGGGGCGCCCTCGACGGCTCCCTCACGGTCCAGAAGCGGGACGGAGGCAGCGAGCCGTTTTCCTACGAGAAGGTCACAGCGACCGTTGAGCGCCTTGCTGCGGACCTCGGGGAGATCAACGGGGACCTCATTCTCAAGGAGCTCAAAAAGAACATCTACTCCGGGATCACCGCCGACGAGGTTGAGCAGGCCCTTCTCCTCGCCACGGTCGCCTATATCGAGCGGGACCCGCAGTACAACCTCCTCGCCTCCCGGATTCTCCGGCAGAAACTCTACCGGGAGGTGGTCGGCAGATCCGTGGACTCCCGGGAGGAGCTTGTCGCAGAGTATCGCGCCGCCTTTGTCCGGGGCATTCGTACCGGGGTGGAGCGCCGTCACTTTGATCCGCGGCTTCTTGAGTTCGACCTCGACGCCCTCAGCCACGCCCTCGACCCGAGCCGGGACGAGCTTATCAAGTATGTCGGCGTGCAGACCCTCTATGAGCGCTACTTCGTCAAGGTTGATGGTACCGTCCTCGAGACACCCCAGGGATTCTGGATGCGCGTCGCCATGGGGCTTTCCATCGAGGAGTCCGACCGCAATCTCCAGGCTCAGGAGTTCTACAACATCCTCTCGTCCCTTCGCTTTGTCTCCTCAACCCCGACCCTCTTCCACGCAGGGCTTACCCACCCGCAGCTTTCAAGCTGCTACCTGAGCACCGTCGGCGACGACCTGGAAAACATCTTCAAGTGCATCGGCGACAACGCCCAGATGTCCAAGTGGTCCGGGGGCATCGGTAACGACTGGACAAGCATCCGGGCAACCGGCGCCATGATCAGCTCCACCAAAGTGGAGAGCCAGGGGGTCATCCCCTTTCTCAAAATCGCCAACGACACCACCGTCGCCATCAATCGATCCGGCAAGCGCCGGGGCGCCACCTGCGCCTACCTGGAAACCTGGCATCTGGATATCGAGGATTTCCTCGATTTGCGTCGGAACACAGGAGACGACCGACGCCGGACCCATGACATGAACACGGCAAACTGGATTCCCGACCTCTTTATGAAGCGGGTCTCCGAGGAGGGGATGTGGACGCTCTTCTCCCCGGAGGAGGTTCCCGACCTCCATGAGACCTACGGCCGGGAGTTTGAGGAACGCTACACCAGCTACGAGAGGATGGCCGAAACCGGGGAGATCAAGAAGTTCAAGAAGGTTGAAGCGATCAAGCTCTGGCGCAAGATGCTTACCCGGCTGTTTGAGACCGGTCACCCGTGGATAACCTTCAAGGACCCATCGAATATTCGCAGCCCCCAGGATCACGCGGGGGTCGTTCATAACTCGAACCTCTGTACCGAGATCACCCTGAACAACTCCTCCGATGAGACCGCGGTCT
This sequence comes from Spirochaetaceae bacterium, assembly GCA_046541355.1. Taxonomy (GTDB): domain Bacteria; phylum Spirochaetota; class Spirochaetia; order DSM-27196; family Alkalispirochaetaceae; genus CAYZHV01. The sequence continues at coordinate 3,844 of JBKHDM010000068.1, forward strand.
GCAACCTCGGTTCAGTCAACCTCGCGAGGCACACCACGCCGGAGGGGGTGAACCATTTTCTCCTCGGGCAGACGGTCAAAACCGCCATGCGGATGCTGGACAACGTGATCGACATTAACTTCTACCCGACCGTGGAGGCAAAGCGGAGCAACCTGCGCCACCGACCGGTGGGACTCGGACTGATGGGATTTCAGGACGCCCTCTTTATTCTGCGCTACCCGATGGACTCCGAGGAGGCGAGACAGTTTACCGACGAGACGATGGAGTTTATCAGCTATCACGCGATCCTCGCCTCGAGCGAGCTCGCCCGGGAGCGCGGCAGCTATGAGAGCTACCCCGGCAGCAAGTGGGACCGCGGGATCTTTCCGGTGGATACGATCGATCTCCTCGAACAGGAGCGGGGGCGGCCGGTTCAGGTGAATCGTGAGGTCAGGATGGACTGGTCTGCGGTCCGGGAGCACGTTGCCACCTACGGTATGAGAAACTCAAACACCATGGCGATCGCCCCGACGGCCACGATCAGCAACATCGCCGGCTGCTTTCCCTGCATCGAACCGATCTACAAGAACCTCTACGTAAAGTCCAACATGTCCGGAGAGTTTACCATCATCAACGAGTATCTCCTCGAGGACCTCAAGCGCCTCGGACTCTGGAGCAACGAGATGCTCGAGCAGCTCAAGTACTACGACGGAAACGTCGCGATGATCGCCGGTATTCCCGAGGAGCTCAAAAGCCTCTACAAGGAGGCGTTCGACATCGACCCGACGGAACTGGTAAAACTGACCGCCCTGCGGGCGAAGTGGATCGACCAGAGCCAGAGCCACAACGTCTTTATGCGGGGACAGTCAGGCAAGAAGCTTCATGAGGTCTACACGGCCGCCTGGGAGATGGGGCTCAAGACCACCTACTACCTGCGTACCCTCGGGGCGAGCCAGATCGAAAAGTCCACCCTCGACGCCGGCAAGTACGGCTACACCCAGAAGCGGGTCTACAACCCCGGCGGCGGCGAGGCCGCCCCGGAGGAGCAGGAGGCGCACGCCACCGGCACCGACGGGGGAGTCCCGACAAACGGGAGCGCCGCCCCCGGCGGAAGCGGTCTGACCGGTTCGGGAAACCTGGTAGCCAATTACAAGCCCGCAACGGAGGTGGACAACATCTGCAGCCTCACCGACCCGGACTGCGAGAGCTGTCAGTAGCACTCTTGCCCCCGGGGGCGTAATCCCCCCGGGGCGCCGCCCCGGGCGGCCCTCCCCGGGGCGCAACCCTCCCCCAACGCCGCCCCGGGCGGCCCTCCCCGGGGCGCAACCCTCCCCCAACGCCGCCATCCGCTGATTCGCCACCAGAAAAAGGGGCAAAATTTCTTTTTGCAAATACCAGCAAGTAATGATACCATGGGTAACCAAGTTGTAGAGATACTGATCGTATTACTCATTTCTATCCAGGAGGTAGATCATGGACAAGACGATGAAAGCAGCGGTAGTGCGTGAGTTCGGCAAGCCGCTGGACATTGAAGAGCACCCGGTGCCCCGGCCGGAGGATGGTGAAGTTCTCGTAAAGATCGAGGCAAGTGGCGTGTGCCACACCGATCTGCACGCCGTCGAGGGGGACTGGCCGGTCAAACCAAAGCTTCCGCTCATTCCGGGTCACGAAGGTGTCGGATACGTCGCGGCAGTCGGAAAAGGCGTCACGAACGTCAAGGAGGGAGACGCGGTTGGCGTTCCCTGGCTCTACAGTGCCTGCGGCGAGTGCGAGTACTGCCAGACCGGTTGGGAAACCTTGTGTGAGAAACAGCAGAACGGCGGCTACTCGGTGGATGGTGGTTACGCTCAGTACACCATCGCAAACGCTACATACGTGGGCCGGCTTCCGAAGGATACGGATTTTCCAACCATGGCTCCCATACTCTGTGCCGGAGTGACTACCTATAAGGGAATCAAGGTCACCGACACCAAGCCGGGCGAATGGATTGCTATCTTCGGAATCGGTGGTCTCGGCCACGTTGCCGTGCAGTATGCAAAGGCTATGGGACGGCTGGTCTACGCCGTCGATGTTGCCGACGACAAGTTGGAGCTCGCCAAGAAACTTGGAGCTGACGCGGTTTGCAACGCGAAGCAGGAAGACCCCGGGGAGAAGGCGCGACGGGAGTTTGGTGGCGCCCATGGGGTAGTGGTTACCGCGGTGAGCCCTGTCGCCTTCCGCCAGGCCCTCGATGTCTGTCGCAGGGGTGCTACCGTCGCGATGAACGGTCTTCCTCCCGGCGAGTTTGGACTGCCGATCTTTGATGTCATCCTTAACGGCATAACCTTGCGAGGGTCTATCGTCGGAACACGAAAGGATCTGCAGGAGTCAATAGATTTCGCAAGCAGAGGCTGGGTCAAACCCTCGGTTGCCGTCGAGCCCCTCGAGAACATCAACGATATTTTTTCGCGAATGCATCAGGGCAAGATAGAAGGAAGAATCGTCCTGAGCATGGATTAGTCGGCGCGTAGATAACCGCCGTGCTGACTCCACAGTCGCCTCGCCCGGGGGCGGAGGCGGTGAAAGGCGCAGGTATGAGCGGGGGCTAAGCCGCCGCTTCTGCGCTCTGGTAACCGTAACGCCCACGGAGCCGAGGAAAATCACCTGTGACCAGCAGGGGCTCGCCGTCCTGGCGAGCCCCGTTTTACCCTCTCCCCCCACCCTATGATTTCCCCGGCGGACGCTTCTGACCCTGATCATCTCTCTTTTCGGCAGCGAAACCTGCGGCCCGGGCCATGACGCAAGGCGCCGGCCCTGATACTCTGTTCCCGTGGCTGGACTGAAAGACGCGCTCCTGCTTATCAACCCAAGCCGGAATCCGGGACGACTTAAGTATCTCCGACGGGCTGCAGCTCGCTTCGGTGTCGGCACGGCGGTTGTTACCCGGGACCGCCCGCATTTTATCCGGGAGGTCGAGAGCTTTGCCCGGGGGCCGAAGCGGTTTCTCCTCGTCTGGGGTGGGGACGGCACCGCCCACGAGGCGATAAACGGTCTGATGCGGATCAAAGGTGAAGGGGATACCCGTGAGAAGAGCGTCGGCTTTCTCCGGGGCGGGACGGGTAACGGGATCCAGGACTCCTACATGGTCCCCTACCGGATCTCGAGGCAGATGGCGGTCTTCGCCCAGGCGATTCATCGGGACTACACCCTCGCGGTGGACCTCATCACGGTCCAGAGCGGATCCTTTCAGCGCTGGTGTCAGCTCGCGGGGGTCGGCCTCGACGCCGCGGTTCTCGCCCGCCGGGAGCGACATGAGACGATCGGCGGCCAGGTTCGATTTCCCGTGGCCGGTTTTCTCAGTTACGCCTCCGCGGCGGTCGGGGCGGTCTTCTCAGAGGAGTTTCGCAGCCACCCCTACACGGTAGCGATGTCCGAGGGGAAGTACGCGTTTTCCGGACCCCGGGTAAACGCCGAGTTTCCCTTCAGGGAGATCAGACTCAACCGGAGTTCCACCCTCCTCGAGGTGGGTACCCGCCCCTTCTACGGTAAGCTCTTTCGTATCTGCCCCGATGTGGTGTGCAACGACGGCTCCATGGACGTCTATCTGTTCAACTTTGCCTCCCGGGTCTCGGTTGCCCGGTTTCTCCCGAGCCTCTGGCGCGGCCGCCACGACCGTATCAACGCAGGCTCCCTGAGGGCAGCGATGCCTCGGATCGAACGGTTCGAGGTCAAGGGGCTGCGGGTGGAGTCGGACCGCCCCTTTCGCTACCACCTCGACGGGGAACTGCTTGAGGCTCGGGAGCGGGGCGGAGGGATCTACGCCATCGAGGGGAGAGTTGTGCCCGAGGCGATCCGGTTTCTCGTCCCTCCCGCCTTCCACCGCCTCTTTACCCCACCTCCCGGCATAGCCGGACCGCCGGGCTCGCTGGTATAGTTTCAAAGCCAAACCCTTGACCAGGAGAGCAGCCGACATGCGCCGCGACAACCGAACCCTGCTGCTGACCCTCGCCGTCAGCCTGCTTTTGCCAACCACCCTCCTCGCCCAGGATACGGGGATAGTCATAACCGGCTCCCGGATACCCGAGGAGTTTCAGACCTCCCCGGCAGTGATCCGGGTGATCGACCGGGAGGAGCTATCAGACTCCACGACGGTCATCGACGCCCTCGACGCTGCGCCGGAGCTCACGATCGTCTCCACCGCCCCGGGCAGCCGCTCTGTTACCATGGGGGGCTTCGGGGAGGCCGGCTTTGCCCGGGTGCTGGTGCTCCGGGACGGCGTCCCCCTCAACCGGCCCGACCTCTCCTCGGTCGACTGGCTCGCCATACCGATCCACACCCTCGAGCGGATCGAGATCCTCACCGGTGGGGCGAGCGCCGCCCACGGAGACCAGGCGGTGGCCGGCGCCATAAACCTGGTCAGCCGGGAGTATGAGGAGCCTGCCTTTACCTCCGGGGTGATGGTCGATTCGAACCTCTCGAACCGGCTGATCCTCGGCATCGCGGTTCCCGGTGAGCCGGTGGGCTACAGCTTCGACCTCGTCCGGGAGAGCTTCTCTCCCTCCAGGGAGCGATCAGACGCCGAGGCAACCCGCCTCACCGGCGGCCCGAAGGTCACCTTCGGTAGTTACAGCGCGGACCTCTCGATCTTCTGGGAGCCGAGCACAACGGAGCTTCCCGGAGGTATATCAAAGGAGACCTACGACAGCGACCCGGACACGGCGGTCAACGACAGCGACACCGCCGAGGAGCAGGAGTACGGGGTGTCGGTGCGAAACGAGCTCGACCTGTTTCCCCTCACCCTCTCCCTCCCCGCCTCCTACCGCAGGCGGGACAGCGCGGTCGACTTTGCCTCCCTCGCTTCCTACTCCGACACCTTTCTCGACCAGTTCGACCTCCAGCTCATCGCAAGTCAGGAGCTGTTTCTCTCCCCCGCTACCCTCCTCACCGTGACCGGCGGATTCGACTACGCCCTTGAGGCGATCGCCGTGGAGCGGTTCGCCTCCCCGGACCGGCGGACGACCACCTTTGAGGCGGATGTCCGCAGAGACGGCTACGCCACCTGGCTCAGGGGAAAGATCGGCCTCTCAGAGCTGGTCTTTCTCGAGGGGGGTGTGCGCTACGAGTTGGCCCGGGTCGAGGCGTCCTCGCCGGACGCGGACCTCGACGAGGAGGTAGAGCACGCACCCTTTGTCTACGACGCCGGGGTCGCCTACACCCCGAACCGCCGGACCAAGGTCAATCTCCGCTACGCCCGACTCTTTCGCTACCCCCTGCTCGACGAGCAGGTCTCCTACTTCGGCTTCGGCTCCGACACCGTCTACGGCGACCTCGATCCCGAGGAGGGACACTCCTTTACCCTCGGCGCCTCCACCGGCCTGGGTGAGATCACAGGCGCCCTCTCCTCCTACCTCACCATGATGGAGGAGGAGATCCGCTTCGATCCGGAGACCTTTAGAAACGTAAACGGCGGTGAGACGGTCCGGTTCGGTGGTGGCGCCACCGTCGGCTGGGAGCCCCGGGGATTCTCGGTCCGGGGGGCGTATAACTACGACCGCCCTCTCATCGGGGAGGGAGAAAACGAAGGCAACCAGGTCCCCCTCGTTCCAAACCACTCGGTCTCGCTATCCGGGGAGATAGACCTCACCCCCACGGTGAGCCTCGGCAGCGATTGGCGCTACCGCTCAAGGCAGTACAAGGGGGGAGACCTGGAGAACAGCGAATCGAGGATACCCCCGCGGTCGGTCTGGGACGCGGAACTCGCCTGGTCGCCGGTGGACTCCGGGAGAGTCTATCTGGCAGTGCGAAACATCCTCGACGATCGCACCCCGACGAGCGTCTTTTACAGCGCCTTCAGCGGTGAGGAGAGCTGGTATCCCGAGGAGGGACGGAGGTTGGAGCTCGGCTCCCGGTTCAGCTTCTAGCTCGACTTGCCCGCGCGATCCCGGCGAAGATGCGGCAATCCCCGGGAAGAAGGCGTATACTCTGCGCCATGAGTGAACAGCTTCGACGAGAGCTCGGGTTGGCCGGGGCGACAATAGTGGGACTCGGCTCGATCCTCGGAACAGGGGTCTTCGTGAGCCTCGGTATCGCCGCGGGGATCACCGGCCCCTCGGTCGTCCTCGCCGTGGCGATGGCTGCGGTTGTGGCAACGGCGAACGGCCTGAGTAGCGCCCAGCTCGCCGCCGCCTACCCGGTAAGTGGCGGTACCTACGAGTACGGCTACCGGCTGCTCCATCCCGCCGCGGGATTTGCCGCAGGCTGGATGTTCCTCCTGGCAAAGAGCGCCTCCGCCGCTACCGCGGCCCTCGGGTTTTCCGGCTACGCCCTCACCCTCCTACGCCCCTCCGCCTCCCCGCAACTGAGCCTCCTTGTGGCCCTGGGGACGGTGATTCTCCTCACCCTCATCGTTGCCGCCGGGATAAGGCGCACCACGGTTGTGAACAGCGTCATCGTCGGGATCACCCTTTTTTCCCTCGCAGCCTTTATCCTGATCTCGGTGCCCTTTATCGACCCGAGCCGATTTCTTCCCTTCTTTCAGCCCGAGGAGGGACGCACCGCCTCCGGCGCTCTGTTTTACGCCGCTGCCCTCTCCTTTGTTGCCTACACCGGCTACGGCAGGATCGCCACCCTCGGCGAGGAGGTACGGGACCCTCAACGGACTATTCCCCGGGCCGTTGTAGCGACGCTTCTGATGACGATGCTCATCTACGTGTTTGTCGCCGCCGGGGGTGTCGGTATTCTCGGCTCCCGGGGGATGGCGGTGATGACCGAGCAGACCGGAGCGCCCCTGGAGGTCGCGGCGGGCTCGGTGATCGGCAGACCCGGGCGCCTCATCCTCGCTGTCGGAGCGATCACCGCTACCGTCGGTGTTATTCTCAATCTCATCCTCGGTCTCTCCCGGGTTCTCCTGGCGATGGGTCGTCGGGGGGATATGCCGCTGTTCCTCGGTCGCCTGCGTAACAACACGCCCCTCCCGGCGGTGCTCACGATGGGCGCGGTGATTGCCGGGATCGTCCTGGTGGGAGACATTCGTCTCACCTGGTCCTTCTCGGCGGTAACGGTGCTGGTCTACTACGCAATCACCAACGCCGCCGCCCTCGCCCTCCCCTCCGAGAGCCGCCGCTTCCCCCGGGGGATAGCGCTCTTCGGTCTCCTCGGCTGTCTCACCCTCGCCCTCTTTGTGGATCCCGAGGTTCTCCTGACCGCGGCGGGGGTGCTGATTATCGGTTTTCTCTGGTTTTTTATCAGAAAGTCCTCACGAAGCTAGAGACACCTACGGGGCAACCGTGGTAAGAGCGCCGCTGGGAGAGCTTGTAGACTGATCACCCCGCTATCGTCTCGGCCGCCCTCGGGGCTCTGCTTCGGGATATGAGGGAGGTGTGCCCCTTCCTCTCCCGTACATGCTCCTTCTGAAAGTCGAGGGAGAGTTTTATTATTATTGGACTACGGTGTTTCCCTCTGACCGGACAAAGCGGCGGAGTGTTATCCTCCTCGCCTCGGCATTGCTCTTTCTCCTCGCGGCGGTTATCTATCTCCTGACGCGCCCGGAGGACCGCTCCTTGCAGCGGATTCTCGAGGCGGGCACGCTCACCTTTATCACCCAGAACAGCGCCCACACCTACTGGATCTACCGGGACGAGCCGGTGGGGTTCGAGTACGACCTGGCGGCAGCCTTCGCGGAGTATCTCGGAGTGGAGATCGAGGTGATCACCCCGCCCTGGTCCGAGATGTTCGACGCTCTCGAGGAGGGACGGGGCGCCCTCGTCGGGGCAAGCGTCACCGCGACCCGGGAACGCAGGCAGGGGTTCGACTTTTCCGAGGGGTATATGGTGGTCCGCCAGGAGCTTCTGGTCCACGCATCCAATCGGGAGGTGAGGCAACTCGGCGATCTTGCAGGTATGCGTGTTCATCTGCGCTCGGGCACCTCCTACGAACAGCGCCTCCGGGAGCTCCAGGCGGGGGGCCTTGATGTCGAGATCGTGGTACACGATAACCTGCCCACCGAAGAGCTCATCCGACGGGTGTCGGACATGGAGATTGAAGCTACCGTCGCGGATACCAACATCGCCATGCTCAACCGGAGGTACTACCCGGATGTACGGTTCGCCTTTTCCATCTCCTCGCCTCAGCTCATAGCGTGGGCGGTAAGGCGTGGAGAGCGGGCGCTTCTGGAGGAGATAAACCGTTTTTTTACGATGATGGAAGAGACAGGAGGTTACCAGCGGATCTACGAGCGATACTACGCCAACGTCGAGGTCTTCGACTATTTCGATATCCGGGTCTTCCACCAGCGAATCTCAACCCGCCTGCCCCGGTACCTCGAGGCAATCCGACGGGAGTCGGAGCGCTTCGGTTTCGACTGGAGACTCATCGCCGCCCTCGCCTACCAGGAGTCTCACTACCATCCCTTTGCCCGGAGCCACACCGGAGTCGAAGGTTTTATGCAGGTAACCATGACGACGGCGAGGGAGATGGGGATCGAAGACCGCCTCGATCCGGAGCAGAGCATTTACGCGGGGGTCAAGTACCTCTCCATTCTACGGGAGCGTTTCGTCGACATCCCGGATCCCGAGGATCGACTCCTGTTTTCCATGGCAGCCTACAACGTCGGTTACGGCCACATCCGGGATGCCCAGATTATCGCCGTCTCTCTCGGCCTCGACGAGAAGAGCTGGGCCTCCATGGAGCAGACACTTCCGCTGCTCAGTAACCCTGAGTACTACCGTGACACCGTCCACGGCTACGCCCGGGGCAGCGAGCCGGTGCTCTACGTCAATCGGATTCTCACCTACTACGATATCCTCAGGCGGATGGGTGATAGCCTCGAGGATGGTTGACCCTCCAGCCTCACTCCGGTTAGCTGGTGTGATGCGTGATTTGCCCGGTAGCGCGGTTGCGCGCCTTGTTGGCACCGACCGGCTCGATGTACATTTTCAACCAATTGTCAGTCTCCGTACCGGTCAATCCCTAGGCCACGAGGCGCTCCTGAGAGGATACGACGGGAAACGGCTGATCCCTCCCCCCGAGCTTTTCCAGCGCGCAGACCAGGCTGGGCTCGGACTCACCCTCGAGCGCGCAGCGAGAGCCCTCGCCCTCGACCGGTTCAGACAAGCGTACCCCTCCGAGGGAGCCTCCCCGATGCTCTTTCTCAACTTCTCCGCCCGCCTCGTCGATGACAAGGCGCTCTCCCCCGGCCGGATCGCCGCAGCATGCCACGACGCCGGTATCCCTCCAGCGAGGGTCGCCCTCGAGATTGTCGAGTCCGGTGTGGAGGATCTGCCTGCCCTCAGGGCGTTTGCCGAGCGGAATCGCGCCTCAGGATTCCTCATAAGCCTCGACGACTTCGGCACCCAGCACAGCAACCTCGAGCGGGTCGCCCTGGTACGCCCGGATATCATCAAGATCGACAGGTCCATCGTCTCCGGGGCGCAACGGGACAGCTACCGGCGATCGGTGTTGCGGAGCGTCACCTATCTCGCCCGGACCGTCGGCGCCTTTGCCCTCGCCGAAGGAGTGGAGAGCTACGATGACCTCCTCGCGGCTGCTACCGAAGGTGTCGACCTCGCTCAGGGTTACCTCTTCGGCCGACCCGGGGCGGATCTCAAAGCGGGAGAGGAACACGCCGAGGCTGTCCTCGCTGATCTGCTGCCGCGACTGACCCGGGATCTCTCAGGTCTCCTCGCGGATCAGACAGCCCGGCAACATCGGGTGACAGCCGAGCTCGACGGGTATATCGAACGGCTGCGGCGGAGCGCCGAGGAGCTGCGGGACACGATACTCGAGGAGCTGGTAGCCGAGGTGCGGGAGGTGGAGTGCTCCTTTTTGCTCGAGCCTGGAGGCAGGCAGGTGAGCAGCACCGTCCTCAAGCCGGGGCTGCAGCCGAGGCGGAGCGGGAGCTTCTTTCGTCCCGCGAGGCGTGGAGAGTCCCACACGCTCAAGGATTACGTCTACGCCCTCACCACCCTCAACCAGGAGCGTTACCTCACCAACGTCTACGTATCAAACGCAAGCGGCCGCCTCTGCCGGACCCTGGCGGTTCGGTTTACCGCCTCCGGGAGTGAGGAGCTGGTGCTCTGCGTCGACATCGCCCACGAGGAAGGGATGACCCTCCCCTAATTACTGTTCACGACCATGGTGTAATGTCGGCTTCAAGGAGTTGCACGGTATGGAGTTAGGCGGTGGTTACTGAATCCCACGGTTTCGGGGGTATGAATCACGCCAAGCCAAACCTTTGGTACTGTCCTCCACCCTGGGGATAAAAGCAGCCTAAGCCGTGCAGTAGGCTGGA
>JBKHDM010000069.1:0-13938 GCA_046541355.1 Spirochaetaceae bacterium
CTTCCGGCAAGCATCGCCGCAAGGGCTTCGAGAAAGCTCCGGTCACTATCGTCAAAGGCGTCTTTTCGGTGAGAATCGATGTCTATCTCTCCGAGGACCTCACCGGAGGCGATGATCGGCACGACGATCTCCGACTTTGTCTCGAGGGAGCAGGCGAGGTAGTTCGACTCCTGCGTGACGTCGGCTACCAAAACCGTCTCCTCCCGCTGAGCAGCCTGACCGCAGACGCCCCGACCAAAGGGGATTCTCAGGTGTTCGGTCGCCGCTCCCTCGTAGGGTCCGAGGGCGAGCTCCCGGGTACCGGGAATTGTCAGATAGAAACCGAACCAGTTGTAGTGACTCACCCTCTTCTCGAGCGTCGTCGCGATCCGTTGCAGGGCGGTGCCGTTGTCCGTTGTTTCCTCGAGGATGCGTCGGCACTCGTCGAGGAGCGCGGTTTGATTGACATTGGCCATGGGCGTTACTATACAGAGATACATGGTCAACATAAACCCGAACTTCGACAAGCTGCAGAAGTCATATCTCTTCGTGGACATCGCCCGCCGTGTGGAGGCTTTCGCCTCGGAACAGCCGGATCGGGAGATAATCAAGCTCGGAATCGGTGACGTTACCCGTCCCCTCACCCCCGCGGTGGTGGCCGCCATGAGAGAGGCGGTGGAAGAGATGGGCCGGGCCGAGAGCTTTCGGGGCTACGGCCCGGAGCAGGGCTACGCCTTCCTTCGGGAGGCGATTGCCGAGGGTGACTTCCGGGAGCGGGGCGTCGATATATCCGCGGATGAAATCATCGTCAGCGACGGCGCAAAGTGCGACACCGGTAACTTTCAGGAGCTCTTTTCCCTCGACTCGGTTGTGGCGGTCGCAGACCCAGTCTATCCGGTCTATGTGGATACCAATGTCATGGCCGGTCGGGCGGGCAGCGCCCGGGAGGGACGCTACGACGGGCTGGTCTACCTCGAGGGGAACGAGTCCAACGGTTTTGTCCCGCCGCCGCCGGAGGAGCACGTCGACCTTCTCTACCTCTGCTTCCCGAACAATCCCACCGGGGCGGTGGCCACCCGGGAGCAGCTTTCCGAGTATGTCTCCTACGCGCGGCAGCAAAAGGCGCTGATTCTCTTTGACGCCGCCTACGAGGCGTTTGTCCGGGATGATTCGATCCCCCGGTCGATCTTCGAAATCGAGGGGGCAAAGGAGTGCGCCGTCGAGTTTCGAAGTTATTCGAAGACCGCCGGCTTTACCGGCACCCGCTGCGCCTATACCGTCGTTCCCACCGAGTGCCGCGCCTTTGACGCCGAGGGAGGGGAGCGCTCGGTCCGGGACCTCTGGCTGCGTCGACACACGACCAAGTTCAACGGCGTCTCCTACCCCGTGCAGCGCGCCGCCGCGGCGATCTACACCCCCGAGGGACGAAAGGAGCAGCGGGAGCTGACCGACTACTACCTCGAGAACGCCCGGAGCATACGCTCGGCGATGGAAAGCCTCGGTATGAGCTGTTACGGAGGCGTAAACAGCCCTTATATCTGGGTGTCCGCCGGCGGCTCCTCCTGGGAGCTGTTTGACCGCATACTCCGGGAGGCGGCGGTTGTAACCACCCCGGGGGTCGGCTTTGGTCGAGCCGGAGAGGGGTTTATCCGGATCAGCGCCTTTAACGACCGGGAAAAGGTAGCGGAGGCGCTCGAGCGGATAACCCGCGCGTTGAGCTGAAGCGCCTCACCCTGCCCCATCGCCCCCCGGCACCTCCGACGGGGGGCGCCGCGGCGTGGGCAGCCATTGACTTGCACACCCCCGGGACCTATGCTTTGAGGTAGCTCTCCTGGAGGGCGAAATCGATGGCATATGTACCACTCACCCGGAAGGTAAACCTTCTTATTGTCCTTACCCTTATTCTCGGGATCGGCACGGTAACCTTCTACCTGACGGTTTCGCTCTTTACCACCATTCAGGACGCCCGAAGCGAGGCGCTCGTAAGAGAGTCAAACATCGTCTACGAGGCGATCGAGCAGCTGATGGTGCCCGGAGAGGCGCCGCTGGTGGTTGCCTACTTCGCCGGCCTCGGGGAGATCGACGCCGACCTCGATGTCGCCCTCTATCGTACCGACGGGGTGCCGGCCTTTTCGGACAATGAGACGATACGGGAGGTTAACAGCAACCTCGACCGCCGGATGTTCGCACCGAGGGCGGAAGGGGATGAGGGGGTAGCGCCCCAGATGAGGCTGGTTCCCTTCGAGCCTGGACGATTCGAGGAGGCGACCTCGGTGCCCCCGACCGACGTGCTCTACCAGACCGAGGAGGAGGGGCGGGCGTTTGCCCGAATCCACCGCGGGTTGATCAACCTTCCGAAGTGCGCAGTCTGCCACGGCAGCGACCACACCATCCGGGGCGTTATCGATATCAGAGCGGAGATCACCGAGAGCGTGGTCGAGCAGAGACGAGCGGTACTGACCGCCTCGAGTTTCTTTCTCTTCATCGTTTTGATTGCCGGCCTCGCCCTTTCGGCGGTCCTCAGGCGGATCGTCATCACCCCGGTCCGGATGATCGGCTCGGTCTGCGAGGCGGTGACGGAGGGGGACTTCGACAAGCAGGTTCATCTGCGCCAGGACGATGAGATAGGGCGCCTCGGGAGTACGGTCAACACCATGGTCCAGGGGCTCAAGGAGCGGTTCCATCTCTCCCGCTTTGTCTCAGGCTCGACGATCGAGTCGATTCAGGGCGACAGTGTCGGCGGCACGGCGACCGCGGCCCTGCTCTTTGCCGATATTCGCGGCTTTACAGCCTACTCCGAGAGTCACCCGGCGGACCTGGTGGTGCGAACCCTCAACCAGTTTCTCAACCTCCAGACCGAGATTATTCAGGAGGAGGGGGGAGACGTCGACAAGTACGTCGGGGACGAGGTTGTCGCGATCTTTACCGGCGAACAGGCGTCCTTGCGCTCCTGCCGGGCGGCGGTGAGGGTCCAGGAGCGTCTGAGGGAGGCACCAATAGATACCGGGGGCACAACCCTCCAGATCGGTATCGGTATCCACTACGGCGAGGTAATTATGGGGGCGATCGGTTCCGAGGTTCGGGCGGATTTTACGGCGATCGGCGACAACATGAATACCGCCGCCCGTCTCTGCGGCGCCGCCGGAGGCGGAGAGATCATCGTCACCGAGGTTGTTCACGGTTTCATAGCCGGAACGTTTGAAATCGAAGGGCCCTTCCGCCTCAAGGTGAAAGGAAAGTCTCACGCCCTGAAGGTGTACAAGCTCCTGCCTGGAGGAGGCGTATGAGGGCGATTCCGCTGCTGCTGCTGCCGGCAGCTTTCGCCGTCCTCATCCTCGGCTGCGCGGGAGACGGCGAGCAGGAGCCGCTGGTCACCGGGAACCACGAGAACTGGAGCAGGACCACCACCGAAACCCTCGATTTCCCGGTCCCCGGTCATGGCGGTGGGGCGCGGCGGATCTTTATCAATCCGACCGGCGAAACCGTGGAACCGCCGGACTCGGCGCAGGAGCCGTGGGATTACCCGGATGGTACGATCATCGTCAAGGAGATCTACTCCTCCTCGGATCCACCGGAGGATGTGCCTCCTGATTCATTGACAATCATGGTAAAAGACCGCGACCACCCGATGAGCCGAGGCGGATGGGTCTGGATCACCAAGAGTCCCGGGAGTGACAGGGAGACGATCTTTACCGAGCAGTTCTGTGTCACCTGTCACGCTAACGCGAACGAGGAGCATCCCTACGGCGATAATAACCGGGAAGGGCAGTTCAGAGACTACACCTTCTACCCATACCGGGCGGAGGGGACAGTCGATTAAGTGAGAGCTTCGGTCACGACTGCAGCTCGTTTACCAGGGCGTCAAAGAGGGTGAGCATGTCCCCGGTCGTCTTTCTCAGTCGCGAGGCGAGGATCTTTGATATCGACCGGGTTACCGGCAGACCGATGGAGGGGTAGCTGTCCCCCAGTTTCATGAAGTCCGACTTGGTTATAACGAGAAACTCGCTGTCCTCGGTGGCGATGACTGAAGCGGAACGCTTGTCATCGTCGATCAGGGCGAGCTCCCCGAAAAAGACGTTGTGCTCCGACCGGAGTCGTACCACGGTGTACTCATCCCCCGCCCGTGTGCGCTTCTTGATCTCCACCGCGCCGCTGTAGACGATATACATCTCGTCACCGAGGTCTCCCTCCCGGATGATCGTCTCTCCCCGGTGGGTCTTCTTTTGCTTACAGATACCCATGAGCTCTTTCAGGAAATTCTCGTTTCCCGAGATCTCCTCGAAGATCGGAATCTGCTTGAGCTTTGTGAGTATCGCCTGATTGTCAGCCATTCTGACCTCGCTCGAGAACGATTGCGAGGGAGTGCTTCTGCAGAAGGTAGTCGTCCTCCGGGAGAAAGACCGGGTTGTTCACCTCCAGTCCTTTTACCTTCTGAAGGTTACTCACCAGCTGTGAGACGTCGGAGGTTTTCTGCGCCTCCCGAAGCGCCTCCATTTTCATCATGTTCGGACTTCCGGTATTTTCAAGGACTCCGAGGAGTACCCTGTCGCCGGTTGAGCTGAACGCCTGCCTGAGCTCACGGTAGCTGGAGTTGACCATCCTCGGGGGGATCGGCTCGGTGAGAAGGCGGGAGCCGGTGGAGTCGCTGGTAAGCAGATCGTAGATGATATGACTCATTCCATTGGTTACCGAGGTGCTCGCCAGCATCTGCCGACTGAAGTCCCGACTGAAGAGGATCTCGTCGCACTGAGCGTGCTTGAGGTAGCTCTCGTACTTCTTGTCGAGGACCTCCGCGGTTACATAGACATCCTTTGCCAAGGATTTGGAGGTGAGTACGGTCATGACGGTTTTCGAGTCGACCTCGCTCACCGCACTTGACTCGAGGGTGTCGGCGAGAATGAGCACTTTCCTCGCGAGGTGGACGTTTGCCCGCTGGAGGGAGAGCTCGGAAAAGTAGTCGCCCCGGACGAACTTGAGCCCCCGCAGCTCTTCGCTCTCTTTGAGCTCCTCCACCCGTTCGGGCTCCACGTTGGAGATAATCACAACCCCCTCGGACTGGTACTCCGAGGAGGCCTTGAGAATACTCAGGAGGATCTCTTTCATGTCCTCCTTCCAGCCGCAAATCACCAGGTGATCCTTCAGTTTCTTGAAGTCCATCAATCCCCTCCGGGCTTTCGTGTTTCTATCTACCAGCCATGAGGCGAGGGAGCCTGAGAGCAGACTCATACCACCAACGCCGATAAGAATGGTCAGCACCGCCACAACGCGGCCGGCTGTCGTCACCGGGACCTTGTCCCCGTAGCCTGTTGTACTGAAGGTGATGATCGCCCACCAGAGGCCGTCCATTACGTTGACAAACTGCTGATTCCGCCCTAATTCGAAAACGTAGATCGAAAGGCTCGAGAGAGCGAAGAAGAGGGCGAAGTAGAGCGCCGGCTTGGAGTACTGCGAGTGGCGGAACCAGTTTTTCAGGGCGTTTGTCAGATCACGAATCATGGAGCCAACCTTCTCTTACGGAATTATCGGCAGTTTCCAACCAAACGCTTACTCTCACGAAAGGGGATTTACCGGCTGCCTGAGCCTGGGATAGACTCTCGCTGTCATGAATCATCTGCGAAAAGCGCACGAGCTCGCTACCCACGCCCGCACTCGCGCCCACGTACCCTACTCTCACTTTGCGGTTGGGGCGGCTGCAAAACTCCGTGACAGCGACCAGATCGTTACCGGCTGTAATATCGAAAACGCAAGCTTCGGCGCGACAGTCTGCGCCGAGCGAAACGCGATCTTCAAGGCGGTGTGCGAGCACGGTTCGGTGGGCTTTGAGTTTATGGTGGTTGTTACCGACGAGCAGCCGCCGGCGGTACCCTGCGCCCTCTGTCTCCAGGTGATGGCGGAGTTCTGCGATCCTGAGATGGAGGTCCACCTCGCCACACCCCGGGAGATCCTGCGGACCCTTCGGTTCCGGGAACTCCTTCCTCACCCTTTTACTACGTTCGAGGCCGAGTAAGCCTCTCCCCCGGCGCGAGGGAGGCGCTGCTCCCGGGGAGTTTGATCGGGACATCCCGGCTGTTACCCGGGTCACAGACCAGCGTCACCTCCTCCGGAGTGATCTCCACCCTTACCCTGCTACCCCGAAAGGTGAGACTGAAGGAGAGGCGGCTCCACTGCTCCGGAAGGCGGGGGTCGAGAGCGATCCCCTCCTCATCGACGCGCATCCGGGCGAAACCGAGGGTTATGATCTGCCACGCCGCGCCGCAGGCCGCGGTGTGGATACCTCCGATAAATGTGCCCCCGCTGACAGCTTTGCCGGTGTTAAACAGGTCCACCGTGCTCGACCGGATAAAGTAGTCGTACGCCTCCCGGAGGTGGCCGACCCAGCTCGCGGTGATCGCGTAAACAGAGTGGCTCAGGGAGCTTCCGTGCTGCGTCCTCGCCTCGTAGTACTCCCAGTTACGCCGCATCGTTTCGGTCTCGTAGGCGTCGGGGTGGAGCATAAACAGCTGGGTGACGTCGGCCTGCTTGGAGACCTGTGTCTCCACTGCTATCCCGTTGGGCCATCCCCAGTACTCCCCGGGGTCCTTCAGCCGCTTCTCGAGCTCCCTCGGGGTGATGTCCTCGTGATCGAAAAAACCGTCGAACTGCTCTATGAGGGCGTCCTCCTCCCGGGGTCCGGGGATGTAGAGCTTTTCGGCGATCTGTTTCCATACCCCGAGTTCATCCTCGGTGAGCTCGAGCTTCCGGTCGAGCTCCTCGAGCTCCTTTTCCGGGAGGCGGGTTCGGGCGTGCAGGGCGTAGTTGAGGGCAAACCTGCACTGGAAGTTGGTAAAGGCGTTGTTGTCGACGTTCTCGTGGTACTCGTCGGGCCCGAGGACCCGGAGGATCTCGTAGCGGTCCCGAGCCGGCGAGTAGTGGACCCGACTGTAGATAAACCGGGCTACCTCCATGAGAATCTCCGCTCCCCCCTCCCTGAGAAAGTCCCAGTCTCCGGTAACCTCGAGGTACTTTGCCACGGTGTAGGATATGTCGGGGCTTATGTGAATCTGCCAGTCGTTGAAATGGTTTCTGATCCGGCGTCCTGAAAGAACATCGATAAAAAAGTAGGAGGGGCAGATCTCCTCACCGGTGTCGCCGCTTACCCAGGCGTAGAACGCACCGTGATAGCCGAGGTCCCTCGCCTTTTTCCTCGCTCCGGCGATCGTTTTGTACCGGTAGCGCAGAATGTTTCGAGCAATCTCCGGCCGGGTGTAGAGAAACATCGGCAGATTGAAGATCTCCTGATCCCAGAAGGCAGCTCCCTGGTACGCCTGGCAGGAGAGGCCCCGGGCACCTATCGGCAGGTGGTCGCTATGGGCGGGTGTGGCGATAACGTTGTGGTAGGTGTTGTACCGCATCAATGTCCCGCTGAGGGGATCGCCTTCGATTTCGACATCGTAGTCCTCCCACATCGTATCCCACGCCTCCCGATGGGCGGCGAGAGCGTCCTGGTAGCCGCTGTGCTCGAGCTCTTTCATCAGAGCCGTTGCCGCGGCCACCGGATCCTCTACATCCTTGGAGCTGAACAGGACAGCGTAGCTCTCGAGGACGAGAACCCCCTCCTCGTCGAGACGGCAGATCATCTCGCGGTAGATCTCGCGATCCGCGATAATCTCCCGCTCCTCAATGAGCTCACCCCGGACAAGTTTATGGGAGACGGAGCTGACAACCGTAACGCCATGCTGAGCGGTCACCGTCTCCAGAAAAAGGCGATCCTCCCGGGAGTAGGGAGTGTATGAGCGGAAGTGCTCCCCGTTGAGACTCCAGACATCGCCGTCGATTCCGCAGCGAAGGGTAACCTCCCCTCCTGGAGTGCCGCTAAGCTCGAGGCGAGCGGGGATCCCGTGAATATTCGCGTAGCTCGCAAAGCGCTGTTCCAGATACTCCTCGACCGGAGCTCCGGGAAAGCGCCCGCTGACGCTGAAGCGGCCCTGCCGGAACTCGAGGCCCCGGCGGTACTCCGGGGCAAGGTAGGGGCGCAGTTCCTCCCCTGCGACGATCACCGACCGGTAGAGGGGATTGGGAGCGTTTACAAGCTCCTTCCACGTTCCATCGGCCATGTCGTAGGTGTCGGTAACGACGCAGGCGACATAATCCTCCTTGCGACTCGAGGCAAAGGTGCCGCGGTAACCGAGGTAGCCGTTGCCCGTCATAAAGTTGCTGCCGGAGGCGACTATCTGTTCCGGCTCGAAGGAAGTCTCGTAGATATCCCAGGTGGTTTCGCTCAGCAGATTCTCGCGTAGCTCCATCGGCGCTCCCGTTCCTCTTGTAGGTGTTGGTTATTTTACAATAACAACCAACCCCCGGGGAAGGGATCGTTTACGGAAAACGATCCCCGGGACAGATCACTTGTCGTGCTTCGGCAGCCACACCTTGTTCGCCCGGGCGAAGGAGCGTTCCTTTGCGACGAGGAGATAGGAGACAAAGACAAAGAGCATATAGGCAAGGCTCACGCCGACGGCGGCCCAGAAGTAGAGCTCGTTATCAAAGCGGTACCAGTAGGCGGGCAGATTAATGGAGAGGATGAAGGGTATGGCCAACATAAAAATGAGCCCCGAGGCGTACATGTAATCGCTTGCCACGGGCGTTTCGAACTCCGGGTCGATTACCCTGAGAAGCGCGAGGCCCGTCGGCAGGGTTCCGGTGGAGACCCCAAAGATCATCAGCATCCTGTGGAACTGATGATCCCGAAAGATCCGGGAGACAAACCAGGGCACCGTAAGAAAAACAAAGAGGCTAGCGAGGCCGGAGAGTAAGAGAATCGGCACGAGATACTCCGTCACGACGACGATCGAGATCGCGGCGATAGCGGCGGTGACCATGACATCTACGGAAAAGCCTGAGATCCGGGTGAGGGTCTGGTTGTCAAGGGTGTAATCGACCCGTAACGCCTTGAGAATCTGCTTCAAGACGATCCCCATGACCGCAGCAAAGATAAAGCTGATACCCCAGAGGTTTACGGCGAGCTCCGCGCCCATCGGACCGATGAGACCGAGGAGATAGGTGACAATGCGCAGAACCAGGTAGCCGAGGAAATAGACAAAAAGAACCATCCCGGCGTGGTAGGTCATCGAGTCGATCGCCTCACTCTCGGTGGTCAGTCTCGCCCCCGTCGGGTTCTCACCGCTTCTCGGAAGCACCCCGCTGCGAACGCCTCCCTTCTTGAGCCCCTGGAGAAACTCTTCGGTCAGCCAGCCCCGGCGGATACCGAAGTTGATGAGAAAGACCCCTCCAAAGGAGGAGACGATAAAACCGATCGCGGCAAAGGTGAGGCCGATTGTTCCGGCTCCTTCAAAACCGAACTGCGACCACCCCTGACCGATAGCAAAAGCCTGGCCGGGACCGAGGACGAATCCGAGGGGCAGGAGAAAACCGAAGGCCGGGAAGAGCTCCGGCAGGATGGTTTTTATGAAGATATAGGTGACAATGAGCCCGAGGAACGCCTGAACCGCGTACTGCGAGAGCACCGAGACGGATGTCGCGAAGATCCGCTTGTCGCCCTTTGTCCCGGTGCCGTCGGATCGCCGGAGGGTCATAGAGACAAAGGAGATACTCAGAAGGTGGTAGACCAGTTCTCCGAGACCGTCCTGGGTAACCCCGAGGGCGGGCCCGAGGTAATTGTAGAAGGGAAGCAGCAGGAATCCCGCGGTGAGGGCGTTGGGAATGAGATACTTCTGAAAGAAGCGAACCCGAACCCGGATAACCGTCGCCACCAGGAGGGCAAACCCGATAAGTCCCAGATGGACGAAGAACAGCCAATTGAAGTCCATGGAACGATCTTAGCTCATAAAATTCCCGAGGTCCACAGAAATCAGCCGCTCTTCTCGGTTACTAACCGACTTTCTGCTGACAAAGAGACTCCTCCCGAAGTACCATCGGCGACCATGGTTGTCGCGCCGAGATGGTTCAACCTTTTCATAAAAAATACCTTTGGACGCTTTCTCCTCTACCGGTACAACGCCCGTTGCGTCGGTGCCGATGTGATCGAGGGCGTAGCCCCGCCCTATCTGCTCATCCCGAATCACGTGAACTACTGGGACCCCTTTCTCCTCGGCGTCTTTATCCCGCAGCCGGTCTACTACGTTGCCGCCGACGGAAACTTCCGCACCCGCATCATGCGCCGGCTCCTTCGCCTTGTCGGGGCGATTCCGAAGGCGAAGGCGAAAAGCGATACCGCCACGGTCCGTACAATGGGGGAGCTTCTGCGCCGGGGGCAGATTGTCGGCGTCTTTGCCGAGGGGCAGCGCACCTGGGATGGTGAGAGCCTGTCTCCCCTGCCGGCGACAGCCAAGTTGCTGCGCCTGTTCAAAACCACCGTAGTAGTTCCTCACCTGCGGGGCGCCTACCTCTCCCTGCCCCGGTGGTCTCCCTTCCGTCGAAAGGGAGCTTTGGAGATCCACTTTGACCGCAGCCGGGTGCTTCCGGCGCACCGGTTGAAGGAGATGAGTCTCTCCGAAATTGACCGGTGGCTCCGGGAGGCGCTACGGTTCAGTGAGACCGACTGGCAGCGCTCGCGACGCCTCCCCTACCCCTCCCGACGACAGGCGGAGTTTGCAGAGACGCTTCTCTACGCCTGCCCCGGGTGTCACGGCTTTTCCACTCTTCGTAGCGAGGGTGCGCAAATCCGCTGTCTCAGCTGTGGCAGCTCGGTTGTCATGGACCGCTACGGCGCTCTCTCCGGTCACTTCGAGGCGGTCCGGGACTGGAACAGGTGGCAGCAGAGCCATCTCGACAACACGCTTCGGGAGTGGTGGAACGCGGGGGAGGAGCAAGCATTCGCCAAGAGCGGCCCGCTGACCCTCCGGGTCGGCCGTGGGTCGAGCCCCCTGCGCCACCGGGGAACGGTAACCGTGAGGCTTCTGAGAAGCGGCCTCGAGGTGACCCCCCTGAGGGTGACCGGCAGCTGCCGGGACCGGTGGGGAACCGAAGGGTGGACGATTCCCTTTAACTCCATCCACGCCGTCCATGTGCAGCTCCGACAGGATCTCGAGTTCTACTACCGCCGGCAGCTCTACGTGCTGAGGCCGACCTCCCTGCGGGAGTCGACCCACTTCTGGGAGATGCTTATTACCCGCTCCCAGAGCCTTCTGGAGCTGGACAGGCAACGCAGCTCTCCCATTGAACAGCGGTGAGTCACTTTACCGGTGAGGCTACCTGTTGTTATGATACTGACCATGAGCGCCAAGAGTGTTGAACACAAGACACTCGATCTGGAGGGGGCGAATTGCACCTCCTGCAAGATCGGTATCGAGCATATGGGCCGTCGCCTCAAAGGGGTGGAGGATATCGTCGTAGACCGGGAGAACGCGACGATTGAGCTGGATTTTGACGGCAACCCCGAGACGGTCACCAAGATCATCGAGTTTGTCGAGCGTATCGGTTACGCCGCGACCCCGAGGGAGTAGCCTACCCTTTACGCATTGCGACCTGTCGGTTGAGGTTCTGGAGCCGCTGGGCGAGCAGCCGGGCAAGGAAAATCCCGTAGTGCGGCCGTTCCTTGATTACCGAGACGAAGTGATGCTTGGAGATCGGAATGAGCACCGACTCTCCTGAGGAGACAACCGTTGCCGAGCGGCGGTCTCCGAGGAGAAAGGACATCTCCCCGAGGAACAGATCGTTAGGAGTGAGGGTCGACAGGTGCTGCCCACCGGCGTAGATGTCGAGCTTTCCTCCTCCGATGTAGTAGAGATAGTTCGAAGCCTCTCCCTCACTGAAGATCACTTCCCCATCCTTAAACTGCTTTTCCGGCTGCGCCTCGAACAAGGTGGGCCGGGTGTTTGCAGCCTCGAGGGCGTGGGGTAGCTCAAAGGAGACCTGGTTACCCTTCTCATTGTAGGTGAGGTTCTCAATATAGTGGGAGGCCATCCGGATGCCATGGCCGTGGAGCTCGAAGTTGATTTCCTCTCCTTCGACCATCTTCCGCCAGTCAAAACCCTCCCCCTCGTCCCGGATCTTGTAGTAGGAGCGCTCCGGGGTAATCTTGTAGGAGAAGTAGACCTGCTTTCCCCGGTTCTCCGGGAGGGCCGCCTTTTTGCGGATCAGGGGGATAATGTCGCCGTTGTGGTTGAGGTACTCGGTCTTTTCGGTGTAGGTGATCCCGCAATTGCCGTGTTCTATCGCGTTCATCAGCAACTCGAACAGCGCAACGTGGAGACGCTCGCGGACCTCGTTGTTCACGTAGTTCGCGTTAAACAGATAGTTGGAAACGAGATTTGCGTAAGCGCGGACGTTGAAGACGTCATTGTCGAGGACGAAGTTGCCGGTGATGGAATTGAGAAAGACGTCCTGCATCTCCCTCTGGAAGAGGATGTTCCGGTTCTGGATGAGAATCTTCAGGAGCCGGGAAAAACTCCAGACAAACTCGCTGCGGGGTATGAGGGCGACGACGTTGCACTGTTTCGACCGCTCCGCCGCCTGACCGGCGTCCTTTCGCTTGTGGACTCCCACAACACCCCCGTAGTGGAGCCACGGGTCCGACTCGATCCGCTCCACAAGACGACCGGGGTCTACCCTGGAGTCGGAAAAGTTGATCAGCGTCACTTCCGGGAGCTCGTAGGTTATGAACTCCAGGGCGTCATCGGTATCTCTGAGGAACTCCGGATTGAAGTAGTTGCTGAACCGCTCGCAGATCGCCTGCACCCGGGCATTTAGCTCCTCATCGGAGCTGATCACCGCCATCTTTCTCATAACGTTACCTATATCGGCACGTTTGCCCCGGATTGCAAGAGCAACCGGTTACAGGATAGTGTTGCCGCACCGAAATGAACGCGCTGCGCCTCTACTACTTCTTTGTTTTCGCCATGTACGCCGTGGTGATACCCCATTATCAGGTTTTTCTCCGCGCTTCCGGCTACGAGCCCCTCGCTGTGGGTATCATGATCGGCTTTTTCGAGATCTCCGGAGTCGTCGGACCGATGCTTCTCGCCCGCCTTGCCGACAGAACCGGCCGGTTCCGGGAGATCAAGGCTGGTACGACCCTCCTCGCCGGGGGGGTCATGGTGTTTCTCCTCATGGAGCTCCCCTTTTTAGCGGCGGTTCTCATCTCCGGGCTCACGGGCTTTCTCTTCAAGGTGAGTGTCCCCCTCACCGACGCGGTGGCAGGCTCGGTCCTCTCGGACCCCCGGGAGCAGTACGGCAAGGTCCGGGTCTTCGGCAGCATCGGATTCGCCGTGGCCGCGGTCCTCGTGCCCGCAGGGAACCTCCTCGACCAGGAGAGCCCGGAGTCGATGATGATTGCCTTTCTCGTCGCAATGGCGCTCTTTGCCGCGGCGGTGATCCTCGTCCGCCCCCCTGCCTCACAAAAGAGCGCCACATCCGCCGGCACGCAGACCCCGGGGAAAGCAAAGAGGCTCGAGCCGATATTCTGGGCGGTCCTCGCCGCGGTAGGTCTCGGAAATATCGCCTTTGGAGCGTACAACTCGTTTTTCTCCCTCTACCTCAAGGAGGACCTCGGGGTCGAGGCGGTGACCGTCTACTGGGCGATCGGCGCGGTGAGCGAGATCCCGATCATCTTCTACTCCGGGAAACTGATCCGCCGTTTCGGTATCGGAAAGCTCCTGACAGCCTCGGGGATCATCATGACCCTCCGGCTCCTGCTCTACGCCCTCACACCCTCGGTGATCCTCGTGGTCTTTATCCAGCTCCTCCACGCTCTCACCTTCGGGCTGATGCTCTCGGCAGGGGTCGTCTTTGTTAACCAGTCCGCTCCCCCGGAACTTCGGGGAGTGGCGATG
This sequence comes from Spirochaetaceae bacterium, assembly GCA_046541355.1. GTDB lineage: Bacteria > Spirochaetota > Spirochaetia > DSM-27196 > Alkalispirochaetaceae > CAYZHV01. Next base: position 13,746 of record JBKHDM010000069.1, read on the forward strand.
GCCGCCTTCAGTGCCGTCGGCATCGGGCTTGCCGTCTTTATCGGAAGCATTGTCGGTGGCTATCTCGTCGAGCGCGTCGGATACGGCGCTATGTTCGCAATCCTCTCGATCAGTCCCGCCGTCGGCGCCGCCGCGCTGATCTACCTGATTCGCAGCCGGGGCTCTCTCATCGTCGGCTGACACAACGCCACTG
>JBKHDM010000070.1:0-13898 GCA_046541355.1 Spirochaetaceae bacterium
CCGCCCCGGGGGTTGGCCCCGGAGGTTGCCCCGCCCCGGGGGTTGGCCCCGCCCCGGAGGTTGGCCCCGCCGCCGGGCGAGGTGCTGCGGCCGCCGGGGGGGGGTGCTGCGGTCGCCGGGGCTGGACAACCGGCGGCTTCAGACAAAGAAGAGCCGCTTTACCGTCTCTTTGTTTCGCCTGTTCGGATACTCTGAGCCCTCATCGGTGTACATGTAGTCGAGAAGGTCCTGGTAGGTCGAGGCGACCCGGTGCCGGACTACCTTGGAGGTGGAGTTTATCATCCGGTTCTCCGCGGTAAAGGGCTCCTCGAGGAGCTGGAAGGTCCGGGGCAGCCACGGTTCAGCGTACTTCTCCTTTGTCTCCCGGCACCGGCGAAAGTTGATGATCGCCCTGGAGTAGAGGTCGAGGACATCCCTCGGCGTTGCCCCCCGGCTCTCCTTGAGAAAGCGTCCCACCTCCGCCTGGTTGGGCACGATCAGGGCCGTTGTGTAGGGGCGGCGGTCATTGTGGAGCAAGATCTGGTCGACCAGGGGGGATGACAGAACCAGCGCCTCTTCGATCTGCTCTGGTGAAAAGCTCTCCCCGGTTTCCGAGACGAGCAACGCCTCCTTGCGGCCGACCACTACGAGAAAGTCGTCGCTGTCGATATAGCCGAGATCTCCGGTATGGAGCCAACCCTCCTGTATCGCCGCTGCCGTCGCCTCCTCGTCCTTGTAATAGCCCTGCATAACGCTTTCGCCCCGGATGACGATCTCCCCCCGCTCGCCCCGGTCCGCCGGCTCCCCGGTTTCTCTGAGGATGCGGCACTCGAGGGAGGGAGCGACGCGACCGGAGGTGCCGAACTTGTGCGCCTTCGGGGTATTTGCCGCGACCACCGGGGCAGCCTCGGTGAGACCGTAGCCCTGGTAGATCGGCACCCCGAGGGCGCAGAAGAACTCCTCCTGCCCCTTATCGAGGATCGCCCCACCCCCGACGCAGAACTCCAACCTCCCTCCGAAGGCTGCCCTGAGACTCCTGAAGATCACGCGCTCCGCGAGGAGGTAGGGGGGCGCGGTTGCAAGTCGGACAAAGAACCCCGGCCGCCGGTACCCGTCGCCGTATCGGCGGACCCCCGCGGCGACTCCTCGCTCGAAGATCCTCCTGAGAACCGAGCCTCTCTGCTCCACACTCCGGCGAAGCCACTTCATGAAGCTGCCGGTCAGGGCGGGAACGGTGATGAGGTAGGAGGCCCCGGCCTCCTTGAGGCCGTCCGGCATCCGCCTGAGTCCGTGCCCTGCGGTTCGGCGGCGTGCAAAGTGCAGGGAGATTCCCCGGAGGAGAGCGGCGAAGATGCCGGTGGTGTGGACCAGGGCGTGATCGCAGGGAAGCATGAGAAAGGTGGCGAACCGGTCGGGGACCTCGTACATCTCGACGGCGTCCCTGCTGTTTACGTAGAAGTTGCGATGGCTCAGCACTACGCCCTTCGGCGCGCCGCTGGTTCCGGAGGTGTAGCTTATCACAGCCGGCTCATCCGGCTCGAGACTGCTCTCCCGCTCCTCTATCTCCCGGAGTTTCCCGGGACTGCTCCTGCTCCCGCCCTCGAGGAGCTCCGAGAGGGTGGTTGTGCGGTAGCCGTCGTACCCCCTGGTCGCCTCGGCGAGCCGCTTTACCGCCCCGGGGCTCTCATCGAGAACGACCAGGAGCAGCTCGTCGGTCTCGAGCTCCTCGAGGACACTCTCAACGGCACCGACCGTGGCGGCGCTGAGAAACATGATGGTCGCGTGGCTGTGGTTGATCCGGTAGGGCACCTCCTCGCTGAGGAGGCGGGTCGAAAGGGGGACACTCACGCAGCCTGCGTAGAAAAGGGCGAACTCCGCGATTATCCACTCGGGGCTGCCCTCGGCGAGGATCGCCCCCTTGCTGCCCGTCTCGACTCCCTCCGCCCGGAGAGCCGCGGCTACCGCTATCGCCTCCTTGCGTACCTCTGCGAAGGAGTGGGCGTGCCAACCATCGTCGGCCCTGACGGACAGGTAGGGCCGCTCGGTGTAGCGCTCAGCCGCGTCGGCGAGCATCGAGAGTAGGGTCGGTGCCATTTTCTCATTTTGATTCCCCCGCCTTACGCTGTCAAGGAATCGCTACTCTGGAGAAAACAGATTGATAAGATCGGTGAGAGCGGCGAAACGGAACTGGACACCCACGGAGTAGGACCACTCCTTCTCGCGGAAGCGGTAGTTGGTCTCGGCAAAGAGTCCGAGGGGAGTCTCGGGAATGTTGACGAGAAAAAGGCCGTTCATGTAGCCGTTGGGTGAGAAGCCGGCCCCCACCTGGAGGAGTTTCTGCTCCTCCCTGAGATCGACGAGTTCCACAATCTCATCCTGCGCCTCCAGCTGCTCAGCCTCCGCCTTCTTGAGACGGGCGGTGAGGCGCCGGTTCTCCTCGACCCTGCCTTTCAGCTTTTCCGTGAGAGAGTCGTTGAGAAGCTGAAGCTCCCGGACCTCTCCCTGGAGTGCGGCGACCCGCTCGTCGTCGCTCATACCCTCGATCTGGTCCCGTTGCCGGCTGACCGCGTCGAGCTGTTGGGCGAGGTCGCTGTTCTCCCGGCGGAGCGCCTCATTCTCCTCGATCTGCTGCCTCAGGAGCTCTCGGGTCTGTTCGAAACGGTTTACCATCGAACGCAGCCGCTGTTCGTACTGTCTGATCGCCTCGCTCTCCTCGACGGGAGCGGAGGGACTCGGCTCTTCGCTCTCCCCCGTCTGGGCAAACCCGAGGGCCGGGAGGAGGAGCAGTGTAAGCACAAGCGCAGTTCGTCGGACCATCCTATTCAACTTATCGGTCGATTCCTCGATCACTTCAGGAAAATCAGCCCCCTCGGCGCACTACGGTCATCCCGTCGGCCGCCTCGCCCTCCCAGATCGTGTTGTCAAAGACAACTGCGCCCCCGAGCCTCAGAAGCTTGAGAGAGCGCTCGTAATAGCCGTCGTATCCGGTCTTGTCGGCGTCTACAAAGACGAAGTCGAACCGGCCCGCATCCCCCGCCTCCCCCACCTCCAGGGCACGCCGCGCTCCGGTGAGTGTGACCAGCATCGAGAGCACCGCTCCCTGGTCCGGGGCAATCTGCATCTCTGAGCGCTTTATCTCCTTTTGGGTGTAATCCCGGATCCGCCTCGCCGTTTCGCTCTCCCGCAAGGTGTGGCGCAACAGATAATCCTAGAGGGTGTCGGAGATCGGGGTGTACTTGTTCATAAGTGTAAGGTGATGGGTTGTCCAAATAACTGCAAGTTCATGCAAAAAGTATTGTAACCGTCGGACACCTAGGGTATGATGCCCGCATCAGGTCACACGCAAATGTTGAGCGCCATTGTCGTAGAGGATGAGGTCCTCATAAGAAAGGACATTGCTCTATTCCTCGAGACCCACGGTTGCGAGGTCCTGGGAGAAACAGGCTCCGGCGAGGAGGCACTGGAAATTCTCAGGGATAAGCAGCCATCCGTTGCCTTTCTTGACATCCGACTCAAAGGAGAGCTCGGGGGGGTAGAGGTCGCTCGGGCGATAACGGACCTCCCGACGAAAGTGGTGTTCATGAGCGCCTACGATCCCGAGAGCTGGGGCGCGCCCCCGGAAAACTGGATCGGAACAATAGAGAAGCCGATCCGCTACGAGGAGATTGTCTCCCTCATCAAGCATCTCGACGCCTAGGTACTCTCCTCCGCCTGGACAAGGGCGTCTGAATAGCTGAACTACCCTCTGAATCCGAAAAATGGCGCCAACGCCTCGACCCTCGCCGGGAAGCCGTGTAGTTTCTCCACCATGAGTGAACGAAGAACCGGGAGCGTCCCATCCTGGGTGGGTGAGGCGTGTTTCTACCAGATCTTTCCCGACCGCTTTGCCCGGGGCTCCGCCGGAGCTGGGGGGGCCGGGGCACCCGCCGCGGGCAATCTCGAGGGGTGGTCGGCCGAGCCGACGGTCGGCGGCTACAAGGGCGGGACCTTACGGGGAATCACCGAGGGGCTCGACTATCTCGAAGAGCTCGGGGTCAATGCGATCTACCTGAACCCGATCTTTGCCTCCCCGGCAAACCACCGCTACCACACCCAGGACTATTTCCTCATCGACCCGGTCCTCGGAGACGAGCGGGATTTTGACGACCTGTTGGCCGCCTGCCACAGCCGGGGTATTCGCCTCATCCTCGACGGGGTCTTCAACCACGTCGGGCGCGGCTTTTTTCAGTTTGCCAATGTCCTCGAAAACGGGCCTTCCTCACCCTACCTCGACTGGTTCTACCTCAATCCCTCTCTCCTCGAGGAGGGAAAGATCCGGGCCTACCCGTCTGAGAGGGAGGCGCAGCTTCTCGCCGCCGGAGGCGACACCTATGAGGTTCTCGGCTACCGCGCCTGGGCGAACCTTGCCCCCCTGCCGAAGCTCAATGTGAGCACCCCGGAGGTTCGGGAGTTTCTCCTGAAGGTGTCGGAATACTGGATCCGAAAGGGTATCGACGGCTGGCGCCTCGACGTACCTGAAGAGATCGACGACCCTCCCTTCTGGCGGGAGTTTCGCTCCCGGGTACGGGGGATAAACCCCGAGGCGTATATTTTGGGGGAGATATGGCACCACGCCCCGGATTGGCTCGAGGGGGACCGCTTCGATGGGCTCATGAACTACCCTTTCAGCCGCGGGCTTCTCGGCTTTTTTGGGGCAGAGAAGCTCGACACCCGCTTCCGCCCCGGCGGCTATCCCCTCAAACCCGTGGAGGGCGGCGAACTCGGGGATCAGATCATCAATCAGCTCGAGCTCTACCGGTGGGAGACCAACCTCGGGCAGTTCAACCTCCTCGGGAGCCACGACACGCCCCGACTGCTCACCCTCCTCTCCGGCGACCGGGGACGCGCCGCCCTCGCGACGGTTGCCCTCACGACCCTCCCCGGCGCCCCCTGTATCTACTACGGCGACGAGATCGGTATGTCCGGGGGCGACGACCCCGGTTGCCGCGGCGGCTTTCTCTGGAACCAGGAGGCGTGGGACGCACCGATGCGCGAGCTCTACCGCCGCGCCCTCGCTCTGCGTCGGGAGTCGAGCGCCCTGAGGCGGGGAGCCTTCGGTCTCCTCTCCGGAGCCGGGGAGGGGCTGCTCATCTACAGCCGCTGGGACGCTCAGGAGCTGCTGCTTACCCTGTGGAATCGCAGCTGTGAGCCCCGCTCCCTGGAGCTCCCGGAGGGGCGAGTGCGGGAGCCTGAGCGGTGGGCCGGCCCCTCCGACCTCGCCTCACCTCCCTGGCCGGAGGGCGGCGCCGTGCTCAGACCGTTGCTCCTGGTCGAGGGGGCTCAGGGGGATCTGCGTGTCCGGGACGCTTCGCAGCCGATAGCGGCGGATGGGCACCCCGGGGGTGGGCGGTTTACCCTGAGCCTCCCGCCGGTCAGCGGAGGGGTATACCGTCTCGAGGGGGCATCCTGATGAGTAGGGGTGATACGCCCCTTCGGGAGCGGCTGGTGCGCCTGCCGGGGTTGTCGGTGTCGGTCTGAGGCGTACGCCTCGCCTTTCCGCTCCTCACGCTCTGCCGACGCTACCGACCGGGCCGACCACCTCCGGGGCGGGGGAGCTTGGAAGCTATTGCAGCAGCTGCCTCGCCGCTCGGGCCACCGGGGAGGTGGGGTCCGGACTTGTTGCCCGACGGTAGTAGGTCCTGGCGACCGGAAGGTTCCCGAGCCCCTCGTAGGCTACCCCGGTCTGCAGTCTTGCTGTCTGCAGCTCCGGATGCCCGCCCCGGGGCGTCTGCAGAAACTCCGAGAGGGTCTCGAGGGCGTCGGCGAAGGCGTGGGACTCGATGAGGAGCTGGGAGCGCAGGAGCGTATAGAGGGGGTAGTGAGGGTGGTCCGGTTCCGCCGTCGCCGCCTCGAGGAGCCTGAAGGCCTCGAGGTTACGGTCTAGAAAGTAGGCGCTCTGGGCCGCGAGGACCCGGATCAGATCGGAGAGGTCCCGCTCCGGGATTTGCTCGTTTTCGAGGTAACGATCCAGAGCGCTCCAGGCAGCCTCGTAGGAGCCGCCGACAAGCGCCTGTACCGCACGCCTGAGCTCTGTCGGTGCCCGGGACGCCTCTTCCCGAATCAGCGCGGCGAGAAGCGCCTCGGGGCTCGTCTGCTCCCCTCTGCGGGAGGCGTCGATCACCTCCCGGATTCGTTGTGCAAAGAGATCCTCAAAAGCGATCCGGCCGAGGGGCCGAAAGGTGAACAGCTCCCCCACCTCGTAGACCCCGCGCCTGAAAAGGGAGATCTCCCTCGAGCCGGAACGCAAGGTAACCTCGCTCTCTGCGCCAAGGGAGAGCCGGCCCGAGGCGGGCAGGCTCGTCCCCTCGAGGAGAGGCTCGCTCCCGGAGGATGTAACGAGGACAGGAGAACCGTAGACCTCGACCGCGATGATCTCCTGAGAAGGAATCACCCAGATCGGGAGAAGGAGTAGAAGTGTGGCGAGTGCGGCTTTCACCTCACCTCCTCTCTACCCAATATATCACATCTTGCCGAAATGGGACGACAATTTCACCGGTCACGCAGATCAACGACCGTGGCTCCGGACACAATGCGTGCGACGAGGGCGGATATCACGTCACCGAGGCTCCGGCGTCCCGGAAAAAGCTCCGGACTCGGTAGCCGTGAACACGTATCGCTTTTTGCTTCATTGCTCGTTATGCTCGACGATTGTAACCATCAACGAGGGGCGAGTATAGTTAGGTCGTGCCGACTAAGCGAAGCAACCTGCTGCCGCGTGTACTGCTGTTCTCGGTTCTGTTTCTCGGGGTCGGGGGGCTCCTTCTTGAGCAGATGGAACTTCCCGCCGAGGGACGGCAACTTCTTCCCGATATCATCGGCTACGCTATCCTCCTGACGGCGACCCTCGAAGTGCTCGTCGCATACATCCGCGCGCCGGTCCAAAAGAACTACCTCCGGCGCCACCCCCTCTCGATCGGCTTTTTTTTCCTGTTTCTGCTCCTCTTTCTCTACGCTCGTCTCGGCGGGGGAGCGGCCCGGGAACTCGGCAGCCTCGGCTACCTCTCGATCATAATCATCCGAAATACCCTTCTTACCCTCAAGGTCGCAGCCCGACTGGGCAAACTATCCACCTTTGTCCGGACCATCATGGATCGCCCCGCTCAGACGGTGGTCCTGAGCTTTGCTGTGGTAATCATGGTGGGAACCCTCTTGCTGATGATGCCCTTTGCCACCACCGACGGCGAGGGGCTGAGCTTTACCGAGAGTCTCTTTACCGCCACCAGTGCAGTCTGTGTAACCGGACTGATCGTGGTCGACACGGCAACGGTATTTACCCTCCCCGGCCGGCTGATCATTCTCTCCCTTATTCAGATTGGCGGGCTCGGTATCATGATTCTCAGCTACTTTACGATTTTTGTGATCCGGCGCTCCATAACCCATGAGGATACGGTAATCCTCAGCTACATGCTCGATGAGGGAAACGTCGACGAGATTCGCGCGGCGGTAGTGAGAATAGTAGGGTTTACCCTCGCCATCGAGGGCGTGGGTGCCGTGATTCTCGCCGCCGCGTTTCTCGCCGAGGGGATGCTCCTCGGTGAGGCGGTGATCTTCGGGGTCTTCCACGCGGTGAGCGCCTTCTGTAACGCCGGCTTCGCCCTCTTTACCCGGAGCTTCGAGTCCTTTTCGGGGAACCTGACGGTGAATCTGGTGGTCTCTCTGCTGATTATCGCCGGGGGAATCAGCTTTGTCGTTCTCACCGACCTCCGGCGTCTGGTTACTGCCCGCCTCGACCGCTCCAACCGCCACCTGCCGGGGCGTATGCGGCCCCTCGGCGTCGGCTCCCGGGCGGTTCTCTCGGTTACCGGCATTGTCCTGGGGACGAGCTTCTTTCTCTTTTACTTTCTCGAACACGGTAACGCGATGGCTCATCTCACCCTGGCAGAGCAACTGCTGGCCACCTTCTTTCAGGTAGTCACCCTGCGGACCGCCGGGTTTAATACCCTCCCCTTTGACCAGTTTGCCACCGCTACCTACCTCGGGATGATGGCGTTTATGTTTATCGGCGGCGCGTCCGGGAGTACCGCCGGAGGTATCAAGGTGAACTCCGTTGCGGTAATCTGGAGCTACTTCAGGAGTGTCAGAACCGGGGGAAGGGACGCGGTACTCTTCAACCGCCGGGTGAACCGAAGTCAGATCGCCTCCGCCTTCAGCGTTCTGGTCTTCGGCGTTGGGGCGATCTTTCTCAGCACTTTTATTCTCTCCATTTCCGAGGGGTTCTCCCTGCTGGAGGTACTCTTCGAGAGTGTTAGTGCCTTTGGAACGGTGGGACTCTCCATGGGTATTACCGGCGACCTCTCGACGGTCGGCCGGTATGTCATAATCGTGCTTATGTTTATCGGAAGGGTAGGGCCACTGACGCTTCTTTCCGCCTCGACAATCGAGGAGGATCGAAGCTTTGTGAGATACCCCTCCGCGGACATCTCCGTCGGCTAAGGGAGGCAGTGGGTGAGTAAGGCGTTTGCGGTGATCGGGCTCGGTGCGTTCGGGCGAAGCCTCTGTAGAGAGCTCGCCGGCCGAGGCATGCGGGTTATTGCCATGGACAACCAGAGCGACCTGGTGGAGAGCGTCTCCGAGGAGGTCGCCCAGACGGTGCTTCTCGACGCCACGGATCCCGAAGCCCTCGGCGACGCGCCGCTCAAGGGCGTGGAAACGGTGATCATCGCTATCGGTGACAACATCGAGGCGAGTATTCTTGCCACGGCTCTTCTGAAGGGCAATCTCTCGATGCCGACGGTGATAGCCCGGGCGGTGAGTGAGGTTCACGCCGAGGTCCTGATGAAGGTAGGCGCCGATCGAGTGATGAACCTCGAAGTAGAGCAGGGTAAGCAGCTGGCAAACGAGCTGATCACCCCCGATACCCTCCGCAGGCTCACCGTGGCCGACGACATCAGTGTCGCCGAGCTGTACGCGCCGAAATCCCTGGTCAAGGTGCCCCTCGAAGAGCTCAAGCTCCGGGAGAAGTACCGGATCAACGTGCTTCTTATCCGCCGTACAACCACCGACGTCGACGATTACGGCAACACCGTCACCCGACAGTCCGCCCACTTTCCCCAGCCCTCTACCGAGCTGCGGGCAAACGATATCCTCGTCGTTGTAGGCCGTGACCACGACATCGAACGGCTCCAAGGGGTAGCCGAAACCGAGTGATGCTCGCACTGCGGCGAAGAGCGCTCATAATGCACACCGCGATCACCATCGCTCTTCTGGCCGGACTTGCGGTCTTCGGATATCTGACGATTCGGGGGCTTCCGGAGAGCAAGGCCGCGGCGGAGCGCTTTCTCATGACAGGGGTGCTTCTCGCCCTCCTGTCGCTCATCGGTGTGGTGGTGATCTTCAGGCGGGCCAACGACCTGAATCGCATCCTCTACCGTGCCGAGCAGCGTCTCAGACAGGGAGGGTTTTCGAGCAAGGAGTACTTTATCTCCCGGCAGCTCGGAGATCTCGGCAGACAGCTCTCCGGGATTTACGAGAGCCTCGAGGAGATAAGCGAGAAGAAGAGTCTCCGGATAGGCGCCCTCGGTGTTCTCAACCAGTTCATACTCCAGCGCAGCGATGAGCGGCTCCTGGTTATAAATGGCGCGGGACAGGTCTTTCAGGTGACCCAACCCTTTCTCGACACCCTGGAGCAGAAGCGTCCGGATGTAATCGGAGTGGACGTGACCAGGATCCTTCCGGAGTTTGACCTCGACTCGATGATAGCTCACTTTTATCGGGAGGGGACGGTTTTCGAGGTGGGAGAGAAGAAGGAGCGGCTTCGGGTCTATCCGGTCTTTGACAGCGCCGGTCAGCTCGCCTACGCGGTCGTCGTCTTTGGAGAGGCCCGGGAGGTTGCCCTCCCGATGCCGACAGTGCCACCGACGGCGCCGGGTAGACCCGAGAAGCGGGGCATCTTTCGCCGCAGTCTCGACTGGGTTATCCGCCGCGACGGCGAGGAGTGATGCCGCCGCGCCGCCGGACCGTCAGGGCGAGACAAAAAGGATTACAGGAGCACCAAATGAAGAAAGCAGCCCTCGCCGCGGCGACCGGCGCCCGTATCGCAGACGCGCTGGCAATGCCCGCTCACTGGTACTACGACACCCGGGAGCTCGCCGCGCTCTTCGGCCGGGTCGACTCCTACCTCCCCCCGCCGCAGCACCATACCGGGAGCATCCTGTGGCGAAGCAGCTATGAGCCGAGGGAGCCGGAGTTCGACATCCTCGGAGGGGAGCGAGAGCAGTGGGGCAGGCGAGGTGTCCACTACCACCGCAATCTCCTCCCCGGGGAAAACACCCTCAACCTCAAGCTGATGAACCTCGTCCTCGCTCTGGTCGACGAGATCGGTGGCTACGACAGGCAGGAGTACATCAGGCGGTACCGCGCGTTTATGCTCGCCCCTTCCGGGCACCGGGACACCTACGTCGAGGAGTGCCATCGAGGCTTTTTCGAGAACCTCAAGCGCGGTGTGCCGGCGGCCCGGGCGGCGGTAGAGGAGAAGCACATCGGCGGGATGGTCCCGGTCGTCCCCCTCTACGCCCGCCTCCGGGCCCTCGGGGAGAGCCACGAGGAGGCGCGTCGGGAGGTGCTCGACCACGTCTCGGTGACCCACGCAGGAGCCAGGGTCGAGAGCGCCGCGGACACCCTCATCCAGATTGCCGCAGAGCTGCTCGAGGAGCCGGAGGACGGGCCGCAAGGCCTCAGTCGTCTGTCGACGGTGCTGGGTGCTCATCTCGAGGGGCAGGACCTCGAGTACCTGCGAGGGCCTATCGCCCGCCTCGCCGCCACCGAGGCGCCACCCCGTGTGATCGGACCGCGCTACAGCCCGGCGTGCTATCTCGAGGATTCGATGCCCGCTACCTTCTACCTCGCCCTCCGCTACGCCGACCGTCCCGCCGAGGGGCTGATAGAGAACGTCATGGCCGGAGGGGACAACTGCCACCGGGGCGCGGTCCTCGGCGCCCTCTACGGCCTCGCCGGGGGAACCTCGCTCTTTCCTGATGCGTGGATCGAGGGGCTGCGGGAAAACTCCTGACCCCGGGCTGACCCCCGCATCCGCACCAGGCGTATCTGAACGAGGCCCACGCTCCTCCCGGGTCGCGCCGTGCCGGTCCGTGGGCGCCGGAGATCGACCCCGGGTTTTGGAGGCGGTTTGATTGTTTTGGTAGTATCAAGAAGCGTGTTGTTTTTTCGGTCTAACTCCCTCCGAGGCGGAAACTTGCACCGGCAAAGACATCTCATCGCCCCGAGGTCCTTGCTCCATAACGAGTTACAAGGATTTATCAACACGCTTCTTGATACTACCGATTGTTTTGCAACGCCGCCGTTGCTACCTTACGGTGTGATGAAACGTGTTTTACTCTCACTGATCGTCGCTGCCCTGGGAGGAGTGGCCGCCGCGACTGGTCCACCGGAGAACCTGCCGGAGATTATCGCTGTTCAGCACGCGAGTGCAGTGGTCGAGTGGGAGGAAGCGACGGTCTTTGTCGACCCCGTCGGCGAGCAGTCCCGGTACGCTCCCTACGGAACCCCGGACATCGTCGTGCTTACCCACCTTCACCCTGACAACCTGAGCGTCGATACGATGATTGGTATGCTGTCCCGGCGGACGGTGGTACTCGCGCCGCAGTCGGTGATCGATCTGTTACCCCTTATGATCGCGAACAATACCATCGCGCCCTTTGAGGCGGGAACAACACAAGAGGTTCTCGGCATTACTTTTACCGCGATCCCCGCCTACAACACCCGTCCCGAGGCACAGCAGTACCACCCGCGTTCCCGCGGTGATATTGGTGTTGTTATGGAAGTGGAGGGCACCCGTGTCTATTTTTCCGGGGATAGCGACGGCACTCCGGAAATGCTATCCCTCGAGAACATCGACACCGCAGTGGTTGCCATGAACCTGCCCTTCACGATGGGAGTAGAAGCTGCCGCCAGGGCAGTGGCAACATTTGCCCCACGACGGGTCATTCCCTACCAGTACCGTTCACCTGACGGGGTCAGTGATTTAGACGAGTTTGAGCGGATCCTCGCCCGGTTGAATCCGGCGGTGCAGGTCGAGCGGAAGGAGTGGTACTGATCGATAATCCCAGGAGAATTGTATGGCCCGGGGTGGTGAGGGCAGCTGCGCCAAGCTAGTCGCGCACAACGAGACCCGAGGTCCCTCCGACCCTCGGGTCAGATCCATCCGCGATCGACGCAGAGATACCCGCCGCCTCCTTGAGGTATATCGGTACCGGCTAAAACGCGAGCCCCACGCCAAAGGAGCCGCGCCAGCTCACCCCCGTCTCAGGCACTCCCTGGAGCGACTCGCCGGAGGCGATAAAGTTCCCGCCCTCGTCGAGCACAAAAAGCTCCCGGCCATTGGCGGCCTGCCCAACGGCCGTGTTAACATCAATGCCCAGCCCGAGGCGAGCGACGAAACGCCCGACTACCGCCCGTGCTCGCACACCGCCGAGGAGTCCGAGGTACTGCTGGTAGACCCATTCCTCGTCCGAAGAAAAGGCAACATCGACCAGCTCGTCCTGTGACGGTCCATCGGTGTGGCGGAGAAAATACCACTGGTAGCGGTAGATGACGCCGCCGTAGGGCACAACATCGACCCGAGCACGCCGCCCGATCGGCGTCTCATACACGCTCCACCCGACGCTCGCCTCAACGGCGACCGCCGACTCAGCCTCGGGTTCGTAAGCACCGGTCGCGAGGGCGTTGTTGCCGTCGATGAACGGAGAGTACTCTTCTATCGGCTCGAAAACGAGAAACACGCTCCCCGATAGCTCGAGTCCGCCTCGCCAGGCGGCGTCGAACCAGAGATCGAGGGCACTGATGGCTCTCCTCCGGCCGTTGAAGTCGTGCCTCCAGGCTACGTAGGCAAGCCCCCCATAGTAATCTACCCCGCCCTCGCGGTCCGCCTCGACCTCCTCGTCTACAACGCGATGCTCCTCCGCGTCGTTACGATCACCCTCGCCATCGGTCTCGTCGGTCACTGGTGCGGTTGCGATTTCTTCGGATTCCTCTGCCGGGGGTTGCATCGTAAAGGAGAGCGAACTCACTTCGTTCTCACGCACTGTTATCGGTACATCGAGGAGTACCTCTCCGGCCTGCGGCCCGGTGAGCGCCTCGACCGCGACGGTACGCTCACCCACCAGCACCCCCGACACGACGGTCGCGTTACGCGCCGCCTCGGCACCGTCGATCAGCACTCGATACTGCCCATCCTGCCAGCCCTGTCGCCGCAACTGGACCTCGCCAAACGCGATCCGCCGGCCGGAGAACGCACTCAGAAACTCAACCGCCAGCTCATCGGCGACCGCAAAGGTGTCAAGCAACGAGTCTGCCCTCCCCGACTGCCGCACCGAGACCAAATCAGCTCCCCGGTCCCACACCGCCGCCTCGATATCAAACCCGTCGCCGGCGCTCTGTACCGATCCAAAGACAACGTAGTCCATCGCTTGTTGGGCTGAGAACGCTCGGAGCGCCGAGAGGTTGCCCCGCAGGACATCCTCCGGTATATCCTCCGCCGGAACCTCACGCACCTCGAAATCACCAAGGAGTGTAAGGGTGAGGGAGATCGTCTCCGCGACGGTAGCGCCAATAGGGTCGAGGGACGCGTCGTCGGTCTGATTGTCCGCCGGCAGCACGAGCACCCAGGGCGCAGGTGTTTGCGCAGCCGCCCCGGTTGTCACCGCTATGAGCATCGCCGTCCCTAGAAGAACCGTGAACAGTCGCTTCATAGTCTCCCCTTTTGTCGCAGGGTTTCACTCTGCACGGTTCAGGTGACGCGGCAATCGTGCAAGTGTGGCCGTACGACCTGCGGTTTTAGATCAGGGCCACTACTAATGGTAGGAAAACTCATAGGGGAGCGCAACCGCTACGCCCGGGGCAGCTCTTTGTCTTCGCGGCACAGG
>JBKHDM010000071.1:0-13707 GCA_046541355.1 Spirochaetaceae bacterium
ATCGGGCATGCAGCCTGGCAGTACGCCGGGGACTCGCCCATGCAGTTCTCGACGATATCGCGCATCTTTTGCACAACGGTATCGTTCATTCGGAAACTCCTTCCGTCTGGGATCTGAGAGATCAGATAATTCTTGATTTGATTTGTAAGACCGATTCTAAACCACCCCGGTAACCCTGTCAACAATTATCGATAAAAAAATAACAAACCGAGCACGTAAGGTAGGACTTGCGCAATTTGTTGTGAACGCCGGTGTTTAACCGGTTCAGAGCCTGCGATCCATTTTCGGGCAGCCGCGCCCCGGACCTGGTGGGGACCCGAGGTAGGGACGGGGGAGGGTAGGACAGCTGCGTTTGAATCCCCAGCCCTAACTCGCTACTCTCTCGGCTATGAGCCATAGAGATGACGCCCTCGCCTATCATCGGGGCGGGAGACCGGGAAAGATCGAAGTAGTGCCCTCCAAACCGATATCGACACAGTACGATCTCTCCCTCGCCTATTCCCCGGGGGTCGCCGAACCGTGCCGGGAGATTGAACGGGACCCCAACGCAGCTTTCAGCTACACCACCCGGGGTAACCTGGTCGCCGTGGCAACCAACGGGAGCGCGGTTTTAGGCCTGGGGGCGATCGGCCCGGTTGCGGCGAAGCCGGTCATGGAGGGCAAGGCGGTCCTGTTCAAGAAGTTTGCCGGCATCGACGTCTTCGATCTTGAAATCGACGCCGATGAGCCGGCGGCGTTTATCGAGACCGTCGCCCGTCTTGCCCCAACCTTCGGAGGCATCAATCTCGAGGACATAAAAGCGCCGGAGTGTTTCGAGATCGAAGAGGCACTTCGGGAGCGTATCGATATCCCCGTGATGCATGACGACCAGCATGGTACCGCTATCATCTCTGCGGCGGGGCTCCTGAACGGTCTCGAGGTGGTAGGCAAGCGGATCGACGAGATATCGATTGTTGTTGTCGGTGCCGGGGCAGCGGCGATTGCCGGCGCCCGCTACTACTGTACTCTGGGAGTAAAGCGGGAAAACATCGTGATGATCGACGCCGAAGGGGTGATCACCTCCAACCATCCCGGTGTGCGCCGGGCGGAGGAGGAGGGGATCAGGAGCTTTCCTGCCGCGGAGTTCAGAACCGAGCGTCGCCTCGAGTCGATCGGCGACGCTTTACGGGGCTCGGATATGCTTCTCGGTCTGTCGGTGGGCGGTCTGGTCACAGCCGATGATCTCAAGGGCATGGCGAAGAATCCTCTCGTCTTCACTCTGGCAAATCCGGAGCCTGAGATCGCCTATCACCTCGCCCGGGAGTCCCGGCCGGACGCGGTTATCGCTACGGGCCGGTCGGACCATCCAAACCAGATAAACAACGTACTTGGATTTCCATACATTTTTCGCGGCGCCCTCGATGTCGGCGCAACCCGGATCAACGAGGAGATGAAGATCGCCGCTACCCACGCCCTCGCCCGGCTTGCCCGGGAACCGGTACCCCAGACGGTGAACCGGGCGTACGACCAGCACTCCTTTGAGTTCGGTCCGGACTACCTGATCCCGAAGCCCCTCGACCCGAGGCTCATTACCTCCGTTGCACCGGCGGTTGCCCGGGCGGCTATCGAGAGCGGGGTCGCCCGGCAGGCGATCGGAGACTGGCCTACCTACGAGGCTCAGGTCCTCGAACGTGTCGGCTTTGGTCAGAAGTTGATAACCAGCATCATCAACCAGGCTCGAAAGGATCCGAAGCGGATTATCTTTGCCGAGGCCGACGACTACGAGGTTCTCAAGGCGGCCCAGATCGTCCGGGAGCAGGGTATCGCCGAGCCGATTCTCCTCGGTCAGAACGGGCGGATCGACGAGCTCATGGCGCGAAACGACCTTTCCAGCCTCCAGGGCTGTCTCCTCATAGATCCCCATAAGGAGGCGGAGCTCTGTAACCGGTACGGCGAGTATCTCTACAAGCGGCGCCGGCGCCGGGGGGTCACCTGGAAGGACGCTGTGCGCAGGATGGAGGATAGAAACTACTTCGGGGCGGCGATGCTGGCCGCCGGCGAGGGCGACGGCCTTGTCTCGGGACGAACCAAGGAGTATCCAAAGATTATCCGCCCAGCCCTGCAGGTGATAGGAACCGAGACGGGAGTCGGGCGGGTGGCGGGGATGTACATGGTTCAGACCCGCAGGGGGCTCTTTTTCTTTGCGGACACCACCGTCAACCTGGAACCTACCGCGGATGAACTGGTCGAGATCATCGGCCTTACCGCCCGGGTGGTGCGCTACTACGGAGTGGAGCCGGTTGTGGCGGTTCTCTCTCATTCCAACTTCGGTTCCGTTGAGAGCGAGGAGTCCGCGCGGTGTGCCGAGGCGGTTGCAAAGGCGAAGGCGGCCTACCCGGAGCTTGTCATCGACGGCGAGCTGCAGGCAAACGTCGCCCTCGACCCGGGGCTCCTGCGGGAGAACTACCCCTTTTCGACCCTGGTGGGATATCGGGTCAACACGCTCATCTTCCCGAATCTCTCAGCGGGTAACATCGCCTACAAACTGATCGGAGAGGCGGGGGCGGGAGAGCTGATAGGCCCGATCCTCATGGGTATGCGAAAGCCCGTCCACGTCCTGCAGCTCGGCACCACGGCCCGGGAGATCGTCAATATGGTAGCGATCACCGTTGTCGACGCCCAGCGGCAGGCGCGCTCCGGGGCGCAATCGGCGAACGGATGACAAAACAGCACGGATGAGTTTGTATACTTATTCAAGGAGCGAAGCAGGGCAGTATGAAACGGTTGGCAACGCTACTCATCCTTTTTTCCACGGTTGTGCCTCTCCAGGGGCAGCTCGCCCTGCCGGGGCTCTACACCGATCACGCTGTCGGTGGAGGGATCAGCCCCACCGCCCTCGCGGCAACCAGCCGCCTCTGGTACCGCATACCCCTCGCGGAGCAGCGGGGCGCCCTCTGGGATCCGGCGAAGATCGACCTCGGCGTGCGCAACCAGCTCTCTCCCGCCTTTGAAGAGATCGGAGCGTACTTCTACTGGGAGCCGGTGGCGGTGTTTGACCTGACCGTCTCGGTTGCCGCGAGGCAGACCTTTACCCTCTTTGACGCAGGATTCTACGAGGTCGCCGGCTACGACGCCCCGTACGACGACCTTGCCGACAGGGGCGAGGACAGATCCCGTTCCGGTTTCCGATTTACCGTTGCTCCCCGGTTGAAAGCCGCCTATGCGAGGTTTGTCGCTCTCAATGAGTTGCGCGTCGACGTTTTCGACTTCGGCAGCAACGTCGCTGAGCCGGGGGAGCGCTACTTCTACGAGCCGGTCAACGACACGATCCTCCGCTTCCAGGACACGGTTGTGGCAAACACCTTTCTCCTCCTCTACTCCCTCACCCCGGAGCTCCTTCTCGGGGGGCAGTACTACCTGCGCAGCGTGCCGGACTCCGGGGCGGTGAGCCACCGGTTCTCGGGGATGGCCGTTTACTCCCAGCCTCTCCGGGAGCGACTCTCCCTCTTTGCCGCCCTCCTCTCGGGGAGTTACGCCGGCGACCGGTACCACGCGGGGAGTTTCTATCTCGCCGGACAGGTCGGCTTCCAGGCGAAGGTCTGGGCGCCCCGGGAGAGCGCGCCTCCCTCAGAGGCGGACTAATCCGCGGCGAGCAGAGCCGCTACCTCCGGCGCAGAGGGGAGGTCCGCGCCGTTTCGCTCTTTGCATTCGTAGGGAAACAGCTCCTTTGCCGCCCGCAGACCCGCGCTCTCAGGGGGTACTCCCTCCTCCCGCAGGAGATTGTAGCGCCTCAGCCACTCCTCGAGACGGTGGTGACTCGGCACGTGAACAAGGCCATACTTACGTTTTAATTCCATCTGCCCCTTCATTTGTTGTGTCTCCTGTCACTTAAAAACGAAAATCGTCACATTTCTTTGAAGAATGTTTGACTAAATGCCCCGAATGGTGCAAGATTATAGGTGTCGGGTCTACCAAAAAATCCGTCAAACCCTATTTGCTAAGGAGCTAATTATGAAAGCAACCGTAGATGCTGATCTTTGCATCGGCTGTGGTGTATGTCCGAACCTCGCTCCCGACGTCTTCGAAATGAATGACGAAGGTATCGCGATCACCAAGACTGATCCTGTACCGGCGGAGTTCGAAGACGTCGCTAAAGAGGCGGCGGAAGAGTGCCCTGCTGAAGCTATCATTATTGAATAGATAGAGCAGCGGGCAATAGCTGTTTTCAGCGGTCGGCGATCCTCTCGGGGTCGTCGACCCTTCTTTATGGTACTCATCCCCACTATCCCTATTTCTACTCCCCTTTTTCCACTCCTCGCCGACTGAGCGAAGCGGGCGGGGTAAGTCCGACAGAATCGAGAGCCTCCCGCCACCACTCAGGCAACCCTCCCGAGACTACCATTCTCTCTCCAGAGTCCGGATGGGTAAACCGCAGCTCCACCGCCCGGAGCATCAGCTCCCGCCGGCCGGTCAGGGAGAGAAAGAGATTGTTGTTACGGTTGTCCCCGTACTGTCGGTCGCCGATGATCGGGTGGGTAATCGAGCGAAGGTGGCGGCGCGCCTGATGTCGGCGTCCGGTAAGCAGAGTGAGAGCGAGTAGCGAGAGCCACGCCTCATCGTAGCGCCCGACCGGCTCCCGGACAACCGTCGTGCAAAGCGGTTCGACCTCACTCACCGACGCAGCGAGCTCCCCCTCCCGGCCGGGCAGGGGCTTGTCTATCCGCACCGATGATCGCAGATGTCCCCTGACCACCGCAACGTATCGCTTCGATACTTCCCGCTCCCGAAACTGTCGGGATAGCTCGGCGGCAGTCGCTGAGGTGAGGGCGAAGACCATCACCCCGGAGGTGGCGCGATCGAGGCGGTGGACGTTGTGAACCCGCCGCCCCAGCCGCCGGGCGAGGGTGTGGACGCAGGTAGGCGCCTTCGGGTCCCAGGCGTTCGGGTGGACGATCATCCCTGAGGGCTTATCCGCCAGGAGGATCGCGCCATCCTCGTAGAGGATCTCAAGTTCCTCGCAGCGGTTACCCATCAGGTCTGCGACCGCCGCCACCGGTTTTTCGATTGGCGGGTATGGGTAGTATGCTTGTAACAGGGCTCTTCACCATCTCTCCATTCAGGGTAACACATCTTACCGAGCACTTGAGAGCCCAGGAGGCAGTTGCACATGATCAAAAATATGAAGATGGCGGCAAAAATGACTCTCGGTTTTGGCGTGGTCATAGTTATGGTCCTCCTCGTCGGAGCAGTGGCGGTCTTTAACATGATCCAGATCCAGCAGGACACCGTGCTTCTCAGTGACGAGTTTCTGCAGGAGGTGCGACTGTCCACGGGGGTCGACCACGAGGCGCTCCAGGTGATGTACGCAGCTCGAGGCTACGCCTACAGCGGGGAGGAGAGCTTTCGTGAGGAGGCGCGTGACCGGTTAACAGAGTTGCGGGCACTGCTTGAGGAGTCGCGAGTACTCGCCGCGGAATCAACCTCCCTGGTGGAGCTCGAAAGCAACGTGGAGACGGCAACCGCCACGGTGGAGCAGTACACCACAGCCTTTGACCAGACCGTTGCTCTCACCGAGGAGATTGCGCAGCTGCGCGACGACATGCGCAGCGCGTCCGATGACTTTCTCCAGAGCTCCTCCACCTTTCTCGAGAACGTCAACGCTTCTCTCACAAACGAGGTTCAGGCTGGAGCGGGGGCGGAGGCGATCCTGCTGCGTTCCGATCAGATCAGCCTCATTAACGAAGTGGTTGATAACGGAAACGAAATAAGGGTCGCAAACTTCGAGTCTCAGGCGACAGGGGATTACTCCATAGTTCGCGAGGCGGTCCAACGGTTTGAAGCGATCGATTCCCTGATAAGCGAGCTTCGAGGGGTCATCGACAGCGGCACCAATCTCGATCTCCTCACCGAAGTCGGCGAGGCGGCCGACGCCTACGACGAGGCTGTAAGCGGCTACCTCGACGCCTCGGATGATCTCAGCGAGCTCAACGAGAGACGTGAGAACCTCGGAATGGAGGTTCTCGATGCCGCCCAGGCGAGTGCGAGCGCGGGTATACAGAACGCCCAGGATGTTTCCTCAGCAAACGAGGAGCGGGTTAACGCCGCGGTTACCGCTGTCACCGCCGGGCTTACCGTCGCTCTGCTCATAGCGATCGTCCTGGCGATCGTCATTACCCGAAGCATCACCGGGCCCCTGGCCAAGGGTGTTCGGTTTGCATCGGAGTTGTCCCAGGGTGACCTCAACGCGGACCTCGATGTTGTACAGTCCGACGAGATCGGTATCCTCGCCAAGTCCCTCCAGGATATGCGGGATCGGCTGCGCACTATCGTCGCCGATATCCGCTCGAGTTCCCAGAACGTCGCCTCCGGCTCGCAGCAGATGAGCTCTACCGCGGAGGAGCTTTCCCAGGGCTCCACCGAGCAGGCCTCCAACGCCGAGGAGGTATCCTCCTCCATGGAGCAGATGAGCTCCAACATCTCCCAGAACGCGGACAACGCAGCAGAGACCGAGAAGCTCGCGGTCAAGGCGGCAAGGGACGCCGAGGAGGGGGGCGGAGCGGTCCGGGAGACGGTAGCCGCGATGAATCAGATAGCCGAGAAGATTTCGATCATCGACGAGATCGCCCGAAACACCAATCTCCTCGCCCTGAACGCCGCCATCGAGGCCGCCCGGGCGGGGGAACACGGCAAGGGGTTTGCCGTTGTGGCAAGCGAAGTACGAAAGCTCGCCGAGCGGAGCCAGACCGCCGCCGGAGAGATCAGTCAGCTTTCCAGCAGCAGCGTGGAGGTAGCCGAGCGGGCGGGCAACATGCTCGAGCAGATCGTTCCGGATATCAAGCGGACCGCGGAGCTGGTTCAGGAGATCTCCTCCGCCAGCGCCGAGCAGGATAGCGGGGCGGAGCAGATAAACAAGGCGATTATGCAGCTCGACCAGGTCATCCAGCAGAACGCCTCGGCCTCCGAGGAGATGGCGTCGATGTCCGAGGAGCTGTCGAGCCAGTCTGATCTTCTGAGAAAGGCGGTGGAGTTCTTCAAGGTTGACGCCGCCGGAACCTCCCGCCGGGAGCTGGTATCCCTTGGCCACGGAGGTAACGGAAGCAGCCGGCAGAAGCGCCGGCCCGCCGACACTGGTAACACCGCTCAACAGGGCCGGCCCACCGCCGCAGCCGGCAAGGGAGAGCAGCCGGGCTCCGGTAGCGGCGCCGAGGACAAGGGGCAGTCGAGACAGACAGGCATAACCCTCTCCCTGGAGGACAAGGAGGACCGGCTCGACGACGATTTTACCGAGTACTGAACAGCCCACTCCCGCCGGACCGGGCGGCTTGCCCGGTCCGGCGGGCCCATCCCCGCCTCCCCCGTGCCGGGAGTTTCTCACGGCGCAACAGCCGCTGTCGCGGTGCGGACCCGACCCTGAAATCTTTATTCTCTGCGAATACTAGTATTCTTTGTTGACCTCCCCGGGATTACCGTGTCACGTTACAGTAGAACTACGCCGACCGGCGGGGGAGGGGTGAACATGAATATAGGATGTGTGAAAGAGATAAAGCGTCACGAGTACCGGGTCGGGCTTACCCCCGGGGATGTGCGCAGTTATGTGAGCGCCGGCCACACGGTTCGAATCGAGGCCACCGCCGGTGTGGACGCCGGTTTCGAGGACGATGAGTACCGGAGGGCCGGGGCGATGGTGGTCGCCGACCGGGAGGAGATCTTTGACCGAAGCGAGATGATCGTAAAGGTGAAGGAGCCCCAGCCGGAGGAATACGGGTTCTTTCGGCCGGGACAGATTCTCTATACCTACCTTCATCTTGCAGCGGACGAGAAGCTCACCCGGGCGCTGATGGAACGGAAGATCAAGGGGGTCGCCTACGAGACGATCGAGAAGCCCGACGGCTCCCTCCCCCTGTTGCGGCCGATGAGCGAGATCGCCGGACGGATGAGCATTCAGGAGGGCGCACGGTTTCTCGAGCGGCCCCAGGGAGGACGAGGCGTGCTGCTCGGGGGGGTGCCGAGCGTTGAAAAGGGGAAGGTCGCCATACTCGGCGGCGGGGTTGTCGGAACCAACGCCGCCAAGATGGCCGTCGGCCTCGGAGCGTTGGTGACCATTCTCGATGTCAACATAGACCGCCTCGAGTATCTCGATGACATCTTCAGTGGAAGGGTGACCACCCTCTACTCGAGCCGGGCGCACATCGAGCAGGTTCTCGAGGAGAGCGATCTGGTGGTGGGAGCAGTTCTCATCCATGGAGCGAAGGCGCCGCACCTGGTCACCCGGGCGGACTTACAGCGAATGAAACGGGGTTCGGTTATCGTCGACGTTGCGGTAGACCAGGGCGGCTGTCTCGAGACCACGCGCCCCACCACCCACGATGACCCGGTGTACATCGTCGAGGATGTACTCCATTACTGCGTCGCCAACATGCCCGGCGGCGTCTCCCGGACCGCCACGCAAGCGCTGACGACCGCTACCCTGCCGAGTGGACTCGCCATCGCCAATCTCGGTCTCGAGGAGGCGGCGCGCCGAAATCAGGCAATCGCGAAAGGAATAAACCTCTACCAGGGAGCTGTGACCTACCACGCCGTGGGTGACGCCTTCGGTATCGAGTCCACGCCGATTTCCGAGCTCCTCGCCACGTAGACCGCAAGGCTCCCCTCGTTTAGAGTAGACACGCCACCGGCAGCGGGCCGGGGCTTTCTCAGGAGGAGTGCAGTTGTGTCCAGACAGGTGCCGCGGCGCAGAACCCGGGCGGAGATAAACCTCGACGCCCTCGCCCGGAATATCGCTCTCCTTCGTCGACTCGCCGGAGGAGCGGGGGTGGTCCTCCCTGTAAAGGCCGACGGATACGGACACGGGCAGATCCCGGTCGCCCGCAGGGCGGTGGATGAGGGCGTCGCGCTTCTCGCCGTCGCCAACGCTCAGGAGCTCTTTGCCCTCAGAGACGCGGGTATCCTTCATCCCACGCTCATCCTCGAGGATCTCTTTCCCGATGAGTTGCCCGCAGTCACCGCGGACCCCGAGGTACGCCTCAATGTCTCCTCCCTCGACTACGCTCGCCTCTGCGGCGCGGCCGCCGGATCCCGCCCGGTCAAACTCCATGTAAACCTCGACACCGGCATGGGCCGCATGGGGCTTCTGTCGGAGGACCCGGTCGCCGCGGTTCGGGAGATCGCGGCGCTCCCGGGGGTCGAGGTGGAGGGAGTGTTCAGTCACTTTCCCTCGGCCGACGAGGAGGAGACCTCCTTTGCCCGACAGCAGCTCGAGTTCTTCCGGGAGGTTATCGAACAGCTCACCTCCCGGGGACTTCCAATCCGATACGCCCACCTCGCCAACAGCGCCGGGATCATGCTCTTCGGGACGCAGGCCGCCTTCGACCTCGTGCGCCCCGGTGTGTCGGCCTACGGCATGTTTCCGAGCCGGGAAGTCGCCGAGAGGATGGGCAACCTCATCCATCTCGAGCCGTGCCTGCGGCTGGTCAGCAGCCTCATAAAGGTGACCCGCTACAGCAGGGAGTGGACCGTCGGCTACGGGCGGAGCTACAACGTGGGCCCGGGCAGTCTCATCGGCGTGGTGCCGATCGGCTACGGGGACGGCTACCGCCGAGGCCTCTCCAACACCGGTTTCGCCGTTGTCCGGGGCGAGCGGGTGCCGGTGGTCGGCCGGGTTTCCATGGACATGATCACAGTCGATCTCTCCGAGCTTTCCGAGACCCCCGTGGTGGGGGATGAGGTCGTACTCATCGGCTCCCAGGGGTGGGGTGGGCGCTCCGCCGCGGTCTCTGCGGAGGAGCTGGCGGAGCGGGTGGGAACCATCAGCTATGAGATTACCTGCGGCGTGACCCCCCGGGTTCCCCGGGTCTACCTTTGAGGAAAGTTGCCCCCGCCGCCCGCTTTCAGTAGCCTAGAGTCTACGGAGGCGAAGGTTTTCCCAACTCACAAGGAGGAAGCGGTGGAACAGCGTTATCTCGGAAAAACCGGTATGAAGGTAAGCGAGCTCTGTCTCGGAACAATGACCTTTGGTCGTGAGACCGACGCGGGGGAGAGCAAGAAGATGCTCGACCGCTTTCTGGAGGCGGGAGGCACCTTTGTAGATACCGCCAACGTCTACAGCCGGGGAATCTCTGAGGACATTATCGGAGACTGGCTCAAGGACAAGAGTGCCGACCAGCGGCAACAGCTCATCCTCGCAACCAAGGGGCGCTTTCCTATGGGGGAGGGGCCCAACGATACCGGTGCGAGCCGCAAGTACCTTCTCTACCAGATCGAAGAGAGCCTCAGACGGCTCAACACCGACTACGTCGACCTCTACCAGGTCCACTGCTGGGACCGGGGGACAGAACTCGCCGAAACTCTCGACACCCTCGACTCCCTGGTACAGCAGGGCGTTGTTCGCTATATCGGTGCGAGTAACTACACCGGCCGGCAGCTGCAGAAGGCGATCGACCTGCAAAGGAGCAGTCGCCTCGAGCAGTTTCGAAGCCTCCAGCCCCAGTACAGCCTCCTGTGCAGGACCACCGAGTGGGAGCTCATCCCCCTGGCGCAGGATGAGGGGCTCGGCGTCCTGCCGTGGAGTCCCCTCCGGGGCGGCTGGCTCTCAGGTAAGTACCAGCGCGGCATGGAGCAGCCGCCGGCGGAGACACGAGTTGCCCGGGCTGAGAAGTCGGGAGGTTTCGAGGCGTGGAGTAAGCTCAATCGGGAGTCCACCTGGCGGGTCATCGACGCCCTCAACGAGGTTGTCCAGGAGAGCGGAAAGACCCATGCCCAGGTTGCGCTGCGCTGGCTCCTGCAGCGACCGGCGGTGACGGCACCGATCATCGGCGTGCGTACCATGGACCATCTCGAGCAGGCGATCGGCGCCACCGGCTGGGAGCTCACTCCCGCCCAGATGGATAGCCTCACCGAGGCGAGTGAGCCTGAAAAGGTCTATCCCTGGGACTTTGTCGAATGGGCCCAGGACGGGCGGTAGCCGGTGAGAGGCGAGAGGAGGTAACTCTATGCGAGTAGCGGTGATAAGCGACATACATGACAACATCTGGCACCTGGAAACGGCGCTGAGAAAGACTCACGAGGAAAAGGCGGAGGTCCTGCTCGTTCTCGGGGACTTCTGCGCTCCCTTTACCCTCGCCCAGATCGGAGACGGTTTCAGCGGGGCGATCCACGCGGTCTTCGGCAACAACGATGGTGACACCTTTCTCCTGACCACCATCGCCTCCAAGTACGCTCAGGTCACCCTCCACGGTCATCTCGGGGAGCTCGAGCTAGACGGAAAGAAGATCGCGATCAACCACTACCCCGACATTGCCGAGCGTCTTGCCGACAGCGGCGCGTATGACGCGGTCTTCAGCGGCCACGACCACAAGAAATACCAGGAGCGTCGCGGGGAAACCCTCTGGGCGAACCCCGGAGAGATCATGGGCAGGTTCGGTGAGCCGAGTTTCGGGCTCTACGAGACAGGCTCAGGCCATTTCCGCCACATCAACCTGTAGCCCGCCCCGCGGCGCAGCAAAATATTCTCGAATCCGAGGGAGAGGACGAAGGCGACCGAGGCGGTCATCGTTCCTCGCATGGGCACCATGACCGGCAGCAGCCAGACCAGCAGGAGAAGCACCACCGTATGCAGGCTCACCGCCCAGGCGAGGAAGCGGGTCTTTCCCTGGTGGATCAGCTCTCCCCGGTACCAGGACTTCCGGGCCACCAGGAGGGGGGCAGCCGCTAAAACCAGGAGTGCGCCTTCGGTCAGCGCGAGAAGGGATTCGTCGAGCCCCGAGACGTTGGTGAACCACGCGTCGCCGAGGCTCGTGAGGGCGGTGAGAAGAAAGAGCCCTGAAAGCGCCAATCCGATATACCAGGCAAAACGATCCATGACCCGTGCGTTCTCCCCGTGCCGACCCAACAGCGCCACCGCCGCCTCCTGGTAGGAGAGGCCGATCGAGTCATAGAGAAAGAGGTAACCCTGAAGCACCGGCCAGACCGCCAGAGAGGGAAGGGGGAGTATAGATCGGGCGATGCCGAAGGTGAGCAGAGGCCGGGCGGCGAGGAATACCACCGAAGTCATCGAGAGGGGAACGTAGAAGGACAGCAGTCCGCGCCAGGTGAGATCCTGTTCCCGGGAGCTCTCGGGGATTTCCCGGTACACCCCCGTCCTGAAGAACAGATACGAGGCTACCGCACCGACGATAACTCCGGCGAGTAGCGCCGCGGAGGCGAGAACATTACCCGGGAGAAGGTCGAAGGAAAACCCGAGTACCAGTACTCCCATCGTCGCGATCAGCCGAGCCACCATGGTTACCGGGATCGCCCCGGTGCGACCGTACTTGATGAGAGCGCCTTGCCAGAGACGACGGTAGCCGACCGCGGCGGAAAAGGGAGCAAGGGTGAGGAAGGCGATCCGGCTCGGTTCGATCAACTCCTCCGGCACCCTCAGCAGCACCCGCAGGATAACCGCGAACAGCGGTGTAGCTCCCACCAGGATGTGCAGCAGGGTGAGCGCAACCGCCGCGACGTGCATGAAGTGGAGAAGCTTCCGGTAACGGGGGCGGTCGTCGGTGAGGGCGGTGGCGGCGGTGAGGAGCTGGAGGATCGGGCTTTCGATAACCAGGGCTATCGAGAAGGCGACCCCGAAGGCCGCGAGGTTTCGGGTAGCGTCGTCCATCCGGGCGATCACAGCCGTCATCCCGGGCTGCTCGACCCCCATGATCAACCACATGATCGCGAGGGGAAACCAGAAGGCGACTATCTCGGTATAGGTTATGCGTTGCTGAGGAATCGACAGTTGCTTGTTCACGACGAGGCGTGCAATCTAACACTCAAACTCCTGGAATGTCCAATAAAATGTCCCAGATCCGTCAGGATGTGGTAGATTCTGACCAGGTACTTATGGAGTTCGTAGTCGCAACCTGCAATATACGCTACGCCGCCGATGATGCCGGCAACGGGTGGCCGATGCGCCTGCCTCTGCTGTCTGAGACGATCCGAAAGGCCGCTCCAATGATTCTCGGAACCCAGGAGGGGTGGGAGTGGCAGCTTCGGGAGCTCGAATCAGCCCTTGGCGAGTACCGGATCGTCGACGAAAACCGGTACTGGATGGAGGAGCGGATGTACCCCTGCCTCTTCGTTGCCGCCGGGGTTGAGACCGCGAGAAGTGGAGATGTCTGGCTTTCCCAGACCCCCGACCGTCCGGGAAGCCGTTCCTTCGGCAGCATCTATCCCCGCCTCATGTGCTGGGCTGAGATAGAGCTGGACCAGAAAAGACCGGTGCTCTTTGCCAATCTGCACCTCGACCACCTCAGCGCCGAGACCCGATCGAGACAGATCGAAGTAGCCCTGACCGCCCTTTCCGAAATCGCAGCACCCGAAGAGCCGATCTGTCTCATGGGCGACTTTAACGATCCCCCCGACGGTGAGGTCGCCCGGACCATTATCCGCCACTCCGGGAAGCTCGGTCTCCACTTTTACGACCCGTGGAAGCAACTCGACCTGCCGGAGGTTTCCTCCTACCACGGCTTCGGCACCGCCGAGGAGAGCTGGTCACGGATCGACTGGATACTCCTGAGCGACCACTTCGGCTGTGCCGGGATCGACCTTGTTCGGGACGCCGAGCCGCCCCTGTACCCTTCGGACCATTACCCGGTAGTCGCACGAGTCTTTCTCGATCAGTAAGGAAGGCAGTAAGTAAGGCCCGGTACGTAAGGCCGCCACGCCGAGTGCCGCCGGCCACGCCGAGTGCCGCCGGCC
>JBKHDM010000072.1:0-13304 GCA_046541355.1 Spirochaetaceae bacterium
GAGAACGTCGCCGGACCCTACGTGGTACCCGTCTCCGTCGGTATCACGATCCTCGGGGGAGACCATGATCACGACGACCATGATCACGACGATCACGATCACGATCACGATCATGATCACGCCGCGGGGGATCCGCACTTCTGGTTCGATCCGACAAACGTAATCCTGTGGGCCGAGAACATCGCCGAGGCGCTTCGTGCCGCAGACCCCGCCAACAGCTCCATCTACGAGGCAAATCGTGACGCCTACATCGCTGAGCTCGAGGCTCTCGATCTCGAAATCCGTCAGCAAGTCTCCTCGATCCCGAGAAACCGCCGAAAACTGGTGGTCGATCACGTTGCCCTTACCTATTTTGCTGACGAGTACGGCTTCGAGATCATCGGAGAGGTCATACCATCGGTATCCGACCAGGCAGAACCGTCGGCCCGACACATTGCCCGGCTCGCCGAGGTAATACGGGAGGAGGACGCCTCGGCAATTGTGGTCGGCGGAACAGCGGGCAGAGGACTGCGGAACCTGGTAGACGCGGTAGTCGAGGAAGTTGGGCGGGAGGTGGCGATTGTCGAGATTCTCACCGGTTCCCTGGCACCGGAGGGTAGTCGCGGCGACTCCTACCTCGAGTTTGCCCGGTACAACACGGAGCAAATTGTCTCGGCCCTCGGCCGGTAGGTGTTGTCTGCGTGGGAATAGTAGGAAAACTGAACTACGGCGGAAACTGCGACATCCCGGCGGTTCCGAACACACCCGCCCTGACCTTGACCGACCTGCGATTCCGCTATCCTGGGTCCGAGGGAGACGTTCTCGAAGGCGTCTCCCTGACCGTTCACCCTGGAGAGCGGGTCGCCCTGGTGGGGCCTAACGGCGCGGGAAAATCGACGCTCCTGCATCTCATACTCGGTATGGAGACGGGGCAACGGGGAGAGATCGAGGTTTACGGCAATCCGGCGCATACCTGCCGTCACCGGGTCGCCATTGTGCCGCAACGATCCACGGTGGACTGGCGTTTTCCGGTAACCGTCCGGCAAGTGGTTTTGATGGGACGCTATGTCCACCTCGGCTGGTTTAGGCGCCCTCGCCGGGAGGATCACGACCGGGTGGATGATGCGCTCTCGCAAATGGGGATCGCCTCCCTCGCGGATCGGCAGGTTGGAGAGCTCTCGGGAGGGCAGCAACAACGGGTTATGCTTGCCAGAACCCTCGCCCACGACGCGGATCTTCTGCTCCTCGACGAGCCACTCAACCATGTTGACATCTCGACCCAGGAGCTGATCTTTCACACCCTCGAGCGCCTTACGGCCAAAGGAAAGGCGGTGATGGTGAGTACCCACGACCTGGGGGTTCTGACGGTGCATTTTAGTCGGGCGGTCTTTCTCGACCGAAAAATCATTGCCGACGGCGATGTCAAAGACGTAATGAACCCTGAGACCGTGGCAAAAGCGTATGGCTTCGAGTTTCACAAGGATTACGTACCGTGATAGAGCTTCTCCTTGAACCCCTCGCCTATGGCTTCGTGGTTCGTGGTCTCCTGGCCGGTATGCTTGCGGCCCTCTCCTGCGCTCTTCTCAGCGCCTTTGTAGTCTGGCGCGGCATGGCCTTCGTTGGCGACGCCCTGGCCCACGCCATCCTTCCGGGCATCGTCATCGCCTACGTCGCTGGTTTCAGTCTCTTCCTCGGCGCCTTCGGGGCTGCGGCAGTGGCCGTTGTCTTTATCGGACTAATTTCCGGAAGGCGGCGACTGAAAGAGGACACCGCCATCGGCATCGTCTTTTCAGGCTTCTTTGCCCTCGGCGTTCTGCTCATGAGTCGGATTACCACCTACCAGGACCTCGGTCACATTCTGTTCGGAAACATTCTCGGAGTAGGGTCTTCGGATCTGGTGATCATGACCGCGGTAGTCATAGTCACCGTCGGTGTTCTCTCCCTCGCCTACAAGGAGATACTGGTCGCCTCTTTCGATCCCGCCCATTCCGTGGCAATCGGGCTGTCACCAACGTCGATCAGCTACCTGCTTCTCTTTTTGCTGGCCATGACAACAGTAGTCGCAATCCAGACCGTCGGTGTGATCCTGGTTCTCTCCCTGCTCGTGACACCAGGAGCTGCGGCTTCGATGGTATCCAAACGGCTGACGACGATAGTAGCGCTTTCGGTGGTCATGTCCATCGTTGCCACGGTAATCGGCTTCTACCTCTCCTACTATGGCGATGTCGCCTCCGGTCCCGCTATCGTACTGATCCTGACGCTCTTTTTCGGCATCACCTTCGCCTTGGCTCAAGCGCGGGAGCGCCTCGGGCGGACCGCCTCGGCGTGATCGGACTCAGGGACAACGAACGAGCCCTTGAGCCCAGAGGCAGCCGCCGCAGGCGGGCTCCTGGTTGCCCTGGCAGTCCCGGGTGTTCTGGTTGATCCGCTCACAGCTGCGGCAGCTGGTACAGGGAGAGAAGGAGAACTCCTGGAGCCGCTGCCTCAGGTCGAGATAGTCAGGATCGTTCCAGATTTCCTGGAGAGGGCGGTCGCCGACCTTGCCGAGGGTGTAGGCGTAGCTCTTGCGCTTTGTTTCACCAACGTAGAAGTCGTGAGTGTGCAGTAAGGAGAGGCAGGGAGAAACCGTGCCGTCCCAGCGAATACTCATGCTCCCCTTCTCTACGAAGGGGCAGCTGTTCTTTTCGGGAAAGAGGTTGAGCTCCGGAGTTCCGAGCACCCGGGATCCGGTTTCCATTACGCCCCGGAGCGCGGAGGTCACCTTTGGGTTGTCCAGATCCATCCGGGAGAGGTCGACCTGCGCTCTGCGCGGATTCCACTGCCTGAGCGCCTCATCGTAGAGGGTCTCGCCGGTCATCTTTTCGTCGTGGGCGAGAACATTGCTGATAGAGAACCGCTGCGCCTCGAGTTTCAGGCCGAGTTCGATCACCTTCGGCAGATCGCCGATGTTGCGGTCCATCGCTACGAATGCGACGCCGAGGGCGGGTCGCAGGCTGCCGAGGCGCATTTTTCGGAACTTGAGGGTCTCGAGATTCCTGATCACCCTCGGCAGGGAGGCGCCGAGACGGACATCCGCGTAGCTTTCGGGCCTCGCGCCGTCGATGGAAACCCAGAGTTCCCGGACGCCGAGTCCGATCAGCTCGTCTATGAGCTCCTCAGTCAGGAGGGTACCGTTGGTGATCAGATCAACCTCCGCCCCCGCCTCCCGGACCCGGCGTACGTACTCAACAAACCGCGGATGGGAGGTCGGTTCGCCGAAGCCACCGAAAAAGAGCAGCGGCTTCGGGTTCATCCCTTCAACCTCCCTCTCGATCAACGAGAAGTGCTCCTCCGAGAGCATGCCGACCTGGAGATCCCAGATGTTTCGCATGCAGGTAGTGCAGTCTATGTTGCAGTTGTTGGTAAGCTCGACGTAAAGCCGGGCGAGATGAGTCGGAGAGCGCCCAATGGTGAGGGTGTTCTCGCCGGCCTCCACCTTCGCCTGAGCACCGGGAACAAGACCAAGACTACGGGCAAGCTCCGGCGGTATAGTGAGACTGCCGTCTGCCGCGACACGGGCGTATTGCATGGTTATTTCCTTTGGTAGTATGACTCATTCAATCATCTACGCGGCGGGTTGTCAAGTTTTTTCGCCCCAGGGCAGCTCCCGACGCTGCTCCCGACGGCAGCTCCCGACGAATGCTCATCGCAGGTTGCCGATCTGCCTGAGAATCTCACCGTAGCGATCCATATGAAGGTCGAGGTTGCAGGTGACTCCGTAGCCCTCGACCCGCACACTCATGCCGCGCATCCCATTGTTGCCGAGCTCCATCCGGAGTCCCGTCTGGATCTTTCGGCTCACCACCCCGGAGTCGATGGCGCAGGCGATCGCAAAGGGGTCTGCGTGCATCACCGAGGGTGCGCCGAACATCCGGGTTGTAACGCCGTAGATGTGCTCCTGAAGCTTCCGGAAGAGGTCTCCCGCCTTTCCTGGGGGTACCTCGAAAGCGTCGATATCCTCCGGGCTGAACCGGTGGAGGAGACAGGCGTCCCAGGGGAGCAACTCCAAAGAGATACCAGTGCTGAGGACACACTGCACCGCTTCAGGGTCCGCGTAGAAGTTGAACTCCGCAAATCTCGTCACATTCCCCTCGTCGAGGGCTCCCCCCATAACCACGAGGCGACCGATCTTGTCGACAAGCTCAGGATAGAGGGCGAAGGCTATGGCGAGGTTTGTGAGCGGTCCTAGGGCGACGACTGTTGCTCCGGGGTACTGGTAGAGGAGCTTTCGCAGGCCTGAGGCAGCGTTCATCTCCGGCGACTCGCAGCTACCGGGAGCACCCTTGTCACGCTTTGGAAGCTCCACATTTCCAAGACCGTTCTCGCCGTGGATAGCCGAGGCGCGCTCCTGCTCTCCGAGGAGTGAGCGGTGCGCTCCCTCGTAGATCGGCAGCTGCTCATGTCCAAAGTAGGCGAGAAGCCGGTGGAGGTTATCAAGAACGTGGTCGATGGAAACGTTACCTGCCACGGCGGTGACACCGACAACCTCGACGTCCTCGGCGGCCAGGGCCATCATGATCGCTACCGCGTCGTCAACACCGCAGTCGGTATCTATGATAAATGGGCGCCTTTCCATCAGAGACGCTCCTCGAGTCTCTTTATCGCCTCAAAGAGCATCTGCATCAGTCGCTCCCTGTCCACTCCCATTGCAACCCGGGCGTTGGCGCCCTTGCCGGTGACCCGATAGAGATCCGCCACGGTCTGTCCCCGGGTCAACTCGCTGCTGGTCTCGATGTCGACCCGATACTCATCTCCGGTGATAATCCCCGGCTCTATTACAGTCGCTACGGCGAGGGCGTCGTGGATCGGCGCCCCGTCAAAGCCGAAAACCTCTCGGTTGGTGTCGGCGAAAAAGCGCATCAGGGGTCCGACGATCCGGTGGATCGGCCCGGAGTGCTTCTCGAGCTTTTCGATCTCAGGGTAGAGCATCTTCGCCTTGTTCGTGGCGTCGAGACCGACCATGGTGATGGGGATCCCGCTTTCGAAGACCGTCGAGGCCGCCTCGGGGTCGACGTAGATGTTGAACTCCGCCGCCGGGGTGATGTTGCTGTCGTAGACCGCTCCACCCATGAGGACGATCCGCTCGATCTTGTCTCCAAGAGCAGGATAGGTCCGCAACGCGAGGGCAACGTTGGTCAGGGGCCCTGTCGGAACAAGAACGACCCTCTCTTTTCGCTCGAAGATCCGCCTCGCCATAAAGGCTGGGGCGGACTCATCGATTACCGGGATCCGGGAGTCCGGGAGGTCCGCGCCGTCGAGGCCCGAGTTGCCGTGGATCGCCGGAGCGGTAACCAGGGGGCGGCAGAGAGGAGCGTCGGCTCCACGGACAACAGGAATGTCGAGCCGGTTTATGAGGGTGAGAGTGCGCCCGGCGTTGTTGTAGGTCTTTGCCCCGGTCTGGTTACCGGCAACCGTGGTTATGCCGATGACCTCGAGGTCCGGATGAGAGGCGGCGAGCATAATCGCCATCATGTCGTCGTGTCCTGGGTCACAGTCGATAAAAACCGGTGTAGCCATTATCTCCTCCTGCTGTCTGTGGGGCTGTTCGCAACCGTGGTGTTTTTCTCCGCCCCCCCCGGGGGGACCCCCCCCCGGGAGACCCGCCCTCCCCGGCGGGCCGGCGGAGACGGCTCACCCTAGATCCCGCCGGCTTTCGGCTTTGGAATCTCCTCATCCGGCTGCGGCAGCCTTCCGTCTCCCTTCCCCTTTGTTCTGTTCGCCCGATAGGAGTAGACCGCCAGGGCTATAATGGTTACCGCGTAGGGGATCAGCTGTATCAGCTCGCTCGGCACATCGATGGTGGCGATGTAGATCGCCACGGCGTTGACAAACCCGAAGAGGAGGGAGGCTAAAAACGTACCGAGAGGAAGGTTACCTCCGAGGGTGGAGGCGGCGATTGCGATAAAGCCGCGACCGGCTGTCATGTCCCGGCTGAACCAGGAGACATAGCCCATGGAGAGGTAGAGGCCCCCGAGGGCGCCAAAGACGCCGCTGAGCATCAGAGCGTACCAGCGAATGCGGTTTACGTTGACGCCGACGGACTCCGCGGCATCGGAGTTCTGGCCCACCGCCCGGATCCGCAGGCCGAGAGGGGTGCGAAACACGATGAGATAAAAGATGAACACCGAGATGATCGCCACGTAGGTGAGGACGTTGTGTCCCGAGAGGATCGTTCCGAGGATCGGGATCGTCTCGATGAGGGGGATATCGATCTCCGGAAAGACGAGGCTGTTGAGGGCGCTGGTGCTTCCCTTGTCTCCGGTAATGAGAAAGGAGAGAAAGATGGTTATGCCGCCGGCAAAGAGATTGAGGGCGACCGCGGCGAGAATAATATTCGCCTTCAGCCTCAGGTGAAAGTAGGCGAGGATCGATCCCATGAGGATACCGGAGCCGATACCCGCCAAAAGGGAGATCCAGTAACTCCCGGTAAGAACGCTCACCGCCACGCCGGTAAAGGCTGCGACGAGCATGATACCCTCGAGGGCGATGTTGATCGTCCCGGCGAGGGCGGTAAAGGCGACGCCGATCGCCGGAAAGAGGAGGGGCGTCATCACCCGGACGATCGCGTAGCCGAACTCCGCGGAAAAGAGACTCTCAAGAAGCGGACTCATTCAGCCCCTCCTCTCGTGCCACCTCTCGAATGGTTATCCGGTCCTTCCACTGGCTGAGGAAGGCGTTGGCGGTAATGAGGATGATAATGACAGCCTGAATTACCGAGACCAGCTCGCTCGGGATGTCGGACATCAGGTTGAGAACCTGTCCGCCGATACGCATGTAGGAGAGAAAGAGGGCCGCCGGGATTATGAGAAGCGGATGGTTGCGCCCGATAATCGCGACTATGACCCCGTCCCAGCCGTAACCGGGGCTGATCTGCCAGCTGAAGCGGCGATGGATGCCCATCACCTCGGTCATGCCGCCGAAGCCCGCCACCGCGCCCCCGATCACCTGGCAAAGGATGATCACCTTGACCACGTTGACCCCGCCGAAGCGGGCGAAGCTCTTGTTGTTTCCCGTGGTTCTCAGCTCGTACCCGGCAGTTGTGTGGTAGAGAAAGAAGTACCCCCCCAGGGCTGTGAGAACCGCGAAAACGACGCCGAGGTGGATACGGGTACCCTCGACAATCTGGGGCAGCAGGCTGGTCTCCGGCATTCGCAGGGATACCAGAAAGCCGGCGTCCAGGTCCCGGAAGTGGAAGTTTATGAGATAGAGACCGAAGTAGTAGGCGACGTAGTTCATCATGATGCTCGCCACCAGCTCACTGGCCCCGAGTTTCGCCTTGAGGACTCCCGGGATCGCTCCGTAGAGCATGCCGGTCAGGGCCGCCACCGCCAGGGTCGCGGGGATATGGAGGAGCGCGGGCATACTGGTAGAGACCGCAAAGGCGGTTCCTACCGCCGCGCTGAGATAAAAGGCGCCCTCGGCACCGATGTTAAACTGCTTCGCCTGAAAGACGATGGCGATCGCCACACCGGTAAAGATCATCGGAGAGGCGTTCTCGATGATGTTGGCAAGCCTTGAGCGGGAGAGCAGCTGTCCGAGGAAAAACTGCCGCAGGGAGTAACCCGGCTCACTGCTGATGAGGATGATCAGAACCACGCTGATCGCGACACCGAGGAGTATGGCGATAACGGTCCTGATGAGGGTGAAGTTCTTAAGAACGAACCGTTCCACGTGAACCGGCCTCCTTTTTTACACCGAGCATGTACGGCCCGAGCTCCCGGGCGGTTACCTCGGCGCTGTTCTCCAGATGCGCTACAATCTCCCCGCGGTAGAGGACGACGATCCGGGTTGAGAGCTTGAGCACCTCCTCGAGGTCCGCGGAAACGAGGAAGATCGCCTTTCCCTCATCCCGGGCATCTTTGAGAAGGTTGTGGACCATCTCGGCGCTGCCAATGTCGATACCCCGGGTCGGCTGGGCGGCAACGATAACCTCAGGGTTGCTCGAGAGCTCCCTGGCCACGACGACCTTCTGGATGTTGCCGCCGGACAGAGATCCGATGGCGGTCTTTGTGCTCCTCGCGAGGATGTTGAACTCACCGACGAGCTGCTTGCTCCGCTGTCGGATCTCCTTCCAGAGGAGTCGTCCCATCTTCGAGTAACCCGGCTTGTAGTACCGGTCAACGATGAAGTTCTCTTCGAGGTTGGTAGTCGCGGCCACACCGTCTTCCATCCGGTCCTCAGGGATGTGGGCCACCCCCCGCTCCCGGATCTGCCGCGGGGTGAGGCCGGCAACGCTCTGGTCGTTCACCCGGATCTCCCCCTCAAACTTCGAAAGCAGGCCGGTCAGGGCACGGATCAGCGGGGTCTGGCCGTTGCCCTCGACTCCCGCGACCCCGAGGATCTCCCCGGCCCGGACCTCAAAGGTCACATCCTTGAGAAGGGCAACCCCCTCCTCGTCGCGATAGCTGAGCCCCTCCACCGAGAGGCGCACCTCGCCGATCGACGGGCTCGGGGGCAGTCGCTTCTGCTTGATTTCCCGACCGACCATAAGGTAGGCGATATCGTGCTCAGTGAGGAGCTTTGCGTCCCGGGTGGTGACCACCCGGGAGTCCCGCATAACCGTTACCTCATCGGCGATCTGCTTAACCTCGTTGAGCTTGTGAGAGATAAAAAGAATCGTCTTGCCCCGCTCCTTAAGAGTGAAGAGGGTCTTGAAAAGCTGCTCGGTCTCCTGGGGGGTGAGCACGGCGGTCGGCTCGTCGAGGATGAGAAGCTCGGCGTTGCGAAACAGCGCCTTCAGTATCTCCACCCGCTGTTTTACACCGATCGGGAGCTCCCGGATAAGCTTGTCCGCCGGCACTTCGAGGCCATTCTCTTTGGAGATCTGCCTGGTCAGGGTGATCATCTTTTCGGAATCAAAGAAGATACCGTTTTTTTTCGGCTCGACACCGAGCACCATGTTCTCCGCAACCGTCAGGTCCCCCGCGAGCATCAGGTGCTGGTGGACCATGCCGATCCCGAGGGCAATTGCCTGGTTCGGATTCTTGATCTCCACCGGTTTGCCGCGCCATATGATCTGTCCCTCCTGGGGCTCCTCGACGCCGAAAATCATCTTCATGAGGGTAGACTTGCCTGCGCCGTTCTCACCAACCACGGCGTGAATCGTCCGCTCTTCTACCTTTACAGAGATATCCCTGTTCGCAACGGTGCCGTCGGGATACACCTTGAGAAGTCCTTGGGTCTCGAGGATATAGCTCATCGCGCAGTTACCGCCTTACATAACCGGGGGACAGGCGGCGCCCATCCCCCGACACTCGCTGGTTCAGAGTAGAGAGACTAGTTGCCGATTGCCGTTTCGACGGTAATCTCACCGTCGGCGATCATCTGCTCTATCTCGGAAAGTTCGGCACGGAACTCCTCAGGGATCACCTCCTCGAAGTTCTCGTTGTCGGCAACGCCAACGCCGCCCTCGGCGATACCGAGGACCTCGGCCTCTCCGTAGGGAAGGGTGCCGTCGAGGTGCATCTCGATCGCCCGGAGGATTGAGAGGTCAACGTTCTTGAGCATCGATGTAACAATGTACGACGCCTTCTCAGGGTCACTCTCTGCAAAAAGCGCGTACTGGTCGGAGTCCACGCCGATGGCGTAGCGGCTGCGCTCCTTGGCGGCGTCGAGGGCTCCGAGGCCGGTCTCACCGGCGACGTTAAAGACAACGTCCGCACCCTGATCATACATCGCAAGGGAGAGCTCCTTTCCCTTGGCGGGGTCGGAGAAGGCGCCGGCGTAGGCAACCCGGACGTCTACGTTCGAATCAACGTACTCCGCCCCCTGCTGAAAGCCGACAAGAAAGTCGTTGATAACCGGAATATCCATACCACCGAGAAAGCCGACGGACGGGTCATCGTTGGCGTGGGGCAGGTCGGAGTTTGTAATCATCGCCGCAAGAGCACCGACGACAAAGGAGCCTTCGTTCTGGCTGTAAAGCATCGAGTAGACGTTCTCTAGGCCGGGCAGGCTGTAATCGACGCTGGTGTCATAGGTAAACCAGTACTTGTCCGGATGCTGGGCGGCGTAGGTCTGAACGAACTCCGCGAGCTGCCAGGTTCCGGCAATAATGATGTCCCAGTCACCCTCGGCGAGCTGGGCAATATCGGGCTCCCAGCGGGCGGGATCGTATCCACCCTCGATAATCCGGGCGGTTATGCCGAGCTGCTCCTCAGCGAGCTCCACGCCCCGGGCGGCGGAGTCGAAGAAGGACTTGTCCCCAAGCGTTCCGTTGAGATAGAGAACAACACGAAGCTGGTCCTCACCTTCTGCCTCAGCCTCACCCTGTCCACCGGCAAAGCCGAAGGCCGAAACGAGCAGCGCTATCATCGCAACCAAAAGTGCACGTCGCATATTGGTCACCTCCCTTATGCGAAATTGGTCAAAGTGTAGTTGAGTTTGCCACAGATACGCAAGAAAAACTGGTGTCACACCAGCGTGTTACCAGTAGAGTATAGGCATGTCAAAGTACGTAGAACTCGGGCGGCGCCTCTGGGCGACACCGGAGGGCGGCTTTATCGAATGGAAGACCCAGAAGCTACTTGTCGAAGGGTTTACGGCTCAGGGGTTCGAGGTGGAACCGTTCGGTGAAATACCCGGATTCCTCGCCCGGTGGCCCGGAGCCGACCGGCCGAAGGTGGCGCTTATCAGCGACATGGACGCCCTGCCCCTCGGTGGGGGGCGCTACCGCCACATGTGCGGCCACCACCAGCAGCTCACCGCCCTCCTCGGGACGGCGAGTGAGATGCGCTCGAGTGCGCCGGATCTTCTCGAGGTTGTGAGTTTTATCGCCTTTCCCGGGGAGGAGTACGTAGAGCTCGAGCGCCGGGAGGAGATCCGGGCCGCCGGAACCATCACCTACCTCAGCGGCAAGCAGGAGATGCTTCACCGCGGGCTGCTCGACGGCTACCGCGCCGTTATCGCCACCCACACCGCAGGGCTCCCGGCGAAACCGTCGATAAACAGCGTCAGGCGGATGAACGGGTTCGAGGAGCTCGCCTTCCTCTTCCGGGGCTTGAGCGCACACGCCGGAGCAGCCCCCCACAACGGTCGCAACGCCCAGAACGCCGGCTCCCTCTTTCTTCAGGCCGCGGCGTTCCTGCGGGAGCGCTTCCGGGAGGAGGAGCACATTCGGATTCACCCGGTGCTTCGCCTTCCTCCGGAGCAACCGGTGAGCTTTATACCCGATACCGTCCGGGTGGAAACCTACGTCCGCGGAGCAACCCCGGAGGCCGTCGGCAGGACGACGGATGAGCTCATCCAGGCCGCCGAGGGGTGCGCGACGGCAATAGGGGTGGAGGTCGAAGTGACCCGCCGCCCCGGCTACCTCCCCCTCAAGACCAATGAAACCCTCCACCGCCTCGTAGGCGAGACCGCCTCAGAGCTCGGCATCCCCTTTGATGACGAGGCCTTCGGCTCCGCCTCCACGGACGTCGGGGATATCTCCCAGCGGATCCCGGCGGTGATCGTCGGCCTGCCGGGGACGAACGGCGCCCTCCACCGCCCCGACTTTCAGACTGTAGACGAGGAACTCGCCTATGAGTTTCCTCCCCGGTTTCTCATTCCCTATCTGAGAAACGTGATCGCCCATCTGGAGGAACTGTAGTCTATGGGAGAGGTGAAGCGCAGTATCATTAAAAACGTTACCACCATCGACGAGAGCGGGGAGGTGCGCAGGGCGCAGCGGGTCGTCATCGCCGGCGGCGTGATCGAGTCGGTGGGCCGGGAGCCCGAGGGGCCGGGGGATACCCTCGTCAAAGGAGAGGCGACCAGCGTCGACGGAACGGGACTTTTCCTCTCACCCTCCCTGGTGAACCTCCACACCCATCTGCCGATGAACATCCTCAAGGGGATCGCCGAGGATGTCTCGGTAGACGACTGGTTCAACCGGAAGATCTGGCCCTACGAGAGTTCCATGGAGCAGGAGGATATCGTGGCGGGAGTCCGCCTTGGGATCGCCGAGTGCTTTGCCAACGGTGTCAGCGCCGCGGCGGACCACTACTTCAGTGCCGACCTGATCTGCACTGAGAGCCTTTCGGCGGGGATGCGCCTCGACATCTCCCCCACCCTCTTCGGCCTCGCCGGGGAGTACGACAGACAGCTCGACGGCGCGCAGGAGATAATAGAGGAGTTCAACGGGAAGGAGGGAATGATCCGCACCCGCCTCGGCCCCCACGCCCCCTACACCTGCAACCTCGAGCAGCTCAAACAGACAGCCGGGCGAGCGGCACGCCTCGGCGTGGGGGCTCATATCCACGTCTCCGAGTCCGCAGCACAGCTCAGGGAGAGCCTCGCGACCCACGGCAAAACACCCCTCGCCCTCATCGCCGAAAGCGGCCTCCTCGAGGTGCCCACGATTCTTGCCCACGGTGTCTACTTTACCGAGGAGGACCACGCGCTCCTGGCGGCGGCAGAACAGGTCACCGCGGCGCACCAGGCGGGTGGGAGCGAGCGGGCCTGCGCCGGTGCAGGTTCAGGTGCTCCCGGCTCCTCGGCCCGGGGTCCGGCGCGTTCCCCGGGCTCCTCGGCCCGGGGTCCGGTGATGGTGCTCTGCCCCAAGACCTACCAGAAGCTCGGGACCGGGATCGGTGAGCCCCTCAATGATCTGTCGAGGTGGCCGGTAACGATCGGCACCGACGGCGCGGCGAGCTCGAACACCCTCAGCCCCCTCGAACAGGCGCGACTCCTCGGACTCTGGGCAAAAAATCGCTCCGGAAGCGGTGAGACCCTCCCGGCCCGGGAGCTCTGGAGGATCCTGATGCGGGGCCATGAGGTTCTCGGATTTGGTAGTGGACGGCTCGCCGTGGGGGCCGCGGCGGACCTCATACTCTGGGATCTCGAGGACCCGGCGACCCAGCCGATCTACGACCCTCTCAGCGCGATTGTCTACTCCTCCCACGCCGGTAACGTTGACACCCTCTGGGTCGCCGGGGGGCGGGTCAAGGGGAAGGGACGGGTCGAGATGGACCTCGCCGCTCTCTACCAGGAGGCGCGGGAACGGGTAGGCCGGCTTATCAGGAGAGGAAGGGGAGAGACGAAGCTCGTCTATTAGCGGCCCGCCCCCGGGGTCACCGGTGGCGTGGCGCCCGCCCCCGGGGCAACAGCCCGCCCGGGCAAACGGCGCCCGCCCCCGGGGCAGCGGTACGCCCGGGGTAACCGGTGGCTTGGCGCCCGCCCCCGGGGCAACAGCCCGCCCGGGCAAACGGCGCCCGCCACCGGGGCAGCGGCGCCCCCGGGGTCGACCTAGCGCCACCAGAGGCCGGTCCACTCCGGTATTACCGGGGAGGAGAGCTCCCTCACCC
>JBKHDM010000073.1:0-13302 GCA_046541355.1 Spirochaetaceae bacterium
TTTCTTTTTGTGGGTGAATAGCTTTACTCAAGAGGAGACATTTGGGGGCTGTTGTGGAAGATATCGGTATCCGTGAATGGGCTCACTTCACACCGGTCCCTGGGGCTGAAATCGCTGGACGAACCTGTTGATTCAGTAGATCGAACCGGGGTGAGAGGCCGGTCAACGTGGTCGTAGATACTTCGGAGTGGTTGCTGCTATACTTCCGCCCATGATTTCAGACTCTACGCTTCGCAGCCTCCACCCCCTGGAAGTAAAAACACTGAGACAGTTTGATGGAAGCCGCAGCTTCTCCCAGGAGACAATGGTCGGTGAGCTCGGATTCAACACCGGCCAGGCGAATCAGGCGGTAAGCTGGCTCCTCGCGAAGGGGTACATCGCGGAGACCGATCGTAGTGCCCGGACCATCTTTGAGCGCACCGACCTCGGAGCGACCTACGCCGAGGGGGGCACTCCGGAAGAGCGAATCATCGCCCACCTCAAAAAGGCGGGGCCGACTCCGATGTCCGACCTCGCCGCGGAGGTGGGGCTTGAGAAGAAGGACGTGGGTTCCGCCTTCGGACAGCTTTCCAAGCAGGGCGTTCTCAGAATGAACGAGGAGAAGTTGGTGGAGCTCCTCGACGAGAACAAGGCGACGGAGCTGCCTCTGCTCCGGCAGCTCCTCGAGCGCGCCGGGAAGGG
Organism: Spirochaetaceae bacterium; assembly: GCA_046541355.1. Lineage (GTDB taxonomy): Bacteria > Spirochaetota > Spirochaetia > DSM-27196 > Alkalispirochaetaceae > CAYZHV01. Next base: position 682 of record JBKHDM010000073.1, read on the forward strand.
GCCGATCGAGGAGCGTGCCCTCACCGATGAGGAGCGGCGGGTGATCGCCGGTGTCGCCAAGAAGCGGGGCGCCGGAAGCACCGCCTTCAAGATCCTCGAGCGGGAAGATGTGCAGTATCAGGTTACCCCGATGGGTATGGAGGCGAAGAGCGAACTCGAGCGCGCGGGGATTACCGGCGACGAGATTGGCGAGCTTAGTCCGGAGCTTCTCGCCGACGGGAGCTGGCGGAACCGCGGGTTTCGCGCCTACAACATGCAGCTCCCTCCGGGCAGGGTCGTCATGGGACGGCGCAACCCGTACTGTGAGTATCTCGACTTTGTAAAAGACAAGCTCTCCTCCCTCGGTTTCCAGGAGTTCGACGGGCCCCTGGTGGAGACGGAGTTCTGGAACTCCGACGCCCTGTTTATGCCACAGTTTCACGCGGCCCGGGACATTCATGACGTCTACTACGTAAAAAATCCCTCCCACGCCCGGGAGATCGACGAGCCCTACCTCTCCCAGGTGGCAAAGACCCATGAGGACGGCTGGAGAAGCGGCAGTCGCGGCTGGCGCTACTCCTTTGACCGCGACTTTACCCGCCGCCTCATCCTCAGGAGCCAGGGAACGGTTATGTCCGCCAAAACCCTTCCCCGGGCGGAGGTGCCGGGAAAGTACTTTGGTATTCTCCGATGCTTCCGATACGACCAGGTCGACGCGACCCACCTCTCCGACTTCTACCAGACCGAAGGTATCGTTCTCGGGGAGGAGGTAAACCTCCGCACCCTCCTCGGTTTCCTGCGGATGTTCGCGGAGGAGCTTGCGGGGGCGGAGGATATCCGCTACGTCCCGGGCTACTTCCCCTTTACCGAGCCCTCCGTGGAGGTCCACATCAAGCACCCGGTGCTCGGCTGGTTCGAGCTCGGCGGCTCGGGGATCTTTCGCCCCGAGGTTACCACGCCTCTCGGGATCGACGTGCCGGTCCTCGCCTGGGGTCTCGGAATAGATCGTATGGCGCTCATGCACCTCGGCCTCAACGATCTGCGGGAGCTCTTCTCATTTGATATCGAAAACGTCCGACTCCGCAGGAGAAGCATGACCGATGCCTAAGATCGAAATCTATCAGCAGAGCCTCTTTCACTACATCGGCAGCAAGGTTGAGGGAGACCGGTTTCTCAATCTCCTCACCGCCGCAAAGGCCGAGCTTGACGAGCCGACAAACGCCGAAGGGCTCATGAAGATCGAGCTCAACGACACGAACCGCCCCGACCTCTGGTCGACCGCGGGTCTCGGCAGGCAGCTGCGCCTCCATCTCGGCGGAGCGCCTCGAGGGTATGACTTTTTTTCCCGGGCCGGCTCGCTGCAGGCGACCGAGGAGCGGACCATCCTCGTAGACCCGGGTCTCGCGGAGGTGCGACCCTACATCGCCGGCTTTGCGGTTTCCGGAAAGGGGGTGGATGAGGCGACCCTGAAGGATCTGATTCAGACCCAGGAAAAGCTCTGCTGGAACTACGGCCGTAAGCGAAAGTCCATCGCCATGGGGCTCTACCGCACGGACCTGATCGAGTATCCGGTCCGCTACACGGCGGTGGACCCGGACACCACCCGATTCGTTCCGCTCCAGGAGAGTCGGGAGATGAGTCTCCGACAGATCATCGAGGAGCATCCGAAGGGGAAGGAGTTCGGCTGGATCGTCTCGGGGATGGAGAGGATGCCCTTTCTCACCGACAACCAGGGTGAGGTCCTGAGCTTTCCCCCGATAATCAACAGTGCCCGCCTCGGGGCGGTTGAGGTCGGCGACGAGCGTCTCTTTATCGAGCTCACCGGTACCGACATCGACTCCCTCCTGCTAACCTGTTCCATCGTCGCCTGCGACATAGCCGACGCCGGCTTCACCATTCATCCGGTCCGCGTCGAGTACCCCTACGATACGCCCTACGGCAGGGAGCTGGTGACGCCGTTCTACTTTCAGGAGGCGCCCTCCACGACGGTCGGCTTCGTCAACAGCATGCTCGGCATGGAGCTCGATGCAAGCCAGATTACCGGCGCCCTCGCCCGTATGGGGATCAGCGCGACCGTCGAGGGTGAGACGATTACCGTCACCGCGCCGGAGTACCGGAACGACTTTCTCCACCCCGTGGACATCGTCGAGGATGTTATGATCGGCCACGGCATGGATCTTTTCGAGCCGGAGGCGCCGAAGGACTTTACCGTCGGGCGCCTCTCGGAGGTGGAACGCCTCGCCCGGCAGGTAAAGAGTCTCTTTGTAGGGCTCGGCTACCAGGAGATGATCTTCAACTACCTCGGCTCTCGCAAAGACTTCGTCGAAAAAATGTACCCTCGACAGGAGTGGGAGAGTCGCCTCGCCGAGACGGTTCAGATTGCCAACCCGATGTCCGAGAACTACGAGTTCCTCCGTCCCTCGATTCTTCCCTTTCTCCTCGCCGCCGAGAGCGTCTCGGCAAACGCAGTCTACCCGCACCGGGTTTTCGAGGTGGGTAAAGTTGCCAGGGTGGATGAGAGTGATGTCTACGGTTCGAGGAGTATCGATCTCGTCGGCTTTCTTACCGCCGGCGCCGGCGAGGATTTCAACTCCCTCTACTCCCACATCGCCGCCCTGCTCTTTTACCTCCAGGCGGGTTACAGGGTGGAGGAGGGAGAGGACAGCCGCTTTATCCCCGGCCGGGTGGGTCGACTGGTGGTAGCCGAGAGCGGCGAGCCCTTCGGTCTCTTTGGAGAGCTCCATCCCGAGGTGCTCGAGAAGTGGGGTATTCAGGTTCCCTGCGCCGCGGGAGAAATCTCGATTGATTTTCTGCTGAATCCGGGCCTATCCTAGGAGCATGAGCGGACAGGGCGACGAGGGTGTCGCGCTTTTGGTTCCCTACGCCGGGCCGACAGAAGAGGTAGACGAGCAGGATGTCTTTGTTTACCTGAGGCCCGAGTCCAACGGGATGGAAGTGGAGAGCACGATCTTCAAGGTCATCGAGAACTGCCCCGCTTACAAAAACGGCATCAGCCTGGTTTACATGGCCAACCTCAGCGGCTCCTGGATGATGCGCCACCACGTGGTTGAACGCCACTACGCCCTCAAGCTCTACTTTGCCACCCACGGAAAGGACGCCCTCACCCCGGGTATGCGCCGCGGCTTTGAGCAGTGGTTTTCGATTCCCTTCCAACAGGCGCCGGTCCTCGGCTCCTTCGAGGCGCTCCGCCGCTTTGGCTGCTCCGCGGAGGAGCTCTTCCAGACCTGGGTTCCGAGAAAGGACTTCTGCGAGGTTTCCGGCCAGACCTTCAAACGGGTGCGGGACCACTTTGTGGTCAACTACGACATTCCCGCCCTCCTGCACAAGAACACCGCCGAGAGCGACATCGCGGTTATGGTGTTTCGGATCAGCACCGGCTTCGACTACTTTGACGAGCTTGTCGGCGAGATGGCTGATGCTCTTGTAAAAAAAGATCTTCTCAGCTCCCGGAGCCGGGAGAGCAGGGTTTTCCACTATTCCAAGAGTCCCTTTGAGCAGATCCTCGACGCCCAGGGGCATCTGGTACGAAAGGACGGCTCAACCTACGACCTCGAGGCGATCAGCTTTGCACGATTTCTCCTCGACCGCGGGATCGACGAGGAGATGATCAGACATCTGGTGAGGCAGCCGCTGATTACCGTACGTGAAAACGGTCAGGGTGAAGGTGAGAGCTCCCTCGCGGAGGCGGAGCGACACCTCTTTGCGTGGACCGCCGGGGACAACTACGATGTGGCCTACCAGAAACTGCGGCGGGTGCGCAGCCAGTACAACTTCGATCTGTGAGTCTATTTGCGCACCTCGACCCGGACCTCTCCCATGACCGCGAACCCTGAGAGTCGCAAGGTGCGCCCCCGGGTCTCACGGGCTCTCGGGGCCTGGATGCGCACCTCCGCGAGGATCGGGGTTATGTCGTTTTCCACCCGCATATCCGGAGGAACGATGATCCGGGTTTCTCCCATCACCGCGACAACATGGAGGCTGACAACGGTTTTATCCGTGGCGGTATCCCGCAGATCGAGGCGGGTGCTACCGAGAACCGCGATGGACGATGCGTGGGCTCCCACGAGCCAGTCTCCGGAGAAGGTACGCTCCGAGAGTATGGAGAGGATCTGCTGGTCCTTTCCATCATCCCTGCGCTCCGGAGGGTCTGCGGCCTCCTCGATCTGCCGAAGGTCCGCTACGACTTCTTTTACCGCCCGGGCGCTCTCGGCGGTTGTAACCAGGTCGAGGCGTCGCTCGAACTCATCCATGTCGAGGCGATCCGACGCATACCCCGCCTGGAGGAGTTCTATCGCCCGCTCCTTGAGCGCCCGGAGGGACTCGCCTTCCTTCATCTCCGTCGAGCCTCCCGCTTTGTGGTACAATTGGCGTGGTACATGATAGCATGCCCCAGGCCGCTGCGTCTGTCCTGCATCTCGCGAGGTAACCGTTTGTGACCGTACAGAGTGCTCAGCAGGTATATGATCTCATCGAGCGAATCATACCGTTTCGCTGCCTCCGAAGGAGGGAGCGGGTGGAGATGGTGGTAAGCGAGGCGGGGCACTGCTCCGGCGCCGTGGAGGCTACGCTTCTGAACCACCGGCTTACGGTTGACCTCTGCCGACTTGTCCCGCGGGCGGCAGGAACAGAGGTGGAAGGGAGTCACTACCAGAGGCGGAACCTCCCAGAGCCGAGCACCCAGGGAAATCCCGCTCAGGAGAGCACGTCATGAAACGCTCCATCGTTTTTGCCAACCGCAAAGGCGGATGCGGTAAAACCACAACCGCCGTCAACGTTGCGGCAGCTTTTGCCCACATGGGACACCGGGTGCTCCTCGTGGACACCGATCCCCAGGCGCACTCGACCATGTCCCTCGGCGTCGAGCAGGGGATGCTCCAGGCGGATCTGACCGCGGTGCTTCGGGGCGAGATCTCCCCCCGCAACGCCTTGCGGCCGACCTACGCCCCCCGGCTGACCATCCTCCCCGCGTCCCGACGCCTCGCGGCGTACGAGCGGACCCACGCTTCCGACAGGCACGCTCGGGGGCGGCTGCGGGAGGTTCTCGAGGATCTGCAGGAGGAGTTCGAGATCCTCTGCTTTGACACGCCCCCCACCTCCGGTCTTCTCACGGTGCAGGCCCTCGTGGCAGGCCGGGAGGCGTACGTTCCGATGCAGGCGCACTTTCTTGCGATGGAGGGCATGATCGAAATCGTCGACGTTGTGGAACAGGTGCGCAAACACTACAACCGGGAGCTCTCGATCAAGGGAATTATCCCCACCTTTGTCGGCCGGACAAAGGAAATCTCCCAGCAGATAATAGAAGAGGTGGAAGAGGAGCTCGGGGAAGGGATCTTTCTCAGGCCGGTGCGGATTAACGACGCCCTCGCCGAGGCGCCGGGCTTCGGAAAGACCGTCTTTCAGTACGACATCAGGTCGAAGGGCGCCCTCGACTACTACCGGGTGGCCCAGGAGATCCTAGATCGTCGATGAGCGCACCTGTTCGATGAGCTGCGCGAGCAGCTGCGTGTCCACCGGCTTCAACATATAACCGTCGGCCCCGGCCAGGGTAGCCAGGCGTTGCTGCTCCCTGTCGGAGTAGCCCGAGAGGATTACCACCACCACCGACCGGGGGGTGGCGGAGTTCGAGAGCTCTCGGATGCGCCGGACCGCCTCGATACCGCTCATACCCTCGAGCTGGAGATCCATCAGCACCAGGTCGAAGCGCTCGCGACAGAGAAGCTCGAGGGCGTCCTCCCCGCTCTCGACACTCTCGAGGCTCACCGCCGGCAGCTTCGAGAGTATCTGCCCCATCACCTTCTGGTTTATCAGATTGTCCTCAACCAGAAGAATCCGGACGGTTCTCTCCATCCCCACACCCCTCTGCTTGCGCCACCTCGTCGACCTCGTCCAGGCTGAACACAGCTCCTTCGATCTCTCCCTCCTCGCCGTAGACCGGATTGCCCTGAATCCGTAGTGTCACCAGCCGGTCCGTTGTTCGAATCCTGTGAAAGTAGCCGTGGATCGGCTCCCCTGTGGCAAGGATCCGGCGAAAGGGGAGCTCCTCGTCGGGGATAGCCTCCCCGGTGAGATCCTCGATCCGGAACCGCTCATCGTTGTAGGCAAAAGAGTCGAGCTCCCCTCGCCTCAGGCCGAGTATCTCCTCGCCCCGCTGGTTGGCGTAGGTGATCCGCCCGGTGGAGTCGACCATGGTGATCGCCGCGGGAGAGCCGTCGAGTATGCGCATCAGCAGATCGTGCTCCCGCACCTGAGCGAGCTCCGCCCGTTTGCGACGGGAGATATCGATAATCGAGACTACGCTCCCCTCGTTTCCTCCCTGCTCCGAGGCGTAGGGCATGATCTTTACCAGGAGCCACTCTCCCTCCCGGCCGCGGATCTCCACCTCTTTGGTCCGGCCGCCTGCCGTCACCTCGGCAATGTCCTCGATGAGCTCATCGTAGTCGAGGCGGTGAGAGAGGTCGGTGATCGGCCGCCCGAGGTCTCGACTGATAATGTTAACCTGTCGGGCCACCGGCGGGGTAAACTTGCGAATTCGCATCTCGTTGTCGAGAAAGATTGTCCCGATATCCGTGGCGGCGAGGAGGTTATCCATATCGGCGTTGAGCTGCGAGAGCTCCTCGATCTTCTTCTGGTACTCTGCGTTGACGGTGATAAGCTCCTCGTTCACCGACTGGAGCTCCTCGTTGGTACTCTGCAGCTCTTCGTTGGAGGAAAGGAGCTCCTCGTTGGTCGCCTGGAGCTCCTCGTTGGAGGTCTCGAGCTCCTCGATCGTCGCCTGCAGGCTCTCCCTGGTCGACTGAAGCTCCGTTTCCAGATCCTCCACCCGCTGCCGGACGCTCTCATCGATGTCAATGTGCCTGACCTCGCCTCTCTCCCCCGCGACCGGCAGCCCCGGGGAAAAGATGATCCCGAAGTACTGTTCCTTCTTCCGGTTTCGCAACGGCACCACCCGCAACTCCACCGGCTCCTCCCGACCGTGCGCCTCCAGGCAGATCGGATCGAGGGCGACATCCTGCTGCTCCTTCAACGCCCGCTCCAGGGCGGCTCCCAGGGGGATCGCCATATCCGGGTGGACCATTTTGAGTACATTGAGGTCGACCCGCCCCGCCTGGAGGCGGAGGAACGGCTCCAGCTTGCCGAAAAGATGAATAACCTGCCGATTCCGGTCGACCAGCACCGAAGGGGGCATGTAGCGGCTGATGAGCCGCTCGTAAACCGGTTCGAGGCTCTCCTTCTCCTCCCCCCGTCCCCCGTGGACCGCGGCCTCGAGGGGATTGCTTTCAGCCTCCCCCTGCTCTCTCCTTCGTTTCCAGGAGAGATCGGGTGCGGAAAAGGTGGTCTCCCGACGGCTGTGCTCACCCTTGAAGCGGAGAATCTTCCACTTTCCCTCTACCGTCGTGTAGTAGCGGCTCTGCTCGCCGACGGTCTCGCTGGAACCGAGAAAGAGAAATCCCCGGTCGGTGAGGGAGAACTGGAAGTTGTTGAGTACCTGCTGCTGCAAGGTAGGCTGGAGATAGATGAGGAGGTTCCTGCAGCTGATGAGGTCGATCTTGCGAAAGGGGGGGTCTTTAAAGACGTTGTGGTAGGCGAAGACCACCATCTCCCTGATCCCCTGGCTTATCTGGTAGCTCTCGCCTTTCTTGACAAAATAGCGGGCGAGGCGCTCGGGGCTCGCGTCGGCGGCGATGCTCTCGGGGTAGATCCCGAAGGAGCCGTGTTCGAGGGCGTCACGGTCGATATCGGTGGCAAAGACCTTGATCTCCGAGGTGAGGCCGCTCTCCTCGGCATACTCCGCGAGGAGAATGGCGAGGCTGTACGCCTCCTCCCCGGTGGAGCAGCCGGCAACCCAGACGCGGATCGCCTCCCCCGGCTCCTTTCCCTCGGCGATCGCCGGAAAGACCTGCCGCTTTACCACCTCGTACGCCTCGGGGTCCCGGAAGAACTTGGTGACCCCGATCAGAATCTCCTTGAAAAGCGTGGTCACCTCATCCGGCGAGGACTCGAGGAAGGTGACATACCCCCGGAGGGTGTCGATCTGGTTAATCCCCATGCGCCGCTCCACCCTGCGGACGATGGTATTCTCCTTGTAATGGGAGAGGTCGATGCCGGTTCTCCGCTTTATGAGCATGAAGATCTTCGAGAGGGAGGTGCGCTCGGAGTCCGGGTCTCCCTCCTCGCTGTCGAGAATGCGCACCGATCCGGTGAGGTAACGCACCAGCTCCTCGGGCATCCGTTGCGGTGGGAGGACGAAGTCGACAATGCCTGTGGAGATAGCGCTCCGGGGCATGCCGTCAAACTTCGCGCTCTCCTCGGACTGCACCATTACCATGCCCCCCGCTTCCTTTATGGCGCGAATACCCCGGGTACCGTCACTGCCGGTGCCCGACAGCACCACTGCGACAGCGAGCTCCCCCTGATCGTCTGCGAGGGAGCGAAAGAAGATATCGATGGGAAGGTTGAGTCCCTGCTCCTGATCGGTGAGAAAGAGTCGACCCTTGTAGCAGGTCATGTTCTTTTTTCGCGGAATGAGATAGATCGAGCCGGGGCGGATCTCCGTGCCGTCCTCCGCCTGGTGGATCTCCATCGCCGTGTGTCGGGTCAGCAGCTCCCCCATCAGGCTCTTGTAGTCCGGGGAGAGATGCTGGACCACAACAAAGGCGAGCTCCTCCGTCGGCGTCATGTTCTCAAAAAACGCCTCGAGCGCCTCCAACCCCCCGGCGGAGGCACCGATGCCAACGATGTGCAAGGGCCGCTTCTCCTCCTCCCGGCTGCTCATCCCGGCCTCCGGGACGAGAGAAACTCCCGCACTCGCTCCATCACCACCTCCTTGGAAAAGGGTTTGGCGATGTAGTCGTTCATACCCGCGGCGAGAAACTTCTCCCGGTCGCCCTTCATGGCGTGGGCGGTAATTGCGATGACTGGAACAGTCGGGTCGAGGACGCCGGACTCTCCGGATCTGATCTGCTCCGTCGCCCGCACACCGTCGAGGATCGGCATGGAGATGTCCATGAGTACCAGGTCGAAGGGGTACCCTCTGAGCTTTTCCACCGCCTCCCGTCCGTTTTCGACGCAAACGACTCGGTACCCGGCGCGTTCGAGGAGGGTTCTGAGGACCAGAACGTTTATCGCGTTGTCCTCGGCCACAAGGATCGAATACTCCCCGTTCTGCTCCGGCCCCCTCTCCCGTTTTCCGGGAGGCTTCTCCTCCGAGGTCTCGGCGACCCGAAGGGGGAGGGAGACGAAGAAGGTGGTCCCGCTTCCGGGAGTACTCTCGAAATAGATCTGCCCCCCAATGCGGCGCACCAGCTGCCGGGCGAGAGCGAGGCCGCTTGCCCCACCACCATCCCCGGTGCCCTGGAAAATCTCCCGGTGTCGCTCCGCCTCGATACCCCGCCCCGTGTCCTCCACCGAAATGGTGAGTTCCACGAGCTGGTCCGAGAGGCCGGACTCCTCGGCTCGGAGGGTAATCGTTCCGTCCTCGCTGAACTTGTTGGCGTTGGAGACCAGGGCAACAAGCACCTGCCGGATCCGCCGCAGGTCGCCGATGTAGCGCTGGTGCCCTCCGGGGTCGATCCGGCTTATCAGACTGTTTCTCCGGGCGGTGAGGCTCGGGGCGAACATCGGCTCGAGGGTAGACAGGAGTTGCTCCACGCCGAAGATGGTCTGTCCCTCCTCCTCATCTCTGTTTGCCGTCTCCCGGAGACTCTCCACGACCGAGGCCGCCGTCGCCCGCAGCTGCTCGAGCTTCTCTGTAGCCTCCCCGCCGCCGGGAAGTGCCGGGAGGATCTGCTCCAGGGCGGCGACGATCCCCTCCATCGGCGCCCGCGCCTCGTAGAGCATCGCCTTTGAAGAAACCGGTTCGCTCTCGGCGGCCCGGAGCGCCTCGCTCCTCGCGGCGGCAAGGTCCTCCTTTATCTGACGGGTTTCGGAGAGATCGCTCACCGCGGTGAGACACTGTTCCGCACCCTGAGGGTCGACCTGTCGCCGACTCTCGAGGCGGACCCATCGGTTCCTGCCGTCGCGGTCGATGATCTGGATCTCCTTGTGCTCCCGCTCGCCGGTTGCAAAGACCTTTCGAAGATGGTTGAAGAAGGGCACATGGAACTCTCTGGGCAGAAAAACGACGAAGGGTTTGCGATTGAGATGTTTTCGCTCCCCCCGGAGGAGGGCCGCCCCCGCCTCGTTCGCCTCGATGATCCCCCCTTCCAGGTTAAAGACGAAGTACGGGACCGGGGCATACTCGAACAGCAGCTCGTACTGCCGCCTCGCCCGAAGCAGTTCCTGCTGGGTCGACTGGAGCTCACTGTTCTGCATCTCCAGCTCTATCTGGTGGACCTTGAGCTCGTAGATCAACTTTTCCTCAGAGGCATCGGGGGAGAGGCGATGCTTATCGACTATTTCCTCGGCCTTCCGGCGGTAGTCGTTTCTACGATCCTGCTGCATATGACGCGGTTAAGTATACTTACGGGGAGGTGAGGTTCCAATAACCTCGTCGGTATCCAGAAGCGTGTTGATACGCCCCTATCTCTGGAGGAGAAAGTCGAGGAGCTCCTCGTAGCTCTCGAGACCCGGGTACTCCCTCTCCTCCTCGAGAATCGTCGCCGGAGCGCGGAAGAACGCGCCCCGATCCGCCTCCTTTATCATGGACAGGTCGTTATAGCTGTCCCCGGAGGCAAAGACCTCGAGGTTCATGCTCCTCAGGGCGAGGACGGCGTGTCTCTTTCCGTCCCCCTGTCGTAGCGTGTAATCGACGATCCGCTCCTCCGGGTCGAGGACGAGGGTGTTGCAGAACAGCGTCGGGTAGCCGAGCTTCTCCATCAAGGGCGGCACGAACTGCTCGAAGGTGTCTGAGAGAATGATCACCGGCATCTTCGCCCGGAGGGTGGTGATGAACTCCACCGCCCCCGGCAAGGGATCCATCCTCCGGACAACCTCCCGAAGGTCCCGCATGGTGATTCTCTTTTCCTCGAGGATCGCCAGCCGGCGCCGCATGAGCTTATCGAAATCAGGAATGTCCCGGGTGGTGATCTGAAGCTCCTGGAGCCCTGTCTTTTCAGCAAGGCCGAGCCAGATTTCCGGGATGAGGACCCCTTCGAGGTCGAGACACGCTACTCGCATGCCATCTTATAGCACGAACGGATTACTGAGAGAAGCTACCCCGTTATGCATCGATAAGAATATTTTCGTATAGATCTGATTTTAGCCCGGTATAACCCATTGGTGCTACGTGAAAAAGGCGTAAACCTATATGACAATGTAGTTTATGAATCGATTTCTGCGTACTTCGAGAACTTTTTATTTACAGCTCTAAAGGTTATGCTTGACCTCTTCTACCGGTTTGTGTAGGTTTAGGTGGAATCTTGGCGGGCTGTCCACGTCAACAATGAGAGAGTGATGGAAGAACGAAAGGTCAAAATAAGAATCGAGGGACTCTACAAGATATTCGGTAAACAGCCGGATCGAGCCCGAAAGATGGTAGACGAGGGCTACTCCAAGGAGGAGATCCTCTCAAAGACCGGCTGCGCGATAGGTGTTGCAAACGCGACCTTCGATGTCTACGACGGAGAGACCCTGGTGGTTATGGGGCTGTCCGGAAGCGGCAAGTCGACCCTCGTTCGCTGCGTCAACAGAATTCATGAGCCGACCTTCGGGAAAGTCTATGTGGACGACGAGGATGTCACAGCTCTCGGCCCCGACGCTCTCAGGGAGCTCCGGCGTAAAAAGTTCGGGATGGTGTTTCAGAGCTTCGCCCTCATGCCTCACAAGACGGTCTATGAGAACGTGGAGTTCGGCCTCGAGATTCAGAACTACCCGATTGATGAACGGCGCCGGAAATCAACCGCGGCTCTCGAGCAGGTCGGCCTCAAGGGGTGGGGAGACTACTACCCGGCGAACCTCTCGGGAGGTATGAAGCAGCGGGTGGGTCTCGCCCGCGCCCTCGCCGTCGATCCGGACGTTATGCTCATGGATGAGGCGTTCAGCGCCCTCGACCCCCTCATCCGCACGGACATGCAGAATGAGCTGCTCGCCCTCGAGAGCGAGGTAAGGAAAACAATTCTTTTTATTACTCATGACCTCGACGAGGCGCTCAAGATGGGTGACCGGATTGTCCTCATGAAAGACGGCAAGGTGGTACAGATCGGGACGTCCGAGGAGATTCTCACAAAGCCCGCTGATGAGTACGTTGCCCGATTCGTGGAAAACGTCGACATAACCAAAGTGCTCACCGCCCAGGACATCATGCGCAAGGCGCGAAACGTCGCCTTCGTAAAGGACGGCCCCCGGACCGCCCTGCACACGATGAAAGAGGCGGGACTCTCCGGCATTTTCGTGGTCAAACAGAATCACGAGCTCGTCGGACACGTCACGGCTGAGCGAGCCGCAGAGGCGGCCAAGAAAGAAGAGAAGTGGCTCGAGCACATTACCAACAAGGATGAGGTCCCCACAGTAGGGCTCGAGGTGCCGATTCGGCAGATCTTTCCCCTCGTCGCCGAGTCCCGCAACCCCGTAGCCGTCACGGACGAGAAAAACATCCTGAAAGGGGTGATCGTCCGGGGCGCTGTCCTCGCCTCCCTCGCCGAGCGGCAGATTGACGTCGACGCGGCGAGCAGTAACGGAAACGGC
>JBKHDM010000074.1:0-12917 GCA_046541355.1 Spirochaetaceae bacterium
TGTAGCGAACACATCGGGCGTCACCGTTGGAGAGTCCTACACGACCACCCTTCTCGGGCAGGAGTTATCTGTCGCTATTTCCAGCGATGGGGACAACCTCGTCTATCGAGGGGATCTTCCGGAGGACAGCGGGTTCCTGGAGTTTCGCTACAACACCGCCTCGGACACCTTTCAGTACGAACATCTGATCTACGTTGAAAACTATCCGAAAATCGGTGAGCTGATTGTCTGGGCAAAGGTGGAAGATGGAGTGGTAAACCCGTCGGATCAGACCTTCCGCGGTGTCTACGAGCTCGCCTACTACATGGTCGACTCCGAGACAAGCACCGTCGACATAGGCTTTAACATCGGAGAGATCTACCGGGGTGTACTCGGTACGCCGAAGAACTTCGATGGCACAGCCGGTGCTCCATTGGGCCTCGGTCTCGGCATTGCTCAAGCCTACGGCGGCGCCCTCGCGGAGACCGGCGACGGTGGTGAGGGCAGCGAAGGGGCGCCTGTGGGCGGCGTCGATGAAGACGTCTTTGACGGGACCTTCAGCGCCACCAGGATTAGCGACGGCAGCTACGCAGAAGCCTTCGATAATTTGAGCGCTTCGACGCTCTACCCGATGCTGCTGTTCAAGGCTGACGACGCCTCCTCCCACGTGGAATATGATTTCGGTGAAGATGGGGACGACGCCCCCGCGAAACCGACCACCTATGCGGAGTTTGTCGACTACATTCCTGATACCTGGGAGGCTGCTACAGGGCTCACAGAGATACCCTAAAGAATCATTCGTTCTAGACGGTAAGAGATACGGCCCCGAGAGCAAAAGCTCCGGGGCCTTTCTTTTTGTATCCCCGCTTCACTCTCACCCCGGAAGCTCCTCCCCCCGGCCGGTGGCGCGCTGAAAGTCGAAGTAGGCGCTGAGGTAGTCAAAGACCGCGGAGAGGTAGGAGAGCCGTGCGGACTCGAGGCTGACCCGGGCGTCCTTCAGCTCGAGTTGGGTTGACAGGCCGCTGTCCACCGAACTCTGAGTGACGCTGTACGCCTCCTCCGCGGTGGCGAGGGTCTGCTGTGCCGATTCGATCCGCTGTCCCGCCTCCCGCAGTGTGAGGCGCAGTGTTTCGATCTCGGTGAGGATCTCGGACTCCTTCTGGGCGACCTGGGTGTTCACCTTCTCCACCTCCAGGCGCGCCTGGTCCATGGAGGCAAAGCGGCTGCCGCCGAAAAAGAGCGGTATGTTCAGGGCGAGTCCGACGCTGAAGGTATCGTTGCCCTCGCCGAAGTCGAACTGGTCACTCTCGGCCTGCAGGCCGTAGGTTGCGGTCGCAGAGAGGCTCGGATAAAAGGCGGCGCGTTGGGCGTCGACGTTTAACTCCCGCAGCCGTCGCTCGTTGACCAGCACCTGGTAGTCCGGGCGGCTCGAGCGGATCTCACCGATCCCCGGGATCTCCGGCAGCTCGGGAAAGCTCTCGAGGCTCCCGGTGAGCACTATCGCCTCCTCCAGGGGGAGGCCGGCAAGGTCCTTGAGGTTCTGCAGGGCGACCTGGAGGTTGCGCTCCGCCTGGGTAGTGGCGGGCTGGGTGATCTTCCAGTTGACCTCCGAGCGCAGCACCTCGAGGCGGGAGGCGATGCCGCTTTCGAACCGCCGCTCGGTCTCCTGAAAGTTCTCCAGGGCGATCTCCTCGGAGGAGCGGCGGACCGCGAGCACCTCTTCCAGAAGCAGGGTCTGGTAGAACAGCCGCTTCGCCTCGGTCAGTATCCCCTGCCGCGCCACTTCGTACGCCGTGCCGGTAAGGCTTGTAAACTGCTCGCTCGCCTCGAGGGCACGAAAGACGCTCATGTCAAAGATCCGCTGCTCCAGGGAAAAGCCTAAACTAACCTCGTTGTCGCTGATGACGTCCATCGGCTGGGTGATGAGGGGGTAGAATCCCCCGGCGTCCTCGGTACTCGCCCCGATCGGCAGCTGTTGCTCCAGATCCAGGAGATTTCGATTGTACGCCGCCTGACCTGCTATGGTCGGGTAGAGCCGGCTGCGGGTCAGACGCTCCTGCACCGCCGCGAGCTGTCGGTCTATCCGGGCTCCCTCGAGGTCGAGACTGTTCTCCTCAACGAGGCCGAGAAAGTCGGCCAGGTCGATTTCCCGCCCCTGAGCGGAGATCTCCCCGGGCTGCCCGCAGATCAGGAGGAGGGCGAGGGCAGCGGAGCATAGCAGTGAACGGGCCGTTTTATTCACTCTGTACCTCCATGAGCCGCCACTTTCCTGGTCTCCCCCTTTCGGGATTCGATCAGATTTTCCAGGGCGGGTATTACAAAGAGCGAGAGAAAGGTCGCCGCCAGCAGGCCGCCGATACTGACGATTCCCATCGGCTGGCGCATCTCCGCCCCCCAGGCGCCGAGGCCGAGAGCCATCGGCAGCATACCGAGCATGGTGGCGATGTTTGCCATGAGGATCGGCTTGAGCTTGGTCGGCGCCGCCTCGAGGAGCGCCTCCCGGACACCCTTTCCCTTTGCCCGCAGCTGGTTCGCGTAGTCGAGGATGAGAATCGCGTTGTTGACCACCAGCCCGACGAGCATGACTATGGCGAGCATGGAGACGATGTTCATCGTCTTAGCGGTTATGAGAAAGGCGACACTGACCCCGATCAGGGAGAGGGGTATGGTGGAGAGGATAAGCAGGGGCTGTCCGAAGCGCTCGAGGATCGCGGCGAGGAGCATGTAGGTGAGGATTACCGCGAGGACAAAGACAAATACAAACTCCCCCACCGTCTCGTTGAGCAGCTCCGCGTCTCCGCCCCAGCTGAGCCGGTAGCCGGGGGGCGCCTCGAGGTTGTCGAAGGCTGCCTCGATCGGAGCGCTGACCTCCCCGAGGACGTAGCCCGGGGCGAGGTCCGCGGAGATCTCTATGGACTCGATCTTGTCCTCCCGGAGGATCTGGTTGACCCCCTGGGCGAGGTCGACCTCGGCAAAGTGTCCGAGGGGGAAAAGCCCTGCCTGGGTCGGCACAACGACACTCGATATCTCCTCGTAGCCCGAGACGTCCTCGTCCCGCAAGGTTACCCGTATATCGTACTCCTCGCCCCCTTCCCGAAAACTGGTCATCACAATCCCCTCGACCGCGGCCCGCATGGTCATGGCGAGATCCTGCACCGTCAGCCCCGCCTCGTTGAGTCGGACTCGGTCCGGCAGTAGTACGAACTCAGGCCGCCCCGGCTTGCTCGAGGTGTCGATGTTGACCAATCCCGGCACTTCCTGGAGCTCCCGGCGCATCCGTCCGGCAAGGGCTGTGAGCTCCCCGGTATCGTCACCCTGGAGATAGAAGAGCACCGGCGCGCCGCCCCCCATGTTGTTGCTGACCCCGGTGACCCTGATCAGAGCGCCCGGTATGTCCGCGAGATCCTCACCCATCCGGGCGGCGACCGTGGTGTTCCCGAGCCTGAGACTTTTGTCGATGAGTTTGACGTCCATGGAACCGAGGTTCGTGCCGCTGTCGGTCTCCCCGAGGGTGCCGAGGTTGGTCACCGCGGTCATCACCTCGGGATAGGCGGAAACCCGCTCCTCGATCTCCCGGAGGAGCGAGGCTGTCTGGGCGAGGTCGCTTCCAGGGGCGAGCTCCACCTCGATGCGTACGTCTCCCTGATCCATGGCCGGCTGAAACTCGAAGGGTATCCGGGCAAAGCCGCCGAGGGAGAGGACAAAGAGAACGAGGGTCGCCGCGATGAGCAGGGCGCTGCGAAGGCGGGAGTGGAGCACCTTTTCCAACGCCACAGCGTAGCCCCGTTCGAGAGCGGATATCCTGCCCTCGAGCCAGTCTCCCACAGGGTGCTTTTTGCGGTCCACCTCGGGCAGGAGCTTGGAGGCGAGCATCGGGGTGAGGGTAAAGGAGATGAGCATCGAAAAGATCGTGGCAAAGGAGACTGCCAGGGCGAACTCCTGGAGAAAAAGCCCGGCGATGCCGCTCATGGTCGCCATCGGCAGGAAGACGGCGATGTTTGTCATCGTCGAGGCGATAACCGCCACGGTAACCTCCGCGGTACCTTGGTCGGCGGCGGTAATCCGGTCATGTCCCATCTGCTTGTGCCGGAAGATGTTTTCCAGCACGACGACGGAGTTCATGACAAGAACGCCGACAGCTGTGGAAATCCCCATGAGGGACATCAGATTGAGGGACATACCGAAGGCGTTCATCACCAGAAAGGTGGGGATGATCGACATCGGCATTGCCAGGGCGACGATCAGGGTGGAGCGCAGGTCGTGGAGAAAGAGCAGGAGGACCAGAGCGGTGAGCCCGATACCCATGAGAATGTTTGAGAGGGTGTCGTTTACCGTGCCTTCAACCGCCTCGGAGTCGTCGCTTGTGATAGTGAGGCTCACCCCTGCGGGCAAGGAGCGCTCGAGGGATGGAAGCAGCTCCCGTACCTCCTCGGCGATCTCCACCGGGTTTCCCTCGGGAGCCTTGACGATGCCGATGAGAACGCTGTTCTCATCCCGCAGCTGCGAGCGGTTGTCAAAGAAGATCGTCCTGCTTCTGACATCCTCCCCGGTGTCCCGGATCGTCGCTATACTTCCGAGCCGTTTTGGCCCGCCCCCGGTGGGTATCTCGAGATCCGCAACGTCCTCGAGGGCGGCGAACTGTCCTTCGAGGCGCACCGAGAAGTCCTGCCCCCGGGTCTCGAGGTTTCCCCCGGGCATGTCGAGATTTGCCATGGCGAGGATCTGCCCGACCTGGGCGAGACTCACCTGGTTCTCATAGATCACCCTGTTTTCGAACTCGACCCGGATCTCCCGATCCCTGCTGCCGGAGACCGAGACCCGCCCTACTCCGGCGATCCGGGAGAGTTGGTCCCGGACGCTGGTTTCGGCGATTTCACTGAGCTCCACCGGGTCCACATCGCCGCTGAGAACGAGGTTGACCACCGGCAGGGCGGTGATGTCGACCTTCTCCACCAGGGGCGCCTCGGCGTCCGAGGGCAGCTCATTGATAATCAGGTCTACCTTATCCTTGACCTCCTGGGTCGCCACGTCCGGGTCCTTGTCGAGGGCAAACTCGAGGATGATAATCGAGGCGCTGTCGAGACTGTAGGACTGGATGTTATCGATCTGGCTCACCGTGCTCACCTCGTCCTCGATGAGGCGGGTGATCTGGGTGGCCACCTGGTCCGGGCTCGCCCCGGGATAGACGGTCTGTACCGTGACAAAGGGGATCTCAACCTCCGGCATGAGGTTGAGGGAGAGCCCGAGAAACCCGATGAGACCGAACAGCAGGAGGGAGGCGAGTAACATCGTCATCATCACCGGGCGGTGTATGGAGAGCTTTGAGAGAAACATCGGTTATCCTTCTCCTATGGCTGGAGGAGCGTCGGCTCCTCGTCGATAATGCGGATCCCGGCACCGTCGTCGAGCTGGTCGATGCCCCGGGTGACGATCATTTCACCCTCCTCGAGTCCGTCGGTCACCTCCATCAGCAGTCCTTGACGACGGCCGGTGGCTATCGGTCGGCGCCGTGCCGTCCCATCCTCGATTACAAAGAGGTAGACCCCCTCGCTGTCCCGGCGCACCTCAGACTCCGAGACGATGAGCGCCTCACTGAGGCTGGTTGTGATTTCAACATCAGCGCTCACCCCGCTCTGCACCCGAAGCTCCGGGTTGTCGAAACGGAGCCGCGCGGCAAAGGCGCGGCGTTCCTGGTCCATAGAGAGGTCGACCTGGATCACCTCCCCCTCGAGGGTGTGATCCTGCCACCGGGCCACCGCCGGCTGCGCCACCCGAACCATCCCGACCTCCCGGTCGCTGAGCCAGACGGTGGTCCGCAGCTCCTCGTAGGAGGAGACGGTAAAAAGCGGGTCCCCGGGGCGAACGTTGTCGGACTCGAAGACGTTGACCCGGGTAATGTAGCCGGAGATCGGCGCCGCCACCTGTGCCATCTGCTGCACCGACTCCCAGTTTGCCCTCGCGAGTTCGAACTGTGTCCGGGCGTCGTCGAAGTTCTGCCTCGAGACCCCCTCCTCCTCGTAGAGCCGGCTCACCCGCTCAAAAGCTTGTCTGGCGCTTTCAAAGCTGACCCGGGCCTGCTCGTAGTTGAGGGTTGGGTTGTCGGGTGGAAAGAGCACCACCGGGCTGCCCTGTTCGACGAACTCCCCGACCTGGTAGAGTACCGAGGCGACCTCGTCTGAGAGCATGGAGGTAGCCGTAGACTCCTCCGCTCCCGAGAGGGTTCCGGTAAAACTCAAGAATGTGCGAAACTCCGTCGGCTCTGCGGGACGGGCGGTTACCGGAACGCCCTCGCTCTCATGGATCTCCTCGATACTCCGAGCCGCCTCCGCCTCGCCTCCGGCACAACCGGCCAGAGCAGCGACACTAAGAATGGCCACCCCTCCCATGAGACCCCGCAGCCGGCCCATCCAGTTACCCTTCACACCTATCTCCTTGTCGCGGCGCAATGCCGCGAATGATAAAGTCACACAGCTCATCGATCTGCCGATCCGAGAGCTCGAGCTGTTGTTGCACGACCTCGACAAATATTCCGGTCAGGGCGCTTCCGATAGCCATGACCGCGGTTTCCGACTCCCAATCCTGCCAGATCTCACCCCGCTTCTTCGCTTCGTTGAACACACGGACGGGAAGCTCCTCCACAAGGTCCCGCGGATTAGCAGGGACCATCCCGTCCCGGATAAAGGCGGATCGGATCACAAGCTCCTGCATCTGCTTCCACCGAGTATCGTCCCGGAAGCGTCGCAGCAGCTTTCTGATCGTAGCGCGCAAGGTTTCGAGAAAGGGCTCCCGGGACGCATGCGCCTCCTCGAGGATCGTCTGATACGCCGCCGAAAGTCGACCGAGGATCTCCCGAAAGAGCTCCTCCTTGGTGCTGAAGTGCCAGTAGATCGCCCCCCGGGTGGTGCCGGCGGCTTTTGCCACGTCACTCATCGTCGCCGCTGCAAAGCCTTTCTCCGAAAAAACCTGCAAGCCCGCCTCGAAAATCGCCTCCCGGGTCTG
This sequence comes from Spirochaetaceae bacterium, assembly GCA_046541355.1. Classification (GTDB taxonomy): domain Bacteria; phylum Spirochaetota; class Spirochaetia; order DSM-27196; family Alkalispirochaetaceae; genus CAYZHV01. The sequence goes on from JBKHDM010000074.1 coordinate 6,979, forward strand.
GGACGCTTCTTCTTTCGTTCTTCTCATTTACATACAAACTCGTTTGTATGTATATAGCGGTGAGTGGGAAAAGGCAAGTTAAATTCCCGTGATGATCGCTCCTGTGCCCTGAAGCGAGGGAGCTCAGGCCGGGGTTGCCGGATTGGTCTCCCGGAACCTCTGAACAAGTCGCACGCCCCGGTCGGTGAGGCGCACCTCCTGGTCGTCGAGGGTGACAACTCCGCGGCGCCGGGAGCGGGAGAGGACGGCGGTGAGACGTTCCTCGCTCCAACCGAGCTCACCGGCGAGGGTGAGGCGGGACACACCGTCTCTCAGATGGTGGTGCTCGATATGGCCGAGGAGCACCATCTCGGCGAACTGCCCCCGTTGCCTCGTTCTGCGCAGGAGGGAGGCGACGATCCCGAGGCGTGGAGCCGCGAGGAGGAAGAGGAAAAAGAGCAGCAGCATCATGAGGACCATCGAGGCGGAGATCGAGGTGTCCCAGTTTCCCGGAAGATCGAGGAGCCCGAAAAGGCTCCCACGGGCGAGGTCATAGCCCCAGATCGCCGAGGCGGTTGCGAGGAGGACCGAGAGGAAGAGCATCACCGAAAGACGGTTTGTCAGCAGGTACGCCGTGGCTGGAGGGATGATAAAAAAGGCGATTACCAGGATCGAACCGACGGCGTCAAAGGCGGCAACCGCCACGAGACTCACGACAATCATAAGCCCGTAGTTGAGCAGCTTTGTCCGTATACCCAGGGAGCGGGCGAGGTCGGGATCAAAGGTCGAGACCTTGAGCTCCTTGTAAAACAGGAGCGTGAACAGCCCCGCGAGAAGCGCCGTCATCGTCGAAACGGTGACAGATTTCGGCCAGAAGACTACGGTGGGTCGCCGGGAGATGAGGCCCGCCCGCCACGCCTGGGAGGGTGTATAACTGCCGCAGTTGGTGCAAACCTCCCGAAACTCCGCCCTCGGGTCCCGGGGATTGATCCCCTCGGCGACACAGTTTACGCACTGCCTGCTTATCTCGGCCCGGGGGTCCTCACGGGTGATCGTTACCTCCTCACACCCCTCGATACAGTGGCTCTCGGTGTTCGCCCAGGCGAGGCCGATCTCCCCGACCATCACCGCGTCCTCGTCGATATGGACGTTTTCCACGTATCGGCTTACGAATATCACCGCCAGGGCAAAGAGAAAGGGAAAGACCAGACCGAGAGCCGCGTCCTGCTTCATCAGCCCCGACCCCTGGATTACCTCGGTGAGCACCACCGTCACAACCCCCGCGGCGGCGGCACCGATAATGAGCCAGGGCGAGGAGAGGTCCGGCTCCATGGCAAAAACGCCGGACATGATCATGAAGGCGAGGACAATGCCGAGAAGGACGGTGTGGCTGATCGCGTCGCTTGTGAGGGCCATGCCCCGCAGGAGGAGAAAGGTCCCGAGGACCCCGCCTGCAACGGCGATAGCGACCCCGATGATCGTGGCGGTCGCCCGAGGGTCCCGAAAGAAGGCGTTTATCCCCTCCACATCCACAAACCGGAGAAGCATCTCGATCATGAGCAGCTCAATTCCTGACAAGCGGCTCTCCTCCGTCCCCGGGGACCAGCTCCTCGAGAATTTCCACCTCCTCCGCCGGGAGCACCGCCCGGATATCCCGCTCCCGCTGTTCCCTGACCGGTGTCAGGGCGAGGCGGGCGCCGGTTTCCCGGTAGATGTCCCAGAGGCGCTGGTTAAAGGCGTCCTCCCGGGCCACCCCTACCCCCCTCGCGGTGAGCTGCCAGCTCCTGCCCTCGCCGGTCTCGATGCGCTGGAGAAACCCCTCTGCGAGAAGCTGCCTGAGGGCGCGCCGTCCGTTGCGGCGCCGCAGTCCGATGAGAAACTCCTCGGGGACCGGGCTGTTGGACCCGCCGTGGTCGTAGGCGTAGTGGTACACATCCCTGAGGAGTGTCCTCGCGGCAAAGCGCCGGGCGTCGGAGCGTCGACGCAGGAGCTCCCAGAGCAGGCCCCGGGAGGGGGCGATGGTGACCGAGACCGCGACGATCGCTGTTGCCACAACGATAATCATCGGGCCCGTCGGGAGGTTCGCGTCGACGGCGCTGAGGACAGCACCAAAACCGCCGGCGGCAGCTCCGAAGACCCCTGCGAGGAGCACCATCCCGGAAAGCTGATCGCTCCATTGCCGGGCGGCGACACCGGGTGCGATGAGCATACCAACCATGAGGATCACCCCGGCGAGCTGCAACCCCATAACCACGGCGACAACGATAAGTCCTGAGAGGAGGGCCTGCCAGAACCGGACGTTGAGACCGCCGGCGGAGGCGAAGGCTGCGTCGAAGGTGATGATCTTGAACTGCTTCCAGAACAGCACGAGGAGGGCGAGGACAACAGCCGAGACGGCGAGAAGAAGAAGAATATCTCCCCGAACAATCGAGGCCGCCTGACCAAAGATAAAGGTGTCGAGACCCGCCTGACTCGCGTCGGGTCGACCCTGGATGTAGGTGAGGCCGACGAGGCCCGCGGCGAACCAGCCGGCGAGAACCACCCCCATCGCCGCGTCCTCCTTGATCCGGGTGTAGCCGGTGACCAGGCGGATAAAGCCGACCCCGAGGAAACTCGCCCCCGCGGCGCCGGCAAGGAGTACCCAGAGCTCCCGGCCCGCGAGGAGAAAGCCGACCGCAACCCCCGGGAGGGCGGCGTGGGAGAGGGCGTCCCCGAGGAGGCTCTGCTTTCGCAGGACCGCAAAACTGCCGAGGGCGCCACTGACTGCCCCGAGAAGAGCACCTCCGAGGGCGACAACCCGGAGGGTATAGGTGTAGCGCACGCCGAGGAGCAGAGAGGTAAGGGGGACGGAAACGAGAAAAAGCAGCAGGGCGACCGCGATTACCCTGGCGCTCCGCCGCTTTTCGGTAATCTGCCCGGTGAGAAAGGCGGGCCGGTCGTTCACAGCTCTTCGCCCTCTGCCCTGCCGATCCCGACCTCTCCGAGGGAGGCAATACTGCCGCCGTAGGTGCGCCGGAGATTATCCTTGGTAAAGACCTCCTCCGTGGGACCCGCGGCGATCACCTCGATGTTGAGAAGGGTCACCCAGTCAAAGTACTCCCTCACCGTCTGCAGGTCGTGATGGACGACGAGGACCGTCTTGTTGCGCTCCTTGAGCTCCTTGAGAATCGTCACGATCGAGCGCTCGGTCACCGCATCAACCGCTGCAAAGGGCTCATCCATCAGGTAGAGTTCCGCGTCCTGAACCAGGGCCCGGGCGAGAAAGGTTCGCTGCTGCTGTCCCCCGGAGAGCTGACTGATCTGTCGGTGGGCGAACTCCTGGAGCTGTACCTGCTCGAGGGCGTGCATCGCAAGCTCCCGCTCCCGACGGCCCGGCTTACGCAACAGACCGAGACGGCCGTAGAGACCCATGGTGACCACGTCGATCACGGTGGTGGGAAAGTCCCAGTCGACGCTCCCCCGCTGGGGTACATACCCCACCAGGGAGCGTGACTTCTCGTATGGTTTGCCGAAGACCTCGACAGTTCCCGCGGCTCGAGGCAGGAGGCCGAGGATTGCCTTGAGGAGGGTGCTCTTGCCCGCCCCGTTGGGCCCCACAAGGGCCATGAGAACACTTCTGGGAACCCCGAGGTCGACGTCCCAGATCGCCGGCTTGCTCTGATAGGCGACGGTGAGGTCCTCGATCTCCAGGGCGAGGGCGGCGGCGGAGCTTGTTGATTCCTTTCTCTCATCTTTCATGGTTCACCTGCTCCCGGCCTCACGGCTCAACGGCTCAACGGCTCAACGGCTCCCTCTCAGTCGCAGCTCACGTCCAGGATCCCCCGGGGAGGGGCGGGATCGAGGCCGTCGGGCCACTGAGGTATTTCGACATCCACCCCTGCGCACCGGTAGGACTGGAGGATAGTAAGGACATTCTCGGCGATCATGCCGACGTAGGTACCGGCAAAGGTGCCCGGCTCCCCCATAGCGTCGGAGTAGAGCTCCCGCACGCCGAGGCGTACCTCGCCGCCCTCACTGGCGATCGCCTCCTCAACCGCCTCGATGGTGTCGGGGGGGATGCTGCTTTCCACAAAGAGCACGGGTATCTCGTTGTCGATGACGAAAGCGACGGTCTCCTGCACATCCCCTACCCCGGCCTCGTCTTCGGTACTGATCCCCTGGATGGAGGCCATCCTCCAGCCGAAGGCGGCGCCGAAGTACTGAAAGGCGTCGTGAGAGGTGACCAGGTATCGCAGACCACCCGGGACGCTCCGCATACCCCGGTCCGCCCAGTCGTAGAGAAGGTCGAGCCCTTCGGCGTACTCCGCCGCGTTGGCCAGATAACCCTCGGAGCCGGTTGGATCGAAGCTGGCGAGGGTCTCGGCGAGATCGTTTACCGTGATCTGCCAGTTGCGCGGATCGAACCAGAAGTGAGGATCGTCGGTACCGAGGCGGGAGAGCTCCTGGTCAAAGGAGCCGATCACAAAGCCCGCGCGCCGCACCGGCCGCGAAAGCTCGTAGATGAGCACCTCCTGATCCCGGAGCGCCTCGAAGACTGTATCGAACTGCCCCTCGAGATTGAGGCCGCTGTAGACGATCATGTCCGCCTCGTTCATCGCCGCGACATCCCCCTCGGTGGGTTGATACAGATGCGGGTCAACCCCGGCGCCCATCAGCGCGGTTACCGCCACGCCCGCCACCCCCTCGGTGAGAAGGGCAATAATGTCCGCCGCCTGGGTGGTGGTCGCGACAATCTGAAAGGTCCCGTCGGCCCGCGGGTCTATCTCATTGAGGGTTCTCCCCGGAGTCTCCCGGTCCGAGTCAGCCCCGGCCTCTTCCGCCGCGCCCGAGGGTTGCCGCGGGGAACCCTCACCTTCACCCTCAACGCCTTCGTTTCCACAGGAGACGAGGAGCGAAAGCAGAACAAACAGAACGATCGAGAAGCGGGCGAACCGTTGTGTAGCGTGAACTGTCAACCGTGCCATCTTTAAACCTCTAATACGGAACTTTGATTCCTCAAAATACTCAGATCGAAGGGGGATCGTCAAGCGGGTTCCATCCCCGCCGAAGCAGGTTCCCCACCCCGGGGCCACTCTGACTGCCGCAGGCGCGGAAGGACACCCCGCCGAAGCAGGTTCCCCACCCCGGGGCCACTCTGACTGCCGCAGGCGCTTTCGTCTCGGTAGCCCGATGGTGTACTGTTGTGTGAATGAGCGCACTCCTGCCCAAGCCCGAAGCGATCGTCTTCGATTTTGACGGAACGATCGCGGACACCCGCTCGCTTATCGTGAGCTGCTTCAGAAAGACCTTTGCCGCCCTCTCGATAACCGCGCCTCAGGAGCGTCTGATCGCCGCGACGATCGGCCTGCCCCTGGAAACCGCTTTTGCCCGCCTCACGGGCCTTGGGGGAATCGAGAGCCTCGCCGCCGCGGACCGTTACCGGGAGATCTTTCGGAGTCTCGATCTCCCCGAGGTTGAGCCCATCGCCGGGATGGACGCCCTCGTACGTCGCCTCGCCGCCGCCGGTGTTCCCCTCGCCGTCGCCTCGAGCCGGGATCACGACACCCTCGACCCAATGCTCAGTAGCCTCGGCCTCTTCGACCTCTTCGCCACGGTGATCGACAGCGACGACGCCGGCCGGGAGAAGCCTGAACCGGATATGCTGTTTCTCGCAGCCGAGCGCCTCGCGGTCCCCCCGGGTCGCCTCGTCATGATCGGTGATACGAGTTTCGACATCGAGATGGGACATAACGCCGGCGCCTGGACCATCGGCGTCACCTGGGGCAATCACAGCCGGGAGGAGATCGAGGCCGCAAAGCCGACGATCATCGTAACCGAGGCCGACCAGATCGCCTCCGCCGTCGGGCTGCCCACGGCCCGAAGGTAGCCCCGACCTCCGTCCCCGGGGCGAGGCCGGGCCGCGGGACAACCTCCGTCCCCGGGGCAACCTCCGTCCCCGGGGCAACCTCCGTCCCCGGGGC